>NZ_CP047935.1:327547-655094 GCF_014279995.1 Synechococcus sp. BIOS-E4-1 | reverse complement strand
CGAGTGGCTTCCTGGTCTCGGCATCAACAATGCGGAATTCTGTTTCCGGGAGGGGCAGACCGGAGCTACCGCGGATGTTGCGCCACGGCCGCCGGCAGCTCACCACCGGACTGGTTTCCGTGAGGCCATACCCAACCAGGAGCTCAATGCCCACCGCTTCAAAGAAGGAATCCACGTGGGGAGCAATGGCACCTCCTCCGTTGATCGGATAGCGCAGTTCTCCGCCACTCAGCTGCTGCCTCAGCTTGGGCCAGATCAGCTTGGAAGCAAGCGCATGGGCGGGCCAGCGGCGGCTCGCCTCTGCCGCAGCCCTGAGACGGTCGCGCTTGCGCAACGGTTGAATCATCAGGTCACGGCTGCGGCGCCTGGCCAGGGTGTAGGCCGTGCTGTTGGCCAGGGCAGCCCTCAACAGGCGTTGACGGGATGCGGGAAATGTCTTGACGGCATCCTCGAAGCCAGCCTGAACCGCTTCCCACAGCCTGGGCACCGTGGCCATGATCACGGGCTTGACCCGAGGCAGATCCTTTTTGAGCTGCTTGATCGTGGTGTAACTCTGCGAACAGGCACAGGAAAAGAAGTAGTACTCGGCGCTGCGTTCGTAGGAATGCCAGATCGGCAGAACGCTCAACACCGGTGATCCCGGTTCCGGTCGGGTGACGCAGGCAAGGCTGCGCATCTGATGCAGAAGGTTGGCATGCGTGAGTGGCACGCCCTTGGGCCGACCTGTGGTTCCGCTCGTGTAGAGGATCGTGGCCGTGGTGGCTGGCGCAGAGGCACGGTCCCGCCCGGTCATTGGATCCGGTGCTCCCTGACCCTTGCCAAGGGCCAGAAAAGAATCGAAGTCGAGCGCACCAGCAGCAGCCGGACCCTCCAGTACGAGCACAAAACGCAGTCGCTCCTGCTGATCCGCGGGAAGCTGTAGGCGCTGCAACAGATCAGCGGTTTGCACCACCAGCGCGACGGCCGCTGAATCCTCGAGGATGTAGCGCAGCTCTTCGACAGGTGCTGCTGCACCACGCACCGCATCAATGGCGCCTGCCCGCATCAGACCCTGATCGGCCACGAGCCAGCGAGGACTGTTCTCCGCGAAAAGGCCCACGACATCGCCACTGCCGATCTGCAAACTGTGGAATGCGGCAGCGGCTTGATCAATCCGCTCCGCCAGCTGTTGGTAGCTGAGACGCTCGGGATGCGCGGCATGGGGGGCATCAACAGCCATCACATCACCGTGATGGGATTTCAGCCAGGGCCAGACCTGATCCACCCTGCCGAGACTTTGAACATGGGCCTGGCGAGCCAGTGCCGCCTGCTCTCGGGAGGTTGGATACCAGGTGGATTTGGCGGCGGTAGTCACGAAAACGGTATGCAGTCGCCCAGGCCTATCACCTCAAGGCTGCTTCGGCAATCGAACGGCTTCGGCAATCAAACAGCTTCGCGAATCAGGCTGATGCGGACATCAAGGCTTTTGAGTGCTCTCTTGCCAGACCAGCTCGAAGCGTGCGGCCAGGGCATCGCGCAGCAGAGGTTGCACGATCTCGATTTCCAGATCAGGAATCCAGTCGCAAAGTCGACCGACAGCTCGGCCTTTGATGCCACAGGGCACCACGGACGCGAAACCCTCCAGATCGCAATTCACGTTCAAGGCAAGACCATGCTGTGTGATCCAGCGACGGCATCCCACACCGATCGCCGCCACCTTCTGCTGATCGAGCCAGACCCCGGTCAGTCCTTCAATGCGTTGGCCCTGCAGGCCGAGAACCTGCAACACATCAATCACCACCTGTTCCAACTGACGCAGATACCAGTGCAGATCGGTGCGACGACGGCGCAAATCCAGCACTGGGTAAACAACCAGTTGACCGGGTGCGTGATGCGTCACTTCCCCACCACGGTCAATGCGGTGCAGTGGGGCGGGCGGATGCTCTGGGTCGAACAGCAGATGATCTTCACTGGCGCCGCGGCCGAGGGTGTAACAGCGTGGATGCTGCAGCAGCCAGACCGCTTCCGCATCAGCTTCGGCTGCTGACTCCAGGAGCAAACGCTCCTGCCAGCGACGCTGAAGATTCCAGGCCTGCTGGAAAGGCACCAGCTGATCAGGCTGAAAAAGAAATGCCGAAGACCCGGTTCCGGAATCCAACGGCGTCACTAGCTTTCCGTTAGGCGCAGGCACCGGAGGGATGCATGAAGCTCTTGATCCATGGTCGCAATCTGGATGTGACTCCCGCATTAAGGGATTACACCGAGACGAAGCTTGATCGGGCGATCCATCACTTCAACGATCTTGTTCAGGAAGCGGATGTACATCTATCGGTGGCTCGCAATCCCCGCGTTCCCCAGCAGACGGCCGAGGTCACCGTCTTCGCGAACGGCACAGTGATTCGTGCCCAGGAGCGCAGTGAGAATCTCTACGCCAGCATTGACCTTGTGGCCAGCAAGCTGGCACGGCAGCTGCGACGCTTCAAAGAACGCCACAGCGACCATCACCACAGCCATGGCCATCGGGCCACTGAGACCCCAACCACTGAAGCTGTGCTGGATGACAGCCCCGTGGACGGTTCACTGCTCGAGGGGAAGGAGGCTCAGCTGCCCAGTCCGGGGGTGCGGCGCAAATACTTCGCCATGCCACCGATGACGCTGGATGATGCCCGCACCCAGCTGGATCTCATCGACCATGACTTTTATCTGTTCCGCGACAGTGAAAGCGGCGAGCTCCAGGTGATCTATCGGCGCAACCACGGTGGCTATGGAGTGATCCAGGCACGCAACTGAACCTTTCGTGACGGCTTGATCCGTCGTTTGCTCAGCGATGACCAAGTCACCGCGCCGGCAGGACCTGCCGGACATCCCCCCTCTGATTCATCAGGCTCTGCTCAATCCACTGCTGCAGGAGGAGGAACTGCTCACGCTCTGCGACGCCGCCCGCCAACTGGGATTCGGCGGTGTCTGCGTCAGCCTCACTCACCTTGAAGTCGTGCGCAGGCGCCTGGGAGGCCAGGGACCGGTGAAGTTGATCGCCACCGTCGCCTTCCCATTCGGAGCGCTTCCCGCCGAGCTGAAACAGGCCCAAGCCGAATGGGCGGCTGCCCATGGGGCCGAAGCTCTCGAAGTCACACCGGACTGGTCAGCGCTTGTGAACGGCCGTGCCAACAGCTTCGCCGAGGAATTGGCAGCGATCGCAGCACTGGATCTGCCCATGACTGTGGTGCTGGATGTCAATCAGCTCAATGAAGCGCAGCTTGCTCTGGCCGCGGAGGCAGCCATGGATGCAGGCGCTGCATCGCTCCAGGCCGGCAACGGGTTCGGGGCTGCCGTTTCAGCGGACCAGATCCGAGAACTGCGGCAGCTCACCCGAGGCCGTTGCGCCATCAAGGCCGCCGGCGGGATCCGGGCGCTGGAGCAGGCGCTGGATCTCGTGGAAGCAGGAGCCATCGCGTTGGGCACAGGTCATGGCCCAGCCTTGGTGAAGGCCCTGCGACAATCGCGATGAGTGGGGACAAGCGCCTGACGGGACTGGCCCTCAAGGTGGGCCCCCTCGGCGAGCATGACCGACTGCTGACCCTGCTGAGTGATCAAGAGGGTGTCGTGCGCCTGGCCGTGCCTGGAGCGCGCAAACCACGCAGCAGCCTTGCCGCTGCAGTTCCGCTCACCCTGCTGAATCTGCAGGTGGTGGGTCGTCGCAGTTTGAAGAGGGTGAGGCAGCTGCAGGTCGTGCATAACTACAGCGGTGTTGCGAAACAACTGGAAACGCTCGCTGCAGCCCAGGCTCTGGCGGAACTTGCCATTGCCCTTGTCAGCGACTGCGACCCTGTTCCTGGAATGCTGGAGACGGTGCTGATTCATCTCGAAAGCTTTGAAACCCTGAGCCGCTCCACCCAACCCGACGCAGATCTCTGCCTGGCCATGCTCGTGCAGGCGGGAGTGCATCTGCTGGCGCTGGGTGGCTATGGAATTCCACTGCAGGTTTGCTGCCGGACAGGAGCAGAGCTAGCTCCTCCGATCGGCCAGTGGGATTGGCGCTGCAGCCTTCTGCCTGAGGAGGGACTTGCGATCGGTTCATTACCGGGCGCCACACTTCAGTTCAACCCATCCGAGCTGGCTCTTCTGCAACGGTTGCCCAGGGCGGAACTGCCAAGGAGACGCGATGGCGGACTGATGGGCCCACGGCCGGTGTGGCTGAAGCTCCTGGCTGTTCTGGAATGCTGGTGCCGCACCCATCTGCCCCGCCCAGTGCGGTCGCTGGAGATGGTCGGCAACTGCATGCCAGCGCAGTGAGCGATCATGAGCCGGTCATTGCTGGAACCTTGAGCGGATCCCCCCTGAACAGTCCAGAGCCGGTCCTACCCACCGGCAACAATCCGGAGGGAGGCCGCGGTCTCCAGGCCGTGTTGCGCCTGAGCGACTTTCGCAAACTCTGGATCGGCCAGATCTTCTCCCAACTGGCGGACAAGTTCTACATCGTGCTGATGGTCTTTCTGATCGATCAGCACTTGCTGCTCACGACACAGCAGAACGGCGTTCTTGCCGAGGTGGCTTCCGATTACGGCCTCGACATCAGTACCCGCACAAAGGTCATCACCCTTCTGGCCACAGGGATTTTCGTGGCAAACACGCTGCCGGCGATGGTTCTGGGCAGCGTTGCGGGGGTCTGGGTTGACCGCTGGCCCAAACGGCGGGTGATGGTGGCCTCAAACGGACTGAGGGCACTGATGGTGATGCTGACCCCTCTGTTTCTGATTCCAGGTCCCCTGATCCTTGGACTGCCCTGGGGCTACTGGGGTCTGATCGGCATGACGTTTGTCGAATCGATCCTCACTCAGTTCTTTGCACCGGCCGAACAGGCTGCCATCACCTTGCTTGTGCCAGGCGAACACCTGCTGGCAGCGAACTCGCTGTACCAAACCACCAGCATGGGAGCCACCATCGTTGGCTTCGCTCTGGGTGAGCCGATCCTGCGAGGACTGAATCACCTGTTCAGCTCGGTCGGAGTGCGCGGTGGAGAGTTCATTCTGCTGCCGTTCTGTTACGGCATGGCGGCGCTGAGCCTGCTGGCAGTCCGCTACCGGGAACGGGAGATCCACAACGACGGTCGGTCGGTCTGGCACGAGATCGGAGAAGGGCTGCAGGTTCTGAAGCGCATCCCCACGGTGCGCAACGCCATGATTCACCTGGTATTGCTCTACAGCCTGCTGGCCGCTCTCTATGTTCTGGCCCTTCAACTGGCAGGCCTGATTCGCAGCCTTGGGCCCTCTGGTTTCGGCATGTTGCTGGCGATGAGCGGACTGGGAATGGCTCTTGGCGCGGTGATGATGGCCCAGCTTGGTCATCACTTCAGTCGGCGTCGACTCACAGCGGCAGGCCTTGGCTTGATCACCTTTTCACTGGTGTTGCTCAGCCAGTTCAAGGGCTCACTCAACAGCACCCTGGCTTTCTGCGGGATCCTCGGCATCGGAGCCGCCCTGGTCGCCATTCCGGCACAGACAACCATCCAGGAGGAAACTCCTGAATCCCAGAGAGGCAGAGTCTTTGGCCTGCAGAACAACCTGATCAACATTGCCCTCAGTCTGCCGCTGGTGCTGGCAGGCACTCTGGTCAGCAGCATCGGGCTCAGTCCGGTGTTGTGGTTGCTCGCCCTGCTGGCTCTTATTGCCGCCTTGCTCGAACGGCCCTGGCAGCGCTGCTAGCGTCAGCCATGGCCTGTGAACGGTGGCGGTGACGCATATTGCCTGGCTGGGCAAAAAAACTCCGTTCTGCGGCAATGTCACCTATGGGCTCAGCACAACGGAGGCCCTGCGGGCACGGGGTCATCAGACCAGTTTCATTCACTTCGATAATCCGAAGGCACCTGGCAGCAGCACATCGCTGCTGGCCAATGATCCCGATGTCAGCCTTCCCTATCTGGTGAAATCGCAGGTTTACACGATCCCCTCGCCGGGTGCCCAGCGTGAGTTGCGCGAATCGCTTGAACGCCTGCAACCCGATCTGGTGCATGCAAGCCTCACGCTCTCGCCGCTGGATTTCCGACTGCCGGAGCTCTGTCAGCAATTGGGGGTGCCCCTGGTGGCCACCTTCCACCCTCCCTTCGATGCCAGCCTTCGCAACCTGACGGCAGGCACACAGCAACTCACCTATCAGCTCTACGCACCGGCACTCTCCAGGTACGACCGGGTGATCGTGTTCTCCGATCTGCAGGCTGAATTCCTGGCGCGTCTTGGCGTGCGTGAAGACCGTCTGGCCGTCATCCCCAATGGCGTTGACACCAACCAGTGGAAACCCTCTGAGCTGAAGACAGATCCGGGCATCACACCGGCAATTGGCAGTCCAATGCATCAGGTGCGCTCCCGCCTTGGTCAGCAGCGCGTCTTCCTCTACATGGGGCGTGTTGCCACCGAGAAAAACGTCGAGGCTCTGCTGCAGGCCTGGCGTCTGGTACGGATGGAAGGCTGTCGTCTGGTGATTGTCGGCGAAGGGCCTCTGCGCAGCACCCTTCAGAACAGTTACGACGAAGACGTGCTCTGGTGGGGCTATGAAGCAGATCTGGCCACGCGCATAGCCTTACTGCAATGCGCCGAAGTATTCGTGCTTCCTTCCCTTGTGGAGGGGCTGTCACTGGCACTGCTTGAGGCCATGGCCAGTGGCTGTGCCTGTGTGGCCACGGATGCCGGAGCCGATGGAGAAGTGCTCGCCGGTGGGGCAGGAATTGTGATGAGCACCCTGGGAGTGACGAGCCAGCTGCGCACCTTGCTTCCGGTGCTGCGCGAGCAACCGGTGCTGACGCGTGAACTTGGTCGACAGGCCCGCGAGCGAGTGCTTGAGAAATACACCATCAGCCGCAATATCGACTCCCTCGAACGTTTGTACGGTGACCTGATGAGCAGAGCTCCTCTGGCGGCTTAGCGCAAGGCCCGTCCATGTTCAGTGGCCGCAATCACCGCCTCAATCAGGGCTGTCCGCACACCGGCGTTCTCCAATTTGCGCAGAGCCGCCATGGTCGTGCCACCAGGCGAGGCAACCATGTCCTTGAGCTGAGCTGGATGAAGCTGCTGCTGATCGAGCAATGCGGCGGTTCCGGCCAGTGTCCGATGAGCGAGTCGGTGGGCTTGCTCACGCGGCAAACCAGCGGCCACTGCACCGTCAGCCATGGCTTCGGCAACCAAAGCCACATAGGCAGGTCCTGAGGAGGTCAGAGCCAGAAACGCATCCAGCCTTGACTCCGGCAGCTCAAGCACCTCACTCACAGGATCAAAGGCTTCCTTCACCCACTGACGCTGCTGCGCTGTGATGCCCTCTCCCCATGACAACCCACACAGTCCTTCTCCCACCAAACAGGGGGTATTGGGCACCGCACGCACACACACCCTCCCCGGGAATTGGCTCTGAAGACGCTTCAGGGTGACACCTGCCAACACCGAGATCAGCAGCGATGACTGACCGAATTCAGGGGGGGGAACGCATTCAGCAACAGCATCAAGCTGCTGGGGCTTGATGGCCAGCAACTGAACAGGGGCATTCCAGGCATCGAGGGCCCGGGGATCAGATGCCGGAACAACGACTAAACCCTTCGGCGATTCAGGAGTCAACCTGGCGACGGACGCTTGACTGCCGACAACCGCGATGACATCGGCTGACTGAAGCTTGCCTTTCTCAATGAGAGGAAAGATCAGGGCCTGAGCCATCCGACCCATGCCAATCACACCAACGGAAACGGTCACCGAAGCGAAAACTCAGAGAGCGGCAGCATCCGAAACGGACCAGGCTGGAGCAGGTGCGACACTGCTCTCGGCGGAAGCCTGCTCAACATCCTTGGTGACCACAGTGGGCGTGGTGCTCTCGTCCTGACTGGCATTGGTCACGGTGACGCAACTCGGGGCGAACAGGAAGATGCTCTCACCAACGCGCTCCTGATGACCATCAATGGCAAAGGTTCCACCGGCAACAAAGTCAACCGCTCTCTGAGCCTGGTCAGGCTCCATCATCGTGAGATTGAGAATCACTGTCTTGCGCTCACGCAAGGCCTGAATTGCTCTCGGCATTTCATCAAAGCTGCGCGGTTCCATCAGTGAAACCTCTGCTGTGCCGGAACTGATTCCAGGCATACCGATTACGTTTGAGCCTGAGAAATTCTGGTCCATCTCAAAGGGGTTGGCTGCATCCAGAGGTGCCAGAGCGCTTGTGTTGACAGACGACATGCCCTGCATGTTGTCTTCATGCTCACCTGTGTCGTAGTCGAGCTCGTCATAATCGCCGTCCAGGTAATCATCACCAGCAACGACCGCACGAAGGCGAGAAATCAACGACACTGGAAATCTGCAGAACCTTGACCCTGAATAGCGCTCAAGGGAGTTGTGAGCAAGCGTGTCCAGATGAATTGATGTCCATCTCGCAACGTTGCTCTGTTCATCGCCATTAGGGGATCACAGGCGGCCGCGCACCAAACAGGGCTGATCCCACACGGACCCAGGTCGCACCGGCGGCGGCGGCCTGGGGCCAATCGCCACTCATCCCCATCGAACACTGAGACAGATCGAGCTCATCCGCCAGATTGCGGCAATCACTGAACAGCCCCTGACGCTCGTTGCTGTCCAGTCCCAACGGGGCCATGGTCATCAGCCCGGAGGCATTCAGGCCTGGCAACTCGCGCAGCACCGGCCAAGCCTCTTTCAGAGTCTGAGGGTCCCAGCCACCCTTGGCGGGATCAGGCCTCAGCTTCACCTGGAACAACACTGACGGACAACGTCCTTCCTCCAGGGCAATGCGGGAGACACGTTCCGCAAGAGCCATCGAGTCGATGGAATGAATCCAGCTGAAGGCCTTCACGACCGCACGCACCTTGTTGGCCTGCAACCGGCCAATGAAATGCCAGCGCAAATCGGTGAGGTCCGACAGGGCCTCCTGCTTGGGCAAGGCCTCCTGAACACGGCTTTCACCAAAATCGATCTGACCGCAAGCGGCCAGCTCTCGAACTGCCGAAGCAGGCTGCGTTTTGCTCACAGCGAGCAACTTGACTCCCTGCGGGAGCCGCTGTTGCAGTTGCTGCCAGCGACTCTCAATCTCCGTCACCCGAGCTGTCCGTCTTGCATGGTCAGATGAAGGTCTGATCGAACAACTGCTTCCAGCTGCCGTAATCCTCCGATGAATCCCGGCGACGACGGGCCAGATTCAACTCAGCGTGATGACGCGCATCCAAATAGGGAATCACCTCGAACTGAGCCCCTCGAGGCTGCAGAGTGACCAAAAAGAACATGCGCTGTGCGTACAGCGTGGCGTATACGTCACGACCTTCCCCGGCAGGAGCCACTCTGTAGAGCATCCCAAAGGTGGGGTGGTTGAGATAACCCTCAGCGCTCACAGACATGAAAACGGGGATCAGAGAGCACCGTACCTTCCGCGCAGAACCAGAACAGTGACAAGCCCCACAGCAGCCACCCCGTTCAGAATGCTGCGGGCAGCACTCTTCGTGGCCTGATCTGGACGAAACGCATCAGCAGGCAACCAGGTTCCACCTCGAGCCAGCAGCGCTTCGGCGCCCTGTTCAGCACGCAGCAGGATGTTGGCCAAGAGGCGCTCTCCCACTGAAAGCACCAGAGCAAAGGAGGCTTTAAAGCCGAGCCGTCGCAGGTTGACAGCGCGACTGGCGAGGGAGCGCAACAAGTTCTGGAGCTCCTCCTGGACCAGCGGCAGAAAGCGAAGGGCCAGCAGCAACTGAAAGCTCAGTCGATCAATCGGCACGCCAAGTCGAGCCAGAGGAGCCAGCCACCAACTCAGAGACCACATCAATTCCTCACTGGGGGTGGAAAGCAACATCAGATTCACGCTGTGGACAACGGTCACGATCAGGGTGGCGCTGTTCAACCCCAGCTCAGCCGAGCGGCGATCGACCACAAGCGGGCCAAGTTTCAGAGATCCCAACTGAAGAGGCCCAAGGCGAATCAACTCCCAGGAGGGTGATGTCAGCGTGAGACCTGCAATCTCCCCCGGCGGCCGCAGGTGCACGCTGGCTCCAGGATCACCAGTCGGCAGCAACATGGCCAGCACTCCGACCGCGCAACCGAGAACACTGACCAGCAGCAACGAGCGCCACCACAGCCGAGGCGGCAATCCACTCACCAACGTGATCAACAGGAGAGCCATCACAAGTGCCACTCGCCACAGCGGACCTGCCAGCACAGGCGTGAGCAGAAACACCAGAACCCACAACAGCTTCAGGCGGGGATCCAGCTGACGCAGCCAACCACCGGCACCATCCACGTACTGACCGATCGGAATCTGCCTCAGCCAATCCATGCTGCTCAGCCCTGATGGTTCTGCTGCCTGGCCAGATCCTTCTCCGCGTCACGCTGCTGCTTCCCACGCCAGAACAATTTCAGGGGAGTGCCATCAAACCCGAGCCCTTCACGGATCTGACGCTCGACATAGCGCCGGTAGGTGTCACCGAAAAGCTTGGGGTCGTTCACGAACAGGGTGAAACTCGGAGGCCTGGTCGCCACCTGGGTGCCGTAATACAGCCTGCCCTGACGTCCACCCCTGGTTGTCGGCGGGCTCCGCCAGCTGAGGGCTTCCTTCAGGACTTCGTTCACCACAGAGGTGCTGACACGACGACGGTGCTGCTCCACAGCCAGAACCGCCAGGGCAAAAATGCTGTCGACACGCTGGCCGGTGAGCGCTGAGGTGAACAGCATCGGAGCCCAGTCGAGGAAATACAGCTTGGAACGCAGCTCCTTCTCCATGGCCGTCATGGTGTGGCTGTCCTTCTCCACGGCATCCCATTTGTTGACAACGACCACGCAGGCCCGACCGTCTTCTTCGATGCGACCTGCCAGGCGTTGATCCTGCTCGGTGACACCGTCCAGCGCATCAATCACCAGCACGCACACATCACTGCGCTCAATCGCCTTGAAACTGCGATTGATCCCAAAGAACTCAGGCCCGTAGTTGACACTGCGGCGGCGTCGGATCCCAGCGGTGTCGACCAGGCGCCAGGGACGATTTTCACGCACGATGCTGGTGTCAATCGTGTCGCGGGTGGTGCCTCGAATCGGACTCACGATGGCCCTCTGCTCACCGCAAATGGCATTCAGAAGACTTGATTTACCCACATTCGGACGACCGATGATGGCCATCTGAATCGGCTCTTCCTGATCACCCTCCTGATCCTTCGGAGGCAGGAACGTGAGCACCCGATCCAGGACTTCTGCTGTGCCTGCCCCGTGAATTGCCGAAATGGGGTAAGGCTCTCCCAGCCCGAGGCTCCAGAACTCCGCAGCCATGGCCAGACCTTGATCCGGTGACTCACACTTATTTACGGCGAGCAATGTTGGGCAACGCTGGCCGCGCAGGAACTCCGCGATGGCTTCATCCGATGCCGTAAGGCCCTGCTGACCGTCAACGATCACCACAGCGACACTGGCCTCCTCGAGAGCCAGCGCGGCCTGCTCGCGGATTTCAGGCAGAAACTCACTGTCGTCATCGAACACCAGTCCGCCGGTATCGACCACCTTGAATTCGCGATCCCCCCAGTAGCCGTCCTGATAGGTGCGATCACGGGTCACACCGGGCTGGTCATGAACAATCGCCTCTCGACTGCGGCAGAGACGGTTCACCAGCGTGGACTTACCAACGTTGGGGCGCCCGATGATCGCGACGACGGGACGCGCCAAGAAGGTTCACAGCAAGAACAGTCTTGACAGTACAGAGGCGTCTGTCGGCGGGAGGAGGCCCTGAAACGGAAGCCGCTCGACTTTTCATTTCGCCAACAAGAATGGGAATTCTTTCCGAGCGAGACCAATAAGTCTCAAAAGAGACAGCTAGCGGTGGATCAGTGCACCCGCTGTCACACAATCATGCTCGAACTGATCGCCACCCTGGTGGTGGACCTCTCGGATCAACAGCTCACCGTCTACGACAACAACGATGAAATCGTGCGGGTCATCCCAGTGAGCACTGGCAAGGCGTCCACGCCAACCCCAACCGGAGAAGCCAAGGTGCTCACCAAATATCGCTCCGTGACCATGCGTGGACGGGGCTATGTCGCACCCGGGGTGCCCTATGCGATGTGCATCACCGCCAACGAGATGATCTGCATGCACGGCGCTCCATGGCAGGAAGATGCCGGCCATGCCTTCGGTGTTCCCCGCAGCAATGGCTGTGTTCGCATGCCCACGCATCAAGCCCGCTGGCTGTTTGAGAACACACTCAAGGGCACCAAGGTGGTGATTCAGGTGTGAGCTCATTCCACCAGCGGATCGCCGGGGTGCCCCTGCACCGGATCCGCCGGTGGAATGAGCAGAGGTGGTAGAGACCCGTCTTCTGGCAGCAGCTCACCAGCTGACACCAGCCAGGCCAGCAACCAGTTCACCGCAGTGGCACGGCGCGTGCGCCTTGGATTGAGCTCCGTGATGCGATAGCCGCCGAACTGCAGCTGCTGCTTCAGCAGCTGCTTGGATTCCTTGGCAATCGACCGAGTCAGACGCACCGAAGCGGGCCGCGAAGCAATCACCTGCGGGGCCTCCGGGAAGGCCTCTCTCCAGGCGGCGGGCGTTGCAGGGCCTGCCAGCCATGGCCCCTCTCCAGCCTCAGGGGGGAGATACGCCAATCGCTCCCAGATCAGCGAGGCCACGAATCGATCGCTGAGACGATCTTCAAGGATCGCCATCAGGAGAGTTCGGCTCAGACTCCAGGAGTGTGATGACATCGCCGCATGCTGTCATCCACAGCCGCTGCCACCGCAGAGGGACCACGACAGCCCCTGCCTCACCTCCATTACCTTCTGCTATATGTACGTCTTCGACACAGCCCTGGAACCGAAGACGTCACTTCTTGGTGATGCACGCCTGCAGCGTCTGATTTTTCGGCTTCCGGACGAGGTCATGGCAACCGTCAAACGCGATCGTCGGCGTCTGCTCAAAAACCGGCAGTGCGGTGAGATGTCTCCCCCTCCCTGGGATGCACAAGGCAGGGTGTGCTTCAGCTACAGCGGCAAGACCGGCATCAGCACCCCGGTGTTTGCCGACCGTCGTGACGCGCCTCTAGGCAACAGAGGCCTGCAACGCATTCGTGCAGGTTGCCCTGTGCGATTGACAGTGCGTCAGGTGCGACACCGGCAGCCACGTGCCGGCACCAGGCTTCAGGTCTTGAAAGTGCAAGTGCTCCACCTCGATGCTCCCCACCAGGGGGGACTGGCCAGTCCCCACAGCATCCAGAACGTGAACCTTCAACTGCCGCTCGATCTGATGCAGGAAGTGGAGCGACTGGCCCTTTATGAAGACTGGTCCAATCAAGCCTGGCTTCGCAACGCCATCGAATCCCAGGTTCGCGACACCCGTACCCGGCTTGGACTGGATGAGTCTGTGGCCTGAAAGCACTTGGGCCTGCCATTGGCGAGGATGCGTGAACTGAATCCAATGCCGATGGTGAGGGGCCTGCAGCTGAGTGGAAGCAGCGTTGAGCGCGTTTTGCGCTGCAACGTGCTGCAGTCTCCGCTTGCAGGAGTCAGCGACAAAATTTTTCGTGCTCTGGTGAGGCGCTGGGCGCCGGATGCTCTGCTGTTCACGGAAATGGTGAACGCCACCAGCCTTGAGCTCGGCCACGGCAGGGGCAAAGTCGAGGAGCTGAGCCAGGAAACCGGACCAATCGGCGTCCAGCTTTTCGATCACAGACCCGAGGCGATGGCCGATGCAGCCCAACGAGCCGAGGACGCCGGTGCCTTCCTGATCGACATCAACATGGGCTGTCCTGTCCGCAAAATCGCCCGCAAAGGCGGTGGCAGCGGACTGATCCGCGATCCCGATCTGGCCTGCCGGATTGTGGACTCGGTGGCTTCAGCCGTCGGCCTGCCTGTCACCGTGAAAACACGCCTGGGATGGTGCAATCAGCCACAAATCAAAGGGTCTCATCAAGCGGCAGTGTCCTGGTGCAGACAACTGCAAGATGCGGGTGCAACGCTGCTGACCGTGCACGGTCGTACGCGGGAACAACACTTCAGTGGATCAGCGGACTGGGAAGCCATTGCCTCGATCAAGCAGTCACTCAGCATTCCGGTGATCGCCAATGGCGATGTCAACAGCCCTGATGCCGCCTTGCGCTGCCTTGAGAAAACCGGTGCCGATGGGGTGATGGTGGGGAGAGCAACCATGGGCGCTCCCTGGCTGGTCGGTCAGATCGATGCGGCGCTGAGCGGTCACACCATTCCCCTCACCCCAGGCCCGCGAGAACGCCTGGTGCTGGCCTCTGAGCAACTGCGGGCCCTCGTTGACTGGCGAGGAGATCACGGCCTGCTGATCGCGCGGAAACACATGAGCTGGACCTGTACAGGATTCACTGGAGCGTCTCAGTTCCGCCAGAAACTGATGCGTGCGCCCACCCCTGATCAGGCACTGACATTGCTTCAACAACAGCAGGAGCAGCTGGCTTGAACTGGCTGCCACTCATGGTGTTGGCGTGGCCTATCTGGTTGAGGAGACAGCCTGAGCAGCTGAGCCCCATCTGGAAGCGACGCAGTCTGATCCTGCTGATCAGCCTGCTGACCGCCCGATATCTGCATTGGCGGATCACCAGCAGTCTCAACCTGAGCACAAACCTGAGCACAGGACTGAGCCTGTTGTTGCTGACGGCGGAAGCCTGGCTGCTGCTGTCAGGACTGTTGCCGTTATGGCTGGCCTGGCGTCGCTTTCCCGACCGTCGAGGCTCGTTGCAGCAGCTGCAAGACCAGTGGCAGAAAAGCGACTGGCGGCCAATGGTCGACGTTCTCGTGCCCACCTACGGCGAACCCCTTGAGGTGCTGGAACGCAGCCTGATCGCCTGTTGTCATCAGAACTATCGGAACCATTGCGTGTGGGTGCTGGATGACAGCGGCCGAGACGAGGTGAAAGAACTGGCTCTCAGGCACGGTTGCCATTACCGCCATCGACCGACTCGCACCCATGCCAAAGCCGGCAACCTCAATGACGGCCTCCACCACTGCAGCGGCGAGCTGGTGGCTGTGCTCGACGCTGACTTCATTCCGCAGCGAAACTTTCTCGATTGCTGCATCGGCTTTCTCCAGGACCCCTCGGTGGGGCTGCTTCAGACCCCGCAGACCTTCATCAATGCCGATCCGGTGATGCGGAACCTGGGCATGGAGCGTTGGTTACTGCCCGATGAAGAGAGCTTCTATCAATGGATCGAACCCGTTCGCGATAGCTGGGGAGCAGTGGTTTGCGCCGGCACTGCTTTTCTGGCTCGACGCAGCGCCATTGATTCAGTCGGAGGATTCAAGCAAGAGGCGATCTCCGAAGATTTCGTAACGGGGCTTCGGCTGCGGCGCAAGGGCTGGAAACTGCTGTATCTCCAACAGAAGCTCAGTGCGGGCCTCGCGGCCGAAACCATGGCCGACTTTGTGCGTCAGCGCCAACGCTGGGCGAATGGAACGCTGCAAAGTCTGAAACTGCGTGATGGTCCACTGGGTCCGGGCGACCTCCGCGTTGGAGAGCGGATGGCCTATCTCGAAGGCGTTGTGCATTGGTTCAACAACATGCCCCGGCTGGTGCTGATGCTGATGCCGCTCAGCTACGGCCTGCTTGGCACTGTTCCCATCCTGATCAGCACAAGTGACGCTCTCCGGATGCTGTTGCCGCTCTGGGCAACACTTCTGCTCAGCATCGGCTGGATCAACCGCGGCTCCCGCACAGCCTTGCTCAGCGAACTGACCGGCTGGGTGCTGACGGTGCCGCTGACGCTGACGGTGTTCACCAATCTGATGGGACATATCGGTGGTTTTCGTGTGACACCAAAACACCAGAAACGCACTCGGGGCAGCTTCAGCATCGTGCTGGTGATCCCTCTGCTGGGACTGCTGCTGCTGAACCTGGTCAACCTGTTTGGACTGGTGACGACGGCATCACTGGACAGCGAGATCCTCGACTCCCGGCCGCTTGGCCTGACCTGGGCGGTGATCAACCTGCTCAGCCTCTGGATTGCACTGCGAGCCTGCTGGGATCCACCCGCACGAGATCCAGCACCATGGCAAGCCGTGTCCTTACGGGCAGAGCTGGAAGACGTCGCCGGGCAGTGGCGACCGTGTCGAATCACAGCCCTCAGCGAGAGCGGTGTGGAGCTGGAGACTGCCATTCCAATGCCAGCGCAGGCGAAGATCAGGCGGCTTCGCTGGACTGACGACGTCCCGGCACTGCCGGTTGAACTGGACAGCAGCCAAGGCAATCAACTCGCGCTTCGCTGGCGGACACTCAGCGACACGGCACGGCAACAGCTGATCCTCTGGTTGTTCTGCCGACCTCACTGCTGGCCGGAACGCCAGGCCAAGCCTGAGTTGCGAGCTTTACTCGTCCTGATCAGCCGTCTGTTCATCCTGCCGTCACGACGTCCGTTCCATCGCTGTCTGATGCCTCAGACCCCGCCGCCCTCACACTCAGCCAAGCCAGAGGTCACGGGTTCCTGTGATGGCCTGAGTCGCCAGCAAAAGGGCCACGAAAAGATTGAGAGACACATGCAGACGGCGCATCCACAGGCGACCGGCGATCTCCCGCTGACAAGCCATGGTCAGCAGCAGAAAAGCGAGCAGCAACAGTCCACCCCAGGTGTGCGACTGCCAGACAGCAGGAGCCCCAAGCGCACGATCAGTCGCTAGCAAAGGCTGGATCGTGATCAGCAGCAGAAACAGCCAACAGCTCCAGGAAAAGAGCAGCCGCAGGGCCAGTCGGCGGGTGCGCAGCAGGGCTAGAAACGACAGCACAACCCCTGCCGCCTGCAGGATGGACAGCACCCAGCTCCTCAGTCCGGCATCTGCGGCAGCCAGGTCATGGCTCAAAGCGAACAGCACAGCCACGAGCAAACCAGCCGTCGCCCATCGACCGTGATCAACGTGTTCAACCGGCACGGTTGGAGCGATGGGATTGATCTCCAGACGGCGCTCTCTGGCCAGAATCCCGAGCCGAATCGTGGCGCCGATCACCGGATACACAAACAGGATGATCAGCACCGGATGCACCAGCGCAAGCCATTGCAGGGGTGTCAACGGTTGCAAAGCGGCGATCAAGGCAACACCTCAGGCCATTGCTGACGGATCAGCAGCAATGAGAAGTAGGGCTTCACATCGTCGGGCACCGCCTGAGCCGGGGCCACCCACTGATCAGGCCAACCAACCCGTTGAGCAAAGAGGGCCCGATCCAGCAGTTTCTCCTGCTCCAGCGCTGCTCGCACCCAGGACCAACGCTGTCCCAGCTTGATCAAACCCAGCACCGTGGAGGTCTTGCGCGCACTCTGCAGCAAGGCGATCAACTCGACATTCGTTTCCGGACAAGGACGGATGAGCAAGCCCTCCTGCTGAAACGCCAAAGGAAGATCGAGAGATCCCTCGACAGCAGCTGCTGCCGCTGCACACACCGAGGGAATGCCTGGAATCAAGGCGAAGGGAACATCAGGGTGATGGCGCCGCAGAGCCAGTTGCACGTAGCTCCCGGTCGCAAACAGTGAGACGTCCCCTTCGCAGAGCAGCACGACCCGGTTGCCGGATCTGACCTCTGCAGCCAGCACATCAGCCGCCTGTCTCCAGGCTGCGATCCTTGGCTGAGACTCAGTCACCATGGGGAACAACAGAGGCAGCAGGCGCTGATCAGAGCGAATCCAGCGGGACGCAATGGCAAGAGCCATACCCTCAGCTCCCTCATGAGCAATGGGATAGGCAACAACATCAGCAGCCTTCAACACTCGAACTGCAGCCACGGTGAGCAGCTCAGGATCCCCCGGACCTACGCCAACCAACACCAGCTGATCTGAGGAACACTCGGACGCGATGGACAACGGCAATGCAAGCCAACCAGCCATCCAGCATGCTGAACAGGGTGACAGGAGCTTTGATGCACTGCATCAGGATTGCTTCCGGACCATGAGCGAACTGACTCTCTATTCAGCGCGATCCAACACTGTCTTATTGAAAACCCGAGAGTTCAGGCTGATTCAGGATCTTCTGAAGCAACGCGGCATTGGCTTCGAACGCTGGCCGACCCAGCATCGGCCGGAAACCAACGCTTCCTCCGCACAGATTTTGGAGCGCTACAAAAGCGAAATCGAACGAACTCAGGCTCGAGGGCATTACCCCAGCGTTGATGCCATCAGGGTGCTTCCTGATCATCCGGATCGCGTGTCCCTGCGCCGCAAGTTTCTGAATGAGCACGTCCATGCAGAGGACGAAGTGCGGTTCTTCGTGGAAGGCTGCGGCCTGTTCTGTCTGCACATCGGCGATGAAGTCATGCAGGTGCTCTGTGAAACCAATGACTGGATCAGCGTTCCTGCCGGAACGCCTCACTGGTTTGACATGGGCGAGACGCCTTATTTCTGCACACTGAGATTTTTCAACAATCCCAACGGATGGGTTGCTGAGTTCACCGGAGACGCAATCGCCGATGACTACCCCCGCCTCAGTACGCCTTAGGAACTCAAGCCGCCAGAAGCAAACGCGCATCAACAGCGGATTTCAACGATGCCGTCCTGCAGGTCGGCAACTCGGCTACCAGGCACTGATCCTCCAGCAGCATCGCGGCCTCCAGATCAGCACAACGACCGATCAGGTCGCGAACCAGTGGGTTGGACTTGAGGCCATCCCATTGCTCATCAGTGGTGCCGTTACGCAAAGCCTGCAGCGAGTCAGCAACAGCGGTCACAGGGTCAGGCATCGACATTGCAAAGTGACTGGGTCAATTCTAGAAGTGACCCAGACTCCATGGCGCGTCTCTTCAGACTTCTTTTGGACTCCGGTTACGAACTTGCTGCGCCTGGTGCTCACGCCACTCTCGACCACCTGGCAAGCCTCGCCTTAATCAGGTGATGGACAGGCAATCCCTGATCAGGCATCAACTCCAACGGAATGCATGCGCACAGCCTCCGGTGCGGCAAGCTCACCGCGCAACGCATCCACCTCCGCCGCGGCCAGCTCGTGAAGCCGAGGCACGATCACATCCCTTGGATAGCGGTCTGCGCACAGCACCCAGTAGAGGCCGAAATGGCGGGCTTCGCTCTTCAACAGATCGCCATAGAGCAAGCGCAGATCTGGATCCGGGCTGTACTCAGCAAGCAGGGCCATGCGCTCATGGCTCCTGGCCTCGATCAGCCCCGCAACCAGGAACGAGTCGAGCATGCGCTCGGGCTCTCCCCGGCGCACCTGCTTGGCCAACCATGCTCCATAACCTGGCGAGGGCAGGGGCTCCAGATAACGTCCCCGGTCCTTGAGGAGCGTCAACACCCGTTCAAAGTGTTCAAGCTCTTCACGCGCCAGCGGACTGAGAGCCTCGCCCAGGCCTGGCTCGCACAGATAGCGGAACATCAGCTGAACAGCCGCCCCAGCCGCTTTACGTTCGCAATGGGCATGGTCGATCAGCACCTCCATCGGCCTGGCGATGGCTTGCTCCACCCAGCGACGGCTGGTGGGTGCTGCAAGCCAGCGGATACTCGTCACCGAAGAGGTGATGGTCATGGGGCAGATCTGCGCAGGTGATTCAGCAGGCCATCGAAGGCCAGGTCATAACTGAAGGGCCCGAAGCCACTGACGACGCCAACGGCACGATCGGCCAGAAACGACTGATGACGAAAGGCCTCTCGGGCATGCGTGTTGCTCAAATGAAGCTCGACATAGGGAATCGCCACTCCCAACAGAGCGTCACGCAGAGCGATCGACGTATGCGTGTAGGCGCCTGCGTTGACGAGAATCCCGTTCACCCCATCCATGGCCTGGTGGACGCGTTCCACCAGCGCACCCTCGAAATTGCTTTGAAAACACTCCAGCTGCACACCAGCAGCCGTTGCACGCAGATGCAGATCCTGCTCAATCTGCTCGAGCGTCTGATGTCCATAAAGACCAGGTTCTCGTTGCCCCAGAAGATTGAGGTTGGGGCCGTTCAGGAGCAGCAGGCGCATGGCCTTACGAGAATTCCTTGGGGACCCGATCGTATCGAGAACCAACGAGAGGCACAGATCGCTGAAGGGAACGCCAGGCCGACTGGTAAGTTCTTCGGGTGGTTCGGGTCGGTGCCCGAGTGGTTAATGGGGGCGGACTGTAAATCCGCTGGCTCTGCCTACGTTGGTTCAAATCCAACCCGGCCCATCCACCACAAGCCCTTGTAGCTCAGCGGTAGAGCACTCCCTTGGTAAGGGAGAGGTCTCGAGTTCAAGTCTCGACAAGGGCTTCATCCAACACCCAGGCACCGGGTGTTGAGTCCAGAGGCAATCAAGAATGGAAGGCTACTCAGGACCTCAGCTCTGATCTTGGGTGGCGTCAGCTCTCGGGGGTCAGGCCAGCCCGGGGTTCATGGATGAAAACCTGCCCCAGAGCAACGATGCCCTGGTGATGCGACATCAGCTCATCGTGTGGCGACAGCCGACAAGTGCCGCTAGCACTTGAAAAACGACTCGTCCATGGCAGCAACGCCCCTCCTTCTCGCACTGGATCAGGGCACCAGCAGCTCACGCGCCGCCCTGTTTGACTCGCGTGGCTTCCCCGTTGCTAGTGCAAGCGCTCCCTTGGCCATCAGCTATCCAGCTGACGGATGGGTGGAACAGAACCCAGGCGAGATCTGGGAAAGCCAGCGTCTGGCCATGGAGCGCCTGGAACAGACCATCAGCCAGGAACAGAGAGACGCTGTTGTTTCCTGTGGAGTCACCAATCAGAGGGAAACAACGATCCTGTGGCGCCGCAGCGATGGCCAGCCCTGCGGCCCGGCCTTGGTGTGGCAGGACGGCCGCACCTCGGACATCTGTCAGCAATGGAAAGAGGATGGCCTGGAGCAGGAATGGTGCGCCCGCACCGGCCTGCTCCTAGACCCTTACTTCAGCGCCAGCAAGATCCGCTGGCTGATGCTGCATGAACCAAGCGCCACCAGCGCTGCCGCCAAGGATGATCTCTGCTTCGGCACGGTGGAGAGCTGGTTGCTGTGGAACCTCAGCGGTAACCGCCGCCACTGCTCGGACATGAGCAATGCCAGCCGCACTCTGCTCATGGACCTGAAAAAACGTGAGTGGGTGGATGCATTCTGCGAAAAGACAGGCCTACCCCTGAGCGCATTGCCGGAGCTTGTGCCCTGCCGCGGCGACTTTGGCGCGATTGCATCGGGCCTCCCCTTTGCCGGAGTCCCGATCCAGGCCCTGCTCGGCGACCAGCAAGCAGCGACGCTGGGCCAGTTATGCCTGGAACCCGGCGAAGCCAAATGCACCTACGGAACAGGTGCATTTCTGGTGGTGAACACAGGCAGCAACATTCATCGCAGTGATGCGGGTTTGCTGAGCACCCTCGGCTGGACCGACGACCAGGGTGAGCCCACCTACTGCCTTGAGGGCAGTCTCTTCAACGCCGGCACGGTGGTGCAGTGGCTGCGGGACGGATTGGGGATCATCGAGACAGCCGAAGACGTCAACCAGCTGGCCCGCAGCGTCGAAGATTCGGGAGGTGTCATGCTCGTTCCAGCCTTCACAGGCTGGGGGACACCGCATTGGGATCCTGGTGCTCGCGGCCTTCTGATCGGATTGACCCGCGACACCGGTCGAGGCCAGATCGCCCGTGCAGCCCTCGAAGGCATTGCGCTCTCAGTGGCGGGACTGGTGCAGCTCGCCGAGCAGTCCCTTGGCCAGGAGCTCGGAGAACTGGCCGTGGACGGCGGTGCAGCCGCCTCAGATCCACTGCTGCAGGCCCAGGCCGACAGCACTGGACTGAGGGTCCGACGTCCGGCCTATCTGCAGAGCACCTCCCGCGGAGTCGCGCTGTTGGCAGGTGTTCAGGCCGGGGTGATCAACAGCCTGCAGGATCTGGAATCCCTTCGCGGCAAGCAGGCGGACGTTTTTGATCCCTCGCTCACTGGCGAACAACGCCAGAACTGGCTGAAGCAGTGGAGCGATGCCATCTCAAGGAGCCTGCGCTGGCATGAATGACAACTGCTTCGACCTTCTGGTGATCGGCGGCGGTGCCAGTGGAGCCTGCGTGGCCTATGAAGCCGTCTGCCGGGGGCTCAAGGTGGCCCTGCTTGAGGGCCATGACCTTGGTGGCGGCACCAGTTCACGGAGCACAAAGCTCTTGCACGGAGGGGTTCGCTATCTCGAACTGGCGTTCAAGACCGCCGACACCGCTCAGCTTCGACTGGTGCGCGAAGCATTGCTGGAGCGCGGTCATTGGCTGAAACATGCGCCGTTTCTTGCCCATCGCCTTGAGCTGGCTCTGCCAACGGATGGGCTGATCGGCCAGATCTACTACCGCCTTGGGCTCGGCATCTACGACGCCCTCTCAGGCCGTTCGGGAATCGGCAGCAGCCGGCTGATGTCTCGAGCACGGATGCATGAAGCTCTGCCCGATCTGCGCAGCGATGTCAGCGGAGGGGTCGCCTACAGCGATGGGCAGTTTGACGATGCCAGATTGAACCTGCTGATGGCTCTCAGCGCCGAGCGACACGGGGCGGTGGTCCGCACGCGGACACCGGTGGTGGAGCTGGAGAAAGACAGCCATGGAAAGCTGTGCGGAGCCATCAGCGAAAGCGCGGATGGGCACAGAGAACGCTGGCAAGCCCGCGTGGTGGTCAACGCCACTGGCATTCATGCCGATGTGCTGAGGCGCATGGCCGAACCCGATTGCCAGGAGCGCATGTTGACCAGCCGCGGAGTCCATTTGGTGCTGAAGCAGCGACTCTGTCCACAGCGAATCGGCCTGCTGCTGCCCTCCACGGATGACGGCAGGGTGCTGTTCATGCTGCCCTTCTTCGGGCGCACATTGGTGGGAACAACCGACACGCCCTGCAGCCAACAGCAGGCAGCCATGCCATCCGATCAGGAGCAGAGCTATCTCCTGGACTACGTGAAGCGATGGTTCCCAGGCCTGAACAACATTGAAATCGGCAGTTGCTGGGCTGGAGGAAGACCCTTGCTCAAGCCTGCCGATGCAGACATGAACAGCAGCCGTGTGGTGCGTGAGCACGAGGTGGAAACGCTGCAAAGCGGTCTGGTGAGCGTGATGGGAGGGAAGTGGACCACTTGCCGTCCCATGGCTCTCGACACCCTCACTGCGGTTGAGAAGCAACTCGGACAGTCACTGCCACCGCCTGAGGAACTGCCCCTGATCGGCGCCGACGCCAATCCCCTGCAAACCCCAAACCGGCTGATTGCACAACGCACAACCCTCCAGGATCTATTGCCGAAATCGCCGCAACAAGCGGAACAGATTGACCATCTTGAAAGCAGTCATGGCCTCCATGCAGAGGCTCTGGTGAACAGCTGGTCAGAAGCAGAGCGTGAACCACTCAGCTCGGTGATGCCCATCTGCAGAGGAGAGCTGCGGCATGCCGTCGAAACAGAAAAAGCGAGAAGCGTCACAGACGTGCTGGCCCGGCGAACGCGGCTGGCCATGGTCGACCGCGACGAAGCGCAACGGTTGACTCCTGTGGTGAATCAAATTCTTGAGCAGTGCGGCCATGGCAACAGCACACCTCTGGAACTGAATCACTGATTGATGTTCAACGATCAGGATTCATTGATTGGAGTTCACCAACTCAGTGTTCACTGATCGATCGGAGTTCACATCCTCCACTTCGCCGATCAGCCACCAGCTGAATCCATGGGATGGCAGATAGACGAACCAATTCTCCGAAGCAGGCGGATATTCACACCCCCAGAAGACCTCACGCGTGCGCATACCGCTCCAACGGCTCAGATCAAGATGCAGAGAGGCCCCTGCTGCCGAAAGGTTGGCAGCCACGAGCACCGTCATGCTGCCGTCACAGCGCACGTAGCTGATCACCCCTGGGTGGGCACATTTCAGGAGTTCGAAATTGCCATGTCGCAGCGCCGGCAGTAATCGCCGGCAGGTGAGCATGCGCCGGTGCCAGTTCAGCAGTGAACCAGGCAGCTGCTTCTGCACTTCAACATTCACCACGCGGTAGTCGTAGCCGGGAGCTGTGATGGGTGGCAGCACCAGCAGCGGATCAGGTGCGGTTGAAAAGCCACCGTTTCGCGCTGGAGTCCAGGCCATAGGTGTGCGGTTGGGATCGCGGTCGCGCAATCCCGGCCAATCCCCCATGCCCAGCTCATCGCCGTAATAGAGGCATGGCATCCCCGGCAGGCTGTAAAGCAGAGCGTGAAGAACACGGTTAGAACCTGGATCTCCATTGAGTAATGGCGCCAGGCGACGGTTGATTCCCCAGTTGAGCCAATGCCCCTGTCCTTGATGAAGACCAGCACGGATGGTCTGGATCACCTCCTCCGGGATCAGGTGACCATCACCCAGCCACAGCTCATCGTGATTACGCAGAGGCAAGGCCCAGCGGCAGCCACTGACGACCTTCTGTGCCTCCTCAAGACACTGGCGCAGATTCTCCACACTGCCGCTGGCGATCGCAGCAAACAGGTGTGCAGTCAGAGCAAAGTTGAAAGCGCCGTGGAGCTCATCCTGCAACAGATAGGGCGCGATTTCTTCAACTGGCTGGATCGCTTCCCCCACCAACAAAACATCCCGACCATGGGAATCCACCCGCTGGCGCAGTCGCTTGAGAAAAGCGTGGGTTTCAGGAAGCCCCTCACAGCGTGATCCCTCCTCCTCACACAGGAAAGGCACGGCATCCAGGCGGAAGCCATCGACACCACGATCAATCCAGAAATCCACCACATCCAACATCGTCTCCTGGACAAATGGATTGGCGTAGTTGAGATCAGGCTGATGGCGCAGGAAACGGTGAAGGAAGTACTGACCTGCCACCTCATCCCATTCCCAGTTCGACGACTCGAAATGGCGGAAGAGCACCGGAGCATCCGCATAACGATGCGGATCATCACTCCACACGTAGATCTCACGCTCAGGGCTGCCCTGTGGTGCCCATCGAGCGCGCTGAAACCAGGGATGGAGGGTGCTGGTGTGATTCATCACCAGATCCATCACCACCTTGAGGCCCTGCGCATGCGCAGCCGTCAGAAAACGATGGAACGCTGCGAGATCACCCAGGTCCGGATGAATCGCCTTGAAGTCGGTGATGTCATATCCACCGTCATCCAGCGGTGAGGGATAGATGGGCGTCAGCCAGATCGCTTCCACCCCCAACCAACGCAGATAGGGAAGTCGGCTGGCCAACCCCTGAAGGTCTCCGATCCCATCACCATTGCCATCGCGGTAACTGCGCACGATCAACTGATAGATGACGGCACCGCTCCACCAAGGCTTCTGCTGACTCATCAGGCCGTTGCCTCTGATCACGGTGTAATAGCGATCGTGCACAACGTCATCCCCGCGCCAACGGTTGAGCCAACGAAACTGCGAGCATGCCCAGCACAGTCAGCAAGCTCATCCCCGTCATGGTCCAGGCCAACGCTGCACCACATTTCACCGAAACCGATCTGGGACGCCTGCGTAAACCTGTGTTGGAGGGCATCACCAGGCCGGAAGCCTGGCGTCGTGCACAGCTTCAGCGCCTGCGTGAGCTTGTGACAGAACACGAGCCAGAAATTCTTGAGGCCCTTCGCCATGACCTTGCCAAGCCAGACCTGGAGGGGATGGCAGAGGTTGTGACCTTGCTGCAGGAGCTCAAACTCGCTGAACGGCGACTTCGGGCCTGGATGCGTCCGCGCCGAATCCCTGTTCCATTGGTGCAGAAGCCCGGCCGTGCCGAACTGATCCGCGAACCACTCGGATGCGTGCTGTTGATCGGCCCCTGGAATCTGCCCTTCAGTCTCACCTTATGGCCCCTTGTCAGCGCCCTGGCGGCCGGCAACACCGCGGTGATCAAGCCCTCTGAACATGCGCCGGCAACCGCAGAGCTCATTGAAAAGCTCGTACCCAAGCACTTTCAAAGCGATGTGGTTCAGGTTGTCAACGGCGATGGAGCTGTTGCCGCTCAACTGGTGAGGCAGCGCTTCGATCACATCTTCTTCACTGGCGGAGGAAAGATCGGAGCCAAAGTGCTGGAGGGGGCCGCCGCCAATCTCACACCGGTGACTCTGGAACTCGGAGGCAAAAACCCTGCGATCGTTCTTCCTGGAGCCGATCTGTCCGTCACGGCACGCCGGCTGATCTGGGGAAAGGGTTTCAATGCAGGCCAGGCATGTATCGCACCGGATCATCTGCTGGTCCAAGCGGAGCAGCGTGCACCTCTGCTGCAAGCCATTGCAGAGGAACGGCTGAAGCTCTACGGCAGCGATCCACTCGAATCCAAGGCACTCGCATGCCTGATTCACGACCATCATTTCGGGCGACTGGAGGCATTGCTGAAGCAGGCCAAAGATGAAGGTCGTGTACTGATCGGCGGTGAGTCGGACCCGATCAGACGCCGTATTGCACCGACGCTGATCGCCGTGCAGGACGAAAAGGACCCGCTGATGACCGATGAACTGTTCGGACCACTGCTGCCTGTGCTGGAGATCACCGATCTGAATGACGCCATTCAAAGGATCCAGAAGCAGGACAAACCGCTTGCCCTGTACTTATTTGGCGGTGACGATCGTGACCAGGAGCTTGTACTGCGCAGCACAAGCTCAGGTGGTGTGTGTTTCAACGACGTGTTGATGCAATGTGGCGTCCCCGATCTGCCCTTCGGTGGGGTGGGCGCAAGCGGGATGGGCACCCATCACGGAGAAGCGGGATTCAGAACCTTTTCCCATGAACGATCGGTGCTGCGTCGTCCGTTCTGGCTTGATCTTCCTCAGCGCTATCCGCCTTACACCCTGAAGCCGGAAACATTCCGTCGTTTATTGAGCTGACCAGCGTTGAAATAAGTACAGCCTGGGACTGGCGCACCACGGGAGGCACCTTATCTTTCGCCCAGCCAACGGACACGCATGCGCCGCACCCTCCTGACCGTCCTGGCCGCAATGGCCCTGACACCAATCGCCAGTCATGGCTCCAGCGTGACGGTCAAGTCAGGTGAGACCCTCTCGGATATTGCCGCTCGCTATGGCGTATCGATGAACAGTCTGATGCGCCTGAACGGGATCAGAAACTCAGACCATGTAGAGGCCGGCCAGACACTTCGGTTACCGGGGAGCGTTTCAGCCGGAAAAGGCCGGCACAACGTGCGGTCCGGAGACACTCTCAGCGGCATTGCCGCGCAGTACAGAGTCAGTGAGCGTCAGTTGATGGCCCTGAATGCGCTGTCGAGTGCTGATCATGTTGAGATCGGTCAGACCCTGAAGCTGCCCAGCAACGCGGTGCTTCCTCAGGCAAAGCCCAGAGCCACAGCCAAACCGGTGCCGATTCAGGCCAAGCCAAATGCCATCTCCCACACCGTGGCCCGCGGCCAGACGCTCACCCAGATCGCCAGGGCCTACGACATCCCGATCACGTCATTGATCAACATCAATGCCATCCAAAATCCCAATCAGGTCAACATCGGAACCCAGCTTATGCTGCGCTCCACCGAAAGCAACAGCAACGCATCGATCGCCACGTCGACAACACCTGCTGAACGGCAACCCTTGGCGACCGAGAGCCAGCCCCAAGAGCAGAAGCCAGCTCAGGCCCAGTCAAAAACCGAGAGCGTCAAGCCCACAGCGGCCAATCCGGCGACTGTGAAACCAGAGGCTGCCAAGCCCGCAGCTGCGAAGCCAAAGGTTGTCAAACCCGTCACGACCGCCAAGGCAAGCCAGACAGCCACGACCAACGTTCAGCCGAAGCCTGCCTCCTGGCGCACCTATGGCCCCCTTCAGGTCGACTGGGGTAACTGGCAGTCGATGGGTGGAAGCGAGGTGGCCCCAACACTGAACAGCGATGGACAATCGCTCTACGTGGCTGTGAATTGTTCTGCCAGGAAGATCAATGCCACCGGCGCAAACGGGATGTGGAAAAGCTGGATCGCACCCCAGTCTGAATTCGAGAAGTCGCTCGTGAAGGATCGCTGTACGGCTGCAAAGGGTTGAATACGGGCTAAGCGGCGTAGTGCAAGGGCCAGGGCTGACGCAGAAAGCGCCGGCCGCTTTCCTTCAAATACAGGCGCTGGCTGCCGTCATCGGTTTCATGGATCAACTCCTCCTGAACCAGCCGCCGCGTGAGCCATCCCCAGTGCACCGAACGACCTTCTTCAGCGTTAAGCCGTTCACTCAGCCTGCGGGCGTCCGTGCCGTGAACCTCGGCCAGCAACTCCAAGACAGCCGTGGCCTGGTCAGACCAGTCCTGCCTTGAGGCACCGGAGAGACAGCGATCACAGCGGCCACAGGGAGGAACCAGTTCACCGACGGACAGCAGCAGAGCCTGTTCTCGGCAGGTTTCGCCCTCTGCAACGGCCTCCATACGGCGCAACTGCTGCTGCGCCAGTTCAATCCGACGCGATTCTTCAACAGCATTGCTGGCGGACGAACGGCGCAGCGCACTCTGCATCGCCCATCCAAGACTGGTTCGATCTCTCGGCGAGAACAACACCAAACAGTGAGCCGGCTTGCCATCACGCCCGGCACGACCTGACTCCTGCAGATAGCCCTCCGGGGTGCTCGGGAGATCCAGGTGCAGAACCAAGCCGACATCAGGCCGGTCCACCCCCATACCGAAAGCCACAGTGGCCACCAGCACGGGATCCTGCGCTCCCAGGAAATGTTCGAGGGCCCGATGCCGAACCTCAGGCTCAAGACCGGCGTGATAGGCGATGGCCTGAATCCCGTTGGCACAGAGACGCTCAGTCCAGCGCTCCACCGAAACACGGGTGCGGGCGTAAATCAGACAGGCGCCGCGGGCCTTCTCCAAAGCTTCCATGACATCCTGCAGAGGATCTCCAACCCGCCGGCGCATGGCGTAGTGCAGGTTGTGACGCCGAGCCGATCCCACCTGAATCAGCGGCCGCCGGAGATGCAGAAGACGGAGAAGATCTGCCCTGACCCTGGGGGCAGCCGTGGCACTGAGGGCCACCAATGGGACCCCTGGACAGAGTGCCCGCAACTCTCCCAGCCGGCGGTAATCAGGACGGAAGTCATGCCCCCAGGCGCTGATGCAGTGGGCTTCATCCACAGCGAGCGCCACCAGCTGTCCTTTGGCGGCATGCTCCTGCAGAACGGCACGGGTGGCTTCACCCTGAAGACGCTCCGGCGCGAGATACAACAGCCGCAAAGAGCCTTCGTTGAGTTGCTCGAGCGTCTGGCGTCTCTGAACTGGCTCGATTCCACCGTGAAGACAGGCCGCTGCGATGCCTCGACGTCTCAACTGGAGAACCTGATCCTCCATGAGCGCGACCAATGGTGAGATCACGACCACAAGCCCTGATCTCACCAGGGCAGGCAACTGGTAACAAAGAGACTTGCCTCCACCGGTCGGCAGCACTGCCAAGCAGTCCTGCCCCTGCAATAGGCACTCCACAACGGGACGCTGCCCTGGCCGGAAATCGGACCAGCCGTAATAGCGCTTGAGCGCATCCAACAGCAGGTCCAAAGCACTCCACAGATGGTGTGCGTAGCCTACCGAGCCCCAGATCTAGGGGATTGGAGGAGGATCCAGCTGATCCGGTGATTCCTCAACCAACTGGAGACGCACCCGCTTCCCGCCCGCCAATTCTCCCAGAGACACCCGCAGCGTTGCACCGCTGAGACTCTGCAGCGCCGAGAGCACATCCCGGAGATACGGCGTACTGCTGCCACTTTCCACCCAAAGACGTTCCTGCAAACCACCCAGTCGTCGCCAGGAGGTATGCAGCTTGAGCACCGCCGATTCCAGAGACTGCGCCTGACCGACTGCATCAGCCAGCAATCCCAGTGCATCCAGCCGCTGCGCTTCCTGCATCGCCTTCTCGAGATCCAGCTCACCTTGCTGGAAGGCACGGACAGCGACACTGGATTCAGTCGCCTTGGTGATCCATCGGGCGGTGTGAGTCACATCCTTGATGCGATCAAGCTCAGGCTCATCGCGCAGCACCTTGCGCAGATCATCCTGCTGTGGCTCCGGCAGCTTGGCCAGCTCACGCACCAGCGGCGCAACCACCTTCGGTGGCAGCAGATTCTCCTGGGTGCGTTGCCGGATTTCCTCAGGAAGCAGTGGGCTCGTGGCAGCCATGAACTCGTCCGTCAGACGTCGGACCTGCTTGCGGGTGATCTCCTGCCCTTCATTGGCAGCCTCGGAGATCATCAGCTGCACCTCAGGTGCCGCCTGGGCAGTTTCCATAAAGGCGCGTTTGGAGAACTGATTGACGCTGGTCTCCTCGAGCACGCCCTCACCCAGCATTTCCTGCGCCGACTCCGCCAGCTGGATCAATCCGTAGGCCCGGGTCTTACTGATCTCCCGCTCCCTGAGCCACTGCAGGAACCCGGCGCCACGTCCTTCTCCCCCTCTCTTTTCACGATCGCGAACGGCCTTGAGGATCTTTCCACGCCAGATCTCAGTCTGGAGATCGAATTTGTCACAGACAGCCCAGGCCTGTTCCAAGCGAGCCAGAAACTCCATCGTGCTGATGTCGTCCTGTTCGGGATCTGGCAGATCCAGCTCCAGAACTGGAGTTTCCATGTTCGTTGGCAGCAAGGCAGGCAGCACTCCGGAGGCTGGATGCTGGCATGGCGCAGGGCCGGCAAACGGTTGATCAGGGCGACATTGTGTGACGCAACAGCACGCCAGGGAAAGACCCAGAGATAGGGTTTATGTGCTTTTAGTTGCTACGAAGCGATGGCGATCTCCCGCGGTGACATGGTGCGGATCAAGCGCCCTGAGTCCTTCTGGTTCAACGATGTCGGCAAGGTCGCCTCAATCGACACGTCGGGCATCCGTTACCCAGTCGTGGTCCGATTCGAACAGGTCAACTACAACGGCCTGCAGGGTTCGGACGGTGGCATCAACACCAACAACTTTGCGCTCGACGAACTCGAGCCGGCCTGAGTCTGTTGCCGGAACTTCCGGAAGTTGAGACGGTTCGTCGGGGACTGGCGAGCCGTCTTCAATCCTTTGTCATCCAGGAGGCCGAAATCCTCCGCGAGAGGGCAGTGGCAAGCCCTGGCGGTTCGACAGCCTTTTGCCGGGGGCTTGCTGGTCAGACCGTTGGTGACTGGCAGCGACGCGGTAAGTATCTGATCGCTCAGCTGCTGCATCCCAACACAGGAGAGCCCAGTGGTTGCTGGGGAGTTCATCTGCGCATGACGGGACAGTTCCAGTGGCACGAAGAGCCCACAGAGCCTTGTCAACACACACGGGCACGCTTCTGGAATGCCAGGGAGCAGGAGCTGCGTTTCGTTGACGTGCGCAGCTTCGGTGAGATGTGGTGGGTTCCACAGGGCACCGCCACTGACTCCGTGATCACAGGATTGAAGCGGCTAGGACCGGAACCCTTTAGTGAAGAGTTCAACGCCGGTTATCTGCAAAAGAAGTTGAAAGGGTCCACTCGCTCCATCAAGGCTGCCCTGCTGGACCAGTCACTGGTGGCAGGAGCAGGCAATATCTATGCCGATGAAAGCCTCTTCGCAGCAGGCATTGCACCCCAAACACCCGCAGGCAGGCTCAACCGCAAACAACTTGAAAAAATCTGCGAAAGCCTTGTGCACGTCCTCGAGATCAGCATCGGCGTTGGTGGCACAACCTTCAGTGATTTCCGTGACCTTGAAGGCGTCAACGGCAATTACGGAGGGCAGGCAGCGGTCTATCGACGCACTGGGCAACCCTGTTTGAACTGCGGCACTGCCATTGATCGGGTCAAGCTTGCGGGTCGCAGCACCCATTGGTGCCCCACCTGCCAATCCGGAAACTCGGATGCGATAGGACGGAGAAGGATGAAACGCGGGGGGCAAGGAACCGTTGATTCAGGCTGCTGAAGAACTCGCAGCCACGATGGAGGGGCTGCATCGCCGCGGCTGGTGCGACGGCACCGGGGGCAACTTCAGCGTTGTGGTTTCGCATCAGCCTCTCAAACTGTTGATGGCGCCCAGCGGAGTCGACAAGGGATCAGTTCAACCAGAAGAACTGATCGAAGTGAACAGCAGCGGAGACGTTACCCGCGGAGCGGGCAAAGCAAGTGCAGAAACCCTGCTGCATCTGCGCATCATTCACTGTTGCGGAGCAGGGGCCGTGCTGCATACCCATTCCCTGTCGGGGACTCTGCTGTCGAAAACGGAGCTGGAACAAGGCGGCGTGATTCTGGAGGGCTGGGAGATGTTGAAAGGCATCAAAGGAGTGACCACCCATGACACCAGCGTCAACGTGCCCATCATTGCCAACAGCCAGGATCTACAGACCCTGAGCGACTCAGCAGCCCTGCGGTTGAGTGAAGCCCCTCATGGACTGCTGGTCTCAGGCCATGGGCTCTACGCATGGGGCGACGACCTGAAAGAAGCTCGTCGCCACACCGAGATCCTGGAATTCCTCTTGGAACTCACCTGGAGACAATCACTACTCAGGAGTCACAAGTGATTCGGGCCATCGTTCTGGATATCGAAGGAACAACCTGTCCTGTCAATTTTGTCAGTCAGACGCTGTTTCCATTCGCCCAAAAGAACATGAAAGCGGCCTTAATGCACAGATCTAGCAATATCGAGATTGACGCATTAGTGCATGAAGCCATCGACGAATGGCGGGCTGATTCAGATCCAACCAGCCAAACAATGCTGCGCCAAACCAGGAAAAAACCACCATCAACAGCAGAGGTGGAGGAGTATCTACAACACCTGATTCGATCAGACAGGAAGTCCACGGCCCTCAAGGAGTTGCAAGGAATCATCTGGGAAAAAGGCTACTTATCAGGCGAACTGAAATCACCCTTATTCAGCGATGTACGACCACAACTCGATGCCTGGGAACGCAATGGAATCAGTCTTTCCGTGTACTCATCTGGCAGCATTCAGGCTCAGAAACTCCTTTACGCCCATACCAACGAAGGAGACATAACAGATCGTTTTTGCCATTGGTTCGACACTCGCACAGGCCCCAAGCTGACCGAGCAGAGCTATACAGTGATTGCCCAGAAACTGGGCATTCAATCCAACCAGGTGCTGTTTATCAGCGATCATCCAGGCGAATGTGATGCAGCTCAGCGGTCAGGAATGAACACTGTTTTCTGCTTGCGCGCGGGCAATCCGCATCAAGACCCTGGCGATCACGCAGTCGTACATCAACTTTGCGATATCGATCTCGAGAAGATCAGTGCAGCGAATGACCATCAATGCTGAATTAAACCTGACAGCAGCAAACGCGCGTCAAGGCACAAAAAAAGCCACCCTCTCCGGGGTGGCTTTCTTCGTATCACAATGTGATTGGAATGTTTTACCTGGCATCGAGCTATTTTCTCAGGGGGCTACCCCCCAAATATCGTCGCCGCTGCTGCGTTTCACAACCGAGTTCGAGATGGATCGGAGTGGTTCCACAGCGCTATGGACACCAGGATAGAAAACATTCCCAAGGGTGAACCCTGAGAACTGCATAGGACATGATCAACAACTTTCATCATCAATCATTCGTCTGAATCGAATAAAACTTCGCCTCAGGCAAGAACCAAATCATGGTCAAGCCCTCGGTCTATTAGTACTCCTCCGCTGCATCCATTACTGGACTTCGACGTAGAGCCTATCAACGGGTGTTCTTCCCGTGACCTTACTGGGTTACCCCATGGGAATACTCATCTTGAGGTGGGCTTCCCACTTAGATGCTTTCAGCGGTTATCCACTCCGCACATGGCTACCCAGCGTTTACCGTTGGCACGATAACTGGTACACCAGAGGTGCGTTCCTCCCGGTCCTCTCGTACTAGGGAGAAATCCTCTCAATATTCCTACGCATACACCGGATATGGACCGAACTGTCTCACGACGTTCTGAACCCAGCTCGCGTACCGCTTTAATGGGCGAACAGCCCAACCCTTGGGACCGACTTCAGCCCCAGGTTGCGATGAGCCGACATCGAGGTGCCAAACCTCCCCGTCGATGTGAACTCTTGGGGGAGATCAGCCTGTTATCCCTAGAGTAACTTTTATCCGTTGAGCGACGGCCCTTCCACTCAGAACCGTCGGATCACTAAAGCCGACTTTCGTCCCTGTTCGACTTGTAGGTCTCACAGTCAAGCTTCCTTCTGCTTTTGCACTCAGCGGCTGATTTCCAACCAGCCTGAGGAAACCTTTGCGCGCCTCCGTTACCTTTTAGGAGGCGACCGCCCCAGTCAAACTGCCCACCTGATACTGTCCGCTCCCCGGATAACGGGTGAACGTTAGAACCCTAGCTCTGAAAGAGTGGTATCTCACCATTGACTCCCTCGTACCCACAAGCACGAGATCAACGTCTCCCACCTATCCTGCGCATTCAGAGCCCGGGCACAATACCAAGCTACAGTAAAGCTTCATAGGGTCTTTCTGTCCGGGTGTATGTAGTCCGCATCTTCACAGACAATTCTATTTCGCCGAGCCTCTCTCCGAGACAGCGCCCTGATCGTTACGCCTTTCGTGCGGGTCGGAACTTACCCGACAAGGAATTTCGCTACCTTAGGACCGTTATAGTTACGGCCGCCGTTCACCGGGGCTTCAGTCGCCAGCTTCGCTTACGCTGACCGGCTTCCTTAACCTTCCGGCACTGGGCAGGCGTCAGCCCCCATACATCGTCTTGCGACTTAGCGGAGACCTGTGTTTTTGGTAAACAGTCGCCAGGGCCTTTTCACTGCGACCACCTTGCGGTGGCACCCCTTCTCCCGAAGTTACGGGGCTAATTTGCCGAGTTCCTTAGAGAGAGTTACCTCGCGCACCTCGGTATTCTCTACCACCCCACCTGTGTCGGTTTCGGGTACTGGCAGTTATGCCTTAACGGGTATAGAGCTTTTCTTGGAAGCATGACATCACCAACTTCGCTGCCGTAGCAGCTCGTACTCACGCCTCAGCTCGGAACGTTTTCGCCGCTCCTCATAGCCTCGAACGCTTGAACCAGTAACCAATATCTGGCTTGGCTAGCCTTCTCCGTCCCTCTTCCCAAAACATAACCGGTACAGGAATGTTGACCTGTTATCCATCGACTACGCCTTTCGGCCTGACCTTAGGACCAGACTAACCCTCCGCGGACGAGCCTGCCGGAGGAACCCTTAGGGTTTCGGTGCATGGGATTCTCACCCATGTTTTCGCTACTCAAGCCGACATTCTCACTTCTATGCAGTCCACGCCCGCTCACGCTAACGCTTCGCCCCACATAGAACGCTCCCCTACCATAAATCCGCAGCTTCGGTACAACGCTTAGCCCCGTTCATTTTCGGCGCAGGATCGCTCGACCAGTGAGCTATTACGCACTCCTTTGAGGATGGCTGCTTCTAGGCAAACCTCCTGGTTGTCTGGGCAATCCCACCTCCTTTATCACTTAGCGTTGATTTGGGGACCTTAGCTGGCGGTCTGGGCTGTTTCCCTCTCGACCATGGAGCTTATCCCCCACAGTCTGACTGCCTCGCTACACACAGGGTATTCAGAGTTCATCTCGATTTGGTACCGCTCTCGCAGCCCGCACCGAAATGGTGGCTTTACCCCCCTGCTGGAGCACGAGACGCTACGCCTCAACGTATTTCGGGGAGAACCAGCTAGCTCCGGGTTCGATTGGCATTTCACCGCTAACCACAGCTCATCCAGTGACTTTTCAACGTCAGTTGGTTGGGACCTCCACTTGGTATCACCCAAGCTTCATCCTGGCCATGGTTAGATCACCCGGGTTCGGGTCTATAAACACTGACAAACGCCCTATTCAGACTCGCTTTCGCTGTGGCTCCACCATTTCCGGTTTAACCCGCCAGTGCCTATAAGTCGCCGGCTCATTCTTCAACAGGCACACGGTCACCCGATAAGTCGGGCTCCCATTGCTTGTAAGCTCACGGTTTCATGTTCTATTTCACTCCCCTCCCGGGGTTCTTTTCACCTTTCCCTCGCGGTACTGTTTCGCTATCGGTCACACAGTAGTACTTAGCCTTACGAGGTGGTCCTCGCGGATTCACACGGAATTTCACGTGCTCCGTGCTACTCGGGATACAGCTAGGTCAGTTCAGTTTTCGTGTACGGGGCTTTCACCTTCTTTGGCGTGTCTTTCAAACACTTCCACTAACATCCCTTTTCCACATTGCTGTCCCACAACCCCGATGGTCGAAACCATCGGTTTAGGCTCTTCCCCGTTCGCTCGCCGCTACTCAGGGAGTCGTTTTTACTTTCCTTTCCTCCAGCTACTAAGATGTTTCAGTTCGCTGGGTTGGCTCGTGCCAGCCTATGGATTCAGCTGGCCGTTCTAAGGGTTGCCCCATTCGGAAATTCCCGGATCAAAGCGTGTTTCCAGCTCCCCGAGACTTATCGCAGGTAACCACGTCCTTCATCGCCTCTGTGTGCCAAGGTATCCGCCGTGAGCTCTTTGTAGCTTGACCATTCATCTCCAAAACGCTTGCTGTCGTTGAAACAGATTCTGACTAATTCAAATTTGAATTAATCATCAAACTCTCGATTGCTCGACACAATCAAAAGAACGTTATGGAGTCTCGGCTCTTGCTCAAGAATTGACATCATCCTATAAAAGAATGATGCATCCATGAGAGATGCTTTATTCTTACAGACTTTTTCCTATGCAGTTGTCAAGGTTCTGCTAGACATCAAACTGATCAATCAGTTCGAGCCCAGCATCTTATCAACCAAAACAATCGTGATGATTCACTTCATTTCGGAATGACAGGAAGCTGGGGTCATGCCAGCGGACACATCTAAATCACATCACATTCGAGTTCATCTTCCATCATCCAGAAGATGGAGATTGAGTTCGATCAGTGGAGGTTAGGAGACTCGAACTCCTGACATCCTGCTTGCAAAGCAGGCGCTCTACCAACTGAGCTAAACCCCCAACACCGAATGGGCCATCCTGGACTTGAACCAGGGACCTCACCCTTATCAGGGGTGCGCTCTAACCACCTGAGCTAATGGCCCAGGAAGACTCAACCCTTGTGGGATGTGACCTAGACAAAGTTTAGGAACTGAAAATCTCCATCAAGCAATGCACATTGCTACACATTCTTGACTTCAAAATTGAGGTACCGATCGACCTAAGGTGACAGGATTTCGGCCTAAGAATTAAGTACTCAGACATCAAAATCGTTGTTTGTCTCCCTGTTAGGAGGTGATCCAGCCGCACCTTCCGGTACGGCTACCTTGTTACGACTTCACCCCAGTCATCAGCCCCACCTTCGACGTCCTCCTCCACAAGGGTTGGAGTAACGGCTTCGGGCGTGGCCAACTTCCATGGTGTGACGGGCGGTGTGTACAAGGCCCGGGAACGTATTCACCGCAGTATGCTGACCTGCGATTACTAGCGATTCCTCCTTCACGTAGGCGAGTTGCAGCCTACGATCTGAACTGAGCCACGGTTTATGAGATTTGCTTGTCCTCGCGAACTTGCTGCTCTTTGTCCGTAGCATTGTAGTACGTGTGTAGCCCAGGATGTAAGGGGCATGATGACTTGACGTCATCCACACCTTCCTCCGGTTTATCACCGGCGGTCTCTCTAGAGTGCCCAACTAAATGCTGGCAACTAAAGACGTGGGTTGCGCTCGTTGCGGGACTTAACCCAACATCTCACGACACGAGCTGACGACAGCCATGCACCACCTGTCACTGCGTTCCCGAGGGCACTCTCTCGTTTCCAAGAGATTCGCAGGATGTCAAACCCTGGTAAGGTTCTTCGCGTTGCATCGAATTAAACCACATACTCCACCGCTTGTGCGGGCCCCCGTCAATTCCTTTGAGTTTCACACTTGCGTGCGTACTCCCCAGGCGGAACACTTAACGCGTTGGCTACGACACCGAGGGGGTCGATTCCCCCGACACCTAGTGTTCATCGTTTACGGCCAGGACTACAGGGGTATCTAATCCCTTTCGCTCCCCTGGCTTTCGTCCATGAGCGTCAGTTATGGCCCAGCAGAGCGCCTTCGCCACTGGTGTTCTTCCCGATATCTACGCATTTCACCGCTACACCGGGAATTCCCTCTGCCCCTACCACACTCAAGCCCAACAGTTTCCACTGCCATGATGGAGTTAAGCTCCACGTTTTAACAGCAGACTTGAAAGGCCGCCTGCGGACGCTTTACGCCCAATAATTCCGGATAACGCTTGCCACTCCCGTATTACCGCGGCTGCTGGCACGGAATTAGCCGTGGCTTATTCCTCAAGTACCGTCAGATCTTCTTCCTTGAGAAAAGAGGTTTACAGCCCAGAGGCCTTCATCCCTCACGCGGCGTTGCTCCGTCAGGCTTTCGCCCATTGCGGAAAATTCCCCACTGCTGCCTCCCGTAGGAGTCTGGGCCGTGTCTCAGTCCCAGTGTGGCTGATCATCCTCTCAGACCAGCTACTGATCGATGCCTTGGTGAGCTCTTACCTCACCAACTAGCTAATCAGACGCGGGCTCATCCTCAGGCGAAATTCATTTCACCTCTCGGCATATGGGGTATTAGCGGTCGTTTCCAACCGTTATCCCCCTCCTGAGGGCAGATTCCCACGCGTTACTCACCCGTCCGCCACTAACCCGAAGGTTCGTTCGACTTGCATGTGTTAAGCACGCCGCCAGCGTTCATCCTGAGCCAGGATCAAACTCTCCGTTGTAGATCAAGTCCTCTTAAAGGCTTTCACCTCTTCAACTTGATTTGCTTTACCCACTCATCAGCACTGGCGCACTGATGGCAGTTAAAACCTCCTTCCTCTGACAGAAGGGTTCTTAAGAGTGCACTTAGAATCTCTCCCTCGTGACTTTCCAGGATCTCAGATCCGGTTGTTGCTCCACAACGTGCACACCGACAAACTCAAAAGCTCGTGAAAACTTTCAACCTTGTAAGCACGTTGCTTCCTTGCAACGAATAATTGTTGACGGGACCTCACACTTACATCGCATTTTCATCAAGCTCAATTACTCAACCTTGCGGCTCAGCAACCGAAACTCGACGCGATGAAAGCGTCAGTTCCTAAACTTTTCGATTGTCCAGGTTCTGCCGTCGCGTCCCCTCTCAGGAACGGTTGGCCGTGCGGTCTCGCGACCGCTTGTGAAACTTACAACACCGTGGGATCTCTCCCTCCTGGCCTCGTAAGCACCCCCAAACATTACAAGCTCGCGCTCTTCATGCTCAAAGGCTGCGCTGCAGGCTTCCGCCTGACGCGCAGTCCAAAAACATAACTCACAATCCACCCCATACGCAACTGGTTGCATCTCAAGACTTACTTCCACTGCCGTAATCGAAAGCCAGCACTACGTTTTGGCTACTTGCAACGGAACATGGCAGGACGCTTCAGCCAGCAGAACCAGCGTGTCCGACCGAGCTCGAAGGAAGACCAGGTGGTCCAGAAGGCCCGCGAACACTTCGAGCGAACGCTGATTCCCCTGCGTGGACAGCTGGCTGGCAGCGTCGCCGCCCTGGAACACCCCCGTCATGACGAAGCGCTCAACTACGGCGAGATCTTTCTGAGGGACAACGTTCCCGTGATGGTCTACCTGCTGACGCAGAAACGATTCGACATCGTCCGTCAGTTCCTGACCATCTGCCTTGACCTGCAGAGCACCACCTACCAAACACGAGGAGTCTTTCCCACCAGCTTCGTGGAAGAGGAAGGCCATCTCATTGCGGACTATGGCCAACGCTCCATCGGGCGGATCACATCAGTCGACGCAAGTCTCTGGTGGCCCGTTCTGTGCTGGATGTACGTGAAATCCAGTGGGGACGAGGAATTCGCCTCGAGTCAGGGTGTACAGCGCGGTGTCCAGCTGCTGCTGGACCTGGTGTTGCATCCCACCTTTGAAGGAACTCCGGTGCTGTTCGTACCGGACTGCGCGTTCATGATTGACCGTCCGATGGACGTCTGGGGAGCACCACTGGAAGTGGAGGTGTTGCTGTACGGATCTCTGCGTTGCTGCACTCAGCTCATGGAGCTGGGACGAAAGCACCACAACAGCAGGCTGCTGGACCAACGGCTGGTCCTGACCCGGCAGTGGGTTCATGACCTTCGCCAGTTTCTTCTCAAGCACTACTGGGTCACCAGCAAAACCATGCAGGTGCTGCGTCGCAGACCCACAGAACAGTACGGAGACAACCAGCACCAGAACGAATTCAATGTTCAGCCCCAGGTCATTCCTGACTGGCTGCAGGACTGGCTTGAAAACCGTGGGGGCTACCTGATCGGCAACATGCGCACAGGACGTCCTGACTTCCGCTTTTACAGCCTCGGAAATTCACTCGGCTGCCTGTTCGGACTGCTGACTGCACCACAACAACGGGCACTGTTCCGCTTGACGCTGCACAACCGCGACAACCTGATGGCTGAAATGCCGATGCGCATCTGTCATCCTCCGATGGAAAGCCTTGAGTGGCAGAACAAGACGGGTTCGGATCCGAAGAACTGGCCCTGGAGCTATCACAACGGTGGCCACTGGCCGAGCTTGTTGTGGTTCTTCGGTGGCTCCATCCTTCTGCACGAGCGTCGCCATCCCCATGCTGATGTCCTGCTGATGGGGCAGATGAAAGCACTGCTGGAGGAGTGCTACTGGAGTCATCTCAACCAATTACCGCGGCAACAGTGGGCTGAATACTTCGATGGACCAACAGGCACCTGGGTGGGTCAACAGTCCAGGACCTACCAGACCTGGACCATTGTTGGCTTCCTGCTGCTCCACCACTTCCTGCGCGTCAATCCTGATGACGTGCTGCTTCTGGACCTCGATGAAGGAGCTGTTCCTGACCCTGCGGATGATGATCCTGAGGGCAGTGATCACGACTGGGATCACCAATAAAAAAGCCCAGCCATGAGGCTGGGCAGAGGTCATCCTTCAGTCAGGAGATTCAGAAGAGGCCGAGGGTCAGTGACTTGTCGATAGGCATTGCTGCACCGATACCTAAGTAGATGGTGGTGGCAGTGCCGAACAGGAAAACAGCCATCGCAACCGGACGACGGAAAGGGTTTTGGAACTTGTTGAAACTCTCGATGAAAGGAACAAGCATCAGACCCAGTGGGACAAGAGTCTGAAGAGCGATCCCCAGAAGTTTGTTAGGAACAACCCTCAGGATCTGAAAGACCGGATAGAGATACCACTCAGGAAGAATTTCCAAAGGTGTTGCGAAGGGATCTGCCTTATCGCCAAGCATGGCTGGATCCAAGACGGCGAGACCGACAATGCAGGCAATGGTGCCCAGAATCACGACCGGGAAGATGTAGAGAAGGTCGTTGGGCCAGGCTGGTTCGCCGTAATAGTTGTGGCCCATGCCCTTGGCGAGCTTGGCGCGCATTTTGGGATCAGTCAGATCCGGCTTCTTGAGGATGTGCATGGATCAGGATGTGATGTTTGAACCTTAATCAGACCAGGGGTGCTGAACGACCGAGCGCTCAGAGACTGAAACGGATCACAAGGGACCGGAAATGCCTTGCTTTCGGATCATCAAGAAGTGCATGAGCATGAACACCGCAAGAAGCCATGGCATCACAAAGGTATGAAGGCTGTAAAAGCGCGTCAGCGTGGACTGACCAACACTTTCACCGCCACGAAGCAGTTCAACCATGAAGTCTCCGACCACAGGGATGGCAGCAGGAACACCCGAGACGATCTTCACAGCCCAGTAGCCAACCTGATCCCAAGGGAGGGAATAGCCGGTGACGCCAAAGGAAACAGTGATCACGGCCATGGTCACGCCGGTGACCCAGGTGAGTTCACGGGGACGCTTGAAACCGCCTGTCAGATAGACACGGAACACATGGAGGATCAGCATCAGCACCATCATCGAGGCACTCCAGCGATGGACCGAGCGGATCAACCAGCCGAAACTCACATCCGTCATCAGGTACTGAACGGAGGTGTAGGCCTCAGCGACCGTCGGCTTGTAGTAGAAGGTCATCGCGAAGCCTGTCGCGAACTGAATCAGGAAGCACACAAGTGTGATTCCACCGAGGCAGTAAAAAATGTTGACGTGTGGAGGCACGTACTTGCTGCTGATGTCATCAGCAATGTCCTGAATTTCAAGACGTTCCTGGAACCAGTCGTAGACAGGTGAGGAGTTCGCCATGCAGAGGTGGGCTTGGATTGCGAGAGTCTACCGATGTCGTTCCAGTTGCGGGCCGGGATGAAGCCAATGTTGCCGACTGTTAACGGATGGTCAGATCGTCTGCGACGGCTGGCTTTTGGATTGGCGAGTGCCATCCTCATCGTCCTGCTTGCTAGCCCGCACGCCCTGGCGCTTAACGATGCGCAGCAACTGGTGGTGGAAAGCTGGCGATTGGTGAATCAGGGATATCTGGACCCTGAACAGTTCGATCGGATCCGCTGGAAGCGCCTTCGCCAGAAGGCACTTGAAAACACGATTGAAAGCAGCGAAGAGGCTTACAGCGCCATCGAAACGATGCTGCTGCCGCTGAATGATCCCTACACACGCCTGCTGAGACCTGCGGACTACGAGGTGATGAAGGCCAGTAACGAGGGGAACCTCAGCGGTGTTGGCCTGCAACTGGGCCATCGCCAAGACAGCACCGCAACCGTGGTGATTGCTCCTCTGGAAGGATCTCCTGCAGCTGACGCCGGCATCGTCAGTGGAACTGAAGTGTTGGCAGTGAATGGCGAATCCGTTGAAACACTCGGCCTTGAAACAACTGCAGCTCGTCTCCGCGGAGCTGTGGGAAGCCAGGTGGTGCTCACGGTGCTGCCGCCGCAGGAGGTGCAGCAGCAGGAGATCACCCTGGAACGGCGCAACATCGATCTGCGACCGGTGCGGACACGGCGGCTGCGCAGTGACACCCACACACTCGGTTACATCCGCATCACACAGTTCAGTGAGGGCGTCCCCGAACAGGTCCGCGCCGCCATCGACGAGTTATCGGACAAGAGCGTGGAGGGGCTGGTGCTGGATCTCCGCAATAACTCAGGAGGACTGGTCAGTGCCGGGCTCGCGGTTGCTGATGCATTCCTCAATCAGCAACCGATTGTGGAGACCCGAAATCGCAGCGGCATCGCCGATCCAATCCAGGCAGGGCCTGAGGTGCTTTATTCGGGACCGATGGTGACACTCGTCAATGGAGGTACGGCCAGCGCCAGCGAAATTCTTGCGGGCGCCCTGCAGGACGATGAACGATCGCTGCTGCTCGGTAGCAACACCTTCGGTAAAGGCCTGATTCAAACTCTGACCAACCTCAGTGATGGCAGTGGACTTGCGGTGACTGTGGCGGGCTATGTCACCCCCAGCGGTCGGGACATTCAGGGCGAAGGCATCACACCGGACAGGATCCTGGACGGACCGGAACCCCTGAATCCCGGCGGAGAAGGTGATCGCTGGCTCACGGACGCCGAACTGGTGCTCCAGTCGATGATTGATCAGGAAGCCAGTCAGGCCAGTGCAGATCCAATGCCGATCACGGACGAGATTGAAGCGGAGCCGATGAGCTGAATGGGCTCCCGCACCTATCACGACCCTCTTCATCACGGCATCAGCCTCGACGCCGATCAACCAGCCGAAGCCATGGTGCTTGCGCTCGTGGATTCGGCGCCTTTTCAACGACTAAGGCGCATCCGGCAGCTCGGCCCAGCATTCCTCACGTTCCACGGCGCCGAGTCCAGTCGTTTCACCCACTCGCTGGGTGTTTTTGCCATCGCGCGCCGAGCGATGGGCCGCCTGATTGAGCTCGATCCCTCTCTGAACAAGCAAAAGGGCGTGCTTTACGCCGCCGCTTTGCTCCATGACCTTGGCCATGCTCCGCTCAGCCATTCAGGCGAGGAGATGTTTGGCACGCACCACGAACAGTGGTCAGCACGTGTGATCCGGGAACACCCAGACATCCAGGCCCCCCTCGAACAGTTTTCAGCAGGCACCGCTGCCTCAGTGGCTGATCTTCTCGAACATGGACGTGCGGAGCGTGGTGTCATCAAGGCCCTGGTGAGCAGTCAACTTGACTGCGATCGCCTGGATTACCTCCTACGCGACAGCTACAGCACAGGCGCCCGATACGGTCAGCTTGATCTTGATCGCATCCTCGGTGCGATCACCCTTGCACCAGATGGTGAATTGGCCATTCATCCGAAGGGCCTGATGGCGGTGGAGCACTACCTGGTGGTCAGGAGCCTGATGTACCGCAGCGTCTACAACCATCGCCTCAATGTGGTTTGCAATTGGTTGCTGGATCAATTGATCCGTCAGGCACGGCTGCTTGGCCCCAGTCGCATCTGGGCAGACCGAACCATGCAGGCATGGCTGTGGCAGACCCAGGAGCTCGACCTCCAGAGTTACCTCGCCAACGACGACCTGCGCACCGGTTATCACTTTCAGAGATGGAGAGAGGAAGCACCGGAGCCGCTTGCCGAACTCTGCGATCGATTTCTGAACCGCCGACTGTTCAAAGCTCTCGATGTCAGCCAGATGGATGCATCAACGCAATTGGAGCTGCTGGCTAAAGCGCAGACCTATGCGGCGGCTGCAGGCCTCGATCCTGAAATGTGTTGTGGACTTCGACACCACCAGACCCGGGGCTATCACCCCTACCGAGGTGGATTGCGCCTTTGGGACGGTCAGAGCCTGCAGGCGCTCGAACAGTGCTCGCCATTGGTGAACAGTCTCGCGATTCCAGCAGCGTCAGCCTGGTTGATTCACCCGGGAGACATCTCAACCGAACTGAATGGGGCCATGGCCAGCATTCGCTAGGTGGGTGATCTGCCTACTCTCCGGCCATGACCGTTGAACCAACACCGCAGATCCCTTACTGCCTCAGCCTCCCGGCTTTCCGATCCGTGTCCTGGCAGCAATGGCTTCCGGCGCAGCTGCCATCCCTTCCTTCGGGTGACATCGACCTTGACACCGGTGACTGGACCCTGAGCTGTCGCGATTTGGAGGCGTTGCTGCATGCTTTGCATCAGGCTGGCCACAACGTTCAGCTGTTGATCACGCGCTGCCGCAACACGTTGATCAGCGCAGCTGCACTTGGTTTGCCTGTTCGAGAGGCCAGCACTGTGATCCCCACCCTTGAAGCCAGAGACGATCAGCCGAACGAGGCCAAAACCAATGTTGATCTCACGGTTCATCGGGGAACCTTGCGATCCGGTGATCACATCGAAACTCAGGGGCACCTGCTGATCGTGGGTGATGTGAATCCGGGCGGATCGGCATCGGCCGAGGGAGATGTCTATGTCTGGGGACGCCTGCGAGGCAGGGCCCACGCAGGAAGCAAGGGCAACAACACCGCCAAGATCGTGGCATTGCAGCTGAGGCCACTGCAGCTGCGGATTGCGGAGCTTGTGGCGCGAGGTCCAGAGGAACGACCGCAGCCTGGGCTCGCCGAGCAGGCTTGCATTCTGGATGGCGCCATCTCCATCCAGCCAGCCAGTGCGCCCTTCATACCTCAGTAAATCTGATCGATTTCAGGCGGACGGGACGAATCAATGCCATTAAGGTGGCGCGATCAAAACGGGACCCCGTGACCAATTCGCGAACGATCCTGATCTGCTCGGGAAAGGGTGGCGTCGGCAAGACCACCCTCACTGCCAATCTCGGCATCGCTCTGGCTGGACAAGGAGCTCGCACCGTGGTTCTCGACGCGGACTTCGGACTCAGAAATCTCGATCTGCTGCTTGGACTCGAGAATCGAATCGTGTATACAGCACAGGAAGTGCTGGCAGAGAGCTGCCGCCTTGACCAGGCACTGGTCAAGCACAAGCAAGAGCCGAACCTGGCACTGCTGCCTGCGGGGAATCCGCGGATGCTCGAGTGGCTGAAACCTGAAGACATGCAGACCATTGCCGGGATGCTGTCTGAAAGTTTCGATTACGTCCTGATTGACTGCCCAGCAGGCATCGAGGACGGCTTCAAGAACGCCGTGGCAGCCGCAAAGGAAGCAATCGTGATCACGACTCCGGAAGTATCGGCTGTCAGAGATGCCGATCGTGTGATCGGATTACTCAACACCCACGGGGTTTCACCCGTTCAGCTCGTGCTGAACAGGGTCAGACCAAAAATGATGGCCAATCAGGAGATGCTGGCGGTCGACGACGTCACCGACATCCTTGCTCTACCGCTTCTTGGCCTGGTTCTTGAAGATGAGCAGGTGATTGTCAGCACCAACCGAGGCGAACCCCTGACTCTCAATGGAAGTGCTTCTCCTGCTGCCAAGGCTTACGGGCATATCGCCCGTCGTCTCCAGGGAGAAGACGTCCCGCTCATGGACCCTGCAAAGGACGGTCGACGCGGCATTCGCGCCAGGGTGCGCCAACTGATGCAAACCAAGATTTTCTGAACGCCATGACCTTGCAAGACTTGATCGACAAAATCCTGCGCCGTCAACCCGCCAGTGCAACCACCGCACGTGAGCGCCTGCAACTGGTTTTGGCCCACGACCGCAGCGACCTGAGTCCTGAAACTCTGGATCAGATGCGACGTGAAATCTTTGAAGTCGTGGCCAAATATGTGGACATTGACCTCGAGGAAGGCGATGTGAGCCTGGAGACCGAAGATCGCGTCACAGCACTGGTGGCCAATCTGCCGATCCGGCGTTCAATGGCGACCAGCTCACAAGAGTGACGCGTCGGCGATTGAGGGGAATCCCCACATCAGCACTTCTCCCGATCCATGACAAACTTTCAGCTCACACCAGCAGAGATTGGCGTGCTCAATCTTCTGTTGGAGGGCAACAGCAACCGTGCCATTGCTGAAACGCTGGTTTTGAGTGTGCGCACCGTTGAAAGCCATATCAGCAGTTCCCTGGGCAAGACAGGCTGTCGTTCAAGACTGCAGCTCAGCCTTTGGTGGTTGCAGCAGGTCAAAGAGGACAAGCGGGTGTGCGCCGGTAGAGTTCCGTCATTGCCGGCTTAGCTCAGTGGTAGAGCAGCGCTTTTGTAAAGCGAAGGTCGTCGGTTCAAATCCGTCAGCCGGCTTCACGGGACTGAAAACCCATTGCTCAGCGCGTTCTATCGGAGTCAGTGCGCCCTGCCAGAAACCAGATCCCCAGCAAGCCGAGTAGCAAGGGCAGCACCCTCAGTTCGAACAAGGGCGTGAGCCATCGGATTGCCGGTTCCAGCGTCCAGTGAAAGAGGGCCTGGAGTAGCAGCACAAGTGCAATCAGCCAGAGCATGGAGGAGACCTCTCAATCACATCAACCATCACAGCGCCCTGGCGCAGCAGTTGCCAGCACCCTGGAGATTTCCAGCCAATCACAGTGCTCGCCAGCCCAGAGGTCTGGGGCCAGGGCAGCGGAGCCAGCAGCGGCAGATCCGGAAAAGCCGCAGCGGCTTCCGCTGCGTTCTGACTTGGCGGTGCGCCCGAAGGATTGGCACTTGTTGTTGCCAGTGGACCGCTCTGCATCAGCAGAGCTCGGGTGAGATCACAATCCGGGATGCGCATTCCCAGGGTTCCTTGACCTGGATTGAGGCTCTGAGTCAGACGCCCCTGCACCGGAAGCACCAGAGTCAGTGCGCCTGGCCAGAAGCGACGGGCGAGCGGTTGCGCATCAATCCTGGCGTCTTCACTGGTAAGCGCAAGTAACTGATCAGCCTGAGCTGCCATCAGGATCAGAGGTTTCTCCTGAGGACGCTGCTTGAGAGTCCATATCTGTGCCGCATGGTCAGGTACGGCGGCAAGCGCTGGCAAGGTATCCGTGGGTAGCAGAGCTGCTCCACCACCCCTGAGATGCCGGACCAACTCGATGGCTGACATCAATGAGGGCTTGTCATGGGTCATGAGCGAGAGCAAAGAACAGGATGAAAGTCAAAGGTGACGCCTCGCGATAGCAAAACGCCTGACGCCGCTGAGATCGGAGCGGGCTCTGGACGACACAAGTCCTGCAGAGCTCATCAGGCCAAGCACCTGATCACTCTGATCGTGATGATGCTCGAGCAACAACCATCCGCCTGGTGAGAGTGCCTGAGGGGCCAGTCCCAAAATCGCTCTGCAGCAATCCAGACCATCTTCCCCACCACACAGAGCCTGCCTTGGTTCATGGTCGCGAACGAGTGGATCGAGCTCGTCCACAACCTGAGTGGGGATGTAAGGCGGATTGGCGACCACAAGGTCGAACTGTCCCCACCAGCATTCCAGTGGATCCCACCAAGAACCTTGATGCAGCTGCCATCTGAGAGATGTCGTCAAGGCGTTGAGGTTGATCCGCGCCAACTCGAGAGCAGCAGCGCTGAGATCCACAGCATGTCCATCCCATCCCGGCAGGGCACGAGCGAGAGCAACGGCAAGAGCTCCGCTGCCTGTACCCAGATCAGCCCAGCGTCCCGCAGAGGCCCAACCTGTCGCCGATGGATCCTGCAGGCAATCAAGCGCGAAATCAATCAGGAGCTCCGTCTCCTGGCGGGGGATCAGTGCTGCTGGGCTAATTCGAAGATCGAGATCGCGCCATGGACAGCGTCCGACAAGATGCTGCAGCGGAACGTGGTCCTGAAGATGCACTGCCCAGAGCTTCTCCAGGTCCTGGAGGGTGCTGGCCAGAGGAGCGATCGACTCGGGCAGAATCCGCAACCGCTGAAGTTCCGCCCAGCTGAGATTGGCCTCCATCGCCAAAAGCCAGTCGAGATCAACAGCCCGCCCTCCACGAAGTAATTGCTGGCGTCGCCAGGTCAGCAATTCCTGTCCTGAACACGAAGCCGACTCCATGAAATCAACCTAAAGCGAGCGCCAACGCAGGCCTGGCTGCGCCACAACCAAACCATCCAGCTCAAGTTTCAGCAGCTCCGCAGCAACACGGTCAGGGGTGGTTTGCAATGCTTGCACCATCACATCGAAGCTGGAATCGTCATCCACCAGCTTCAACAAACGAGTCTGCACAGGATTGACAGTCAGAAGCTTCTCTGACTTCAAAGCGGGAGCATCACTCTTCCCAACACAGGAAATACAAGGACCTGGCCCAAGCTGATCAAGCAAAGCCTGGACATTGATCAGCGGCAGTGCCTCCGACTGAAGCAGCGCATTGCTGCCTTGAGACGATTCACGCAGCGCATCACCTGGAACAACCCAGACGGGGATGCCTAAGCAACGCGCCATCGCAGCCGAACGCAGCGCTCCACTGTTCTCAGGACATTCCACCACCACCACAGCCCTTGTCACAGCGACGAGCAAGCGGTTGCGCAGAGCAAAACTGGATCGCAGGACCCTCTCGGAATCGCGGAGCTCAGTGATCAGCAGCCCAGCCTCTGCGACCTCCTGCTGCAAACTGCGATGTTCAGGCGGATAAACGCGATGCAGCGGAGTTCCCAGAACAGCCACGGGACTGCCTCCAGCCTGAAGACAGGCTCGATGAGCAGTTGCATCAACGCCCTCAGCAAGACCACTGACCACAGGCCATTGAGCCTGGGCAAGGGCTCGACCCAGATTGTCCGCCATCCGAAGGCCGTGGCTGGAAGGCCTTCTCGTACCCACCACGGCAACCGCCTGCTGCATCGAGAGCAACGACAAAAGACTTCGACTGCCACGCCACTGAATTGACAGAGGCGGGCGCTCCAGCCTCTCAAAGCCAGCCGGCCACTCAGGATCACAGGGCAACAGAACATTGATAGGAACCTTGATGCAAGGCTTCAGGCCGAGACTTGATCGATAACGCTCAAGCGATGCCAGCACCGAAGCCGGCCATCCGAACTCCTTCTGCAATGTCGGGAGAGACCAGCTCCAGAGATCCTGAAAACCCCGTGGCGCATCAGCGGCTGCTGAACAGAGCTGGCGCATCCGAGCTGCGCCTATCCCAGGGCACTGCAACCACAACCATCTCCAGGAGCGTTCCAACACGCCATGAGCGCTAGTACAAAAATACTATCAACCCTTGCACTTTGGCCCCTCAGCCAAGGCCCTGAATGCCGCTGCCACTGCTTCAGGCGGGTGCCGCAGAACCTTTCGGACTGGACGCACGCTCACCAAAGCAAGCTCCACTGAAGCTTCAGCCACGCAAACGCCAGCTTTGATGAATTGAGTTGACCAAGGCCAGCGAACACCCCGGGGAGCGCAGGAGACGCTCATCAGCTCCACCTCATCGCCAAGCATCAGCGCCTCCCGATAACGAATCTGCAGCTGAACAACGGGCATTTCCAGCCCACCTGAAGCCATCTTTTCGTAGGGGTATCCGGTTGCAGACAGCGCCTCCACCCGGGCCTCCTCAAGCCAACCCACATAGGCGCCATGCCACATCACACCGCCATGGTCTGTGTGCTGTGGGAGCACTCGCTTGTCCAGGCGCCAGGGGAGCCTGGTAACGCTCTCATTCAGCATGCGAACTGGGAACTCCAATCAGCCATAGGCTGCTGCATAGGCTGAAACTTCGCCGTGTTCAAGAACCTTCTGATCGCCGATTCAGGCAAAGGCCACGTCGGTGAAATGATCAACATGCTGCGCGACCTGCCTGCCTTCAAGGCTGCCAGGATCAATCTCCTGCATGTGGTCCCGGAACAGACCATGGCGGCAACGCAACAGCACTGGGAAAGCGCAGGCAGCCTTCTGGCTGAGTCTGTGGAAAAGCTGGGACTTAACCCGCAGGACGTCAATTCGATCATCCGTCAGGGGGACACCAAGCAGACCGTTCTCAATGTGGCGGATGAACTGAACGTGGATCTCATCGTGATGGGATCACGAGGACTTGGCAGGCTCCGGTCAATCCTGTCCAACAGTGCCAGTCAGTACGTCTTCCAACTGTCGACGCGACCCATGTTGCTGGTCCGCGACGACCTTTACATTCGTCATATCAACCGGGTTCTGGTCACCATCGATGGCACGGGAGTCGGCGATGACGCCCTCAAGCTCGCTTGCGAAATGGTCCTCGAGATTCCAGGAGGGCAGCTAACCGGCGTCCACGTGGCGCGACAAGACCCCACCCCATCACGAGGAGCAGCCATCAAGAGCGATACCTATCTCGACTGCGCTGTCCAGAGAGCTCGCAAGCTCGGGGTTGAACTCAAGCCCTTGCACGTCACCGACGCCGACATCGGCAAAGGGGTGTGCTTGGCAGCAGAACAGATCAATGCTGACCTGGTCGTGCTGGCCTCTCAGGACCGTCGCCCTCTGGTGGCGAGAGGACTGGTTGACCTCGACAAACTGCTTGGTGGTTCAGTCAGCGACTACATCCGAGTTCACGCCCCTGCACCGGTGCTTCTTGTGAGAGAACCGGAACAGAGGTGAAAGGTCACGATCGGAACAGCCGTGAGTGGAGTCACCCCTCACGGCTGTTGGTCTGAATGAACAGGATGATCAGGAAGACGGTCGGCACCAGAACAAACAGCAGGCTGGCCACGAAGCCGAGATCGTTGGTTTCCATGAACGTGAAAGAACCTGCTGGAACGTATCACCGTCCGGAAAGCTTTGACTCGAACCGATCAGCGCTCTTCACCGGGCGTTGCAGGCGAAGCCTGACCTGAGACTTTCAGCGGCCGCATGGATTCGTCAGTGACTGACTGATCAGCCGTCTCCCCATCAACAGCAGGCGCAACAGGCCACTCCACTGGACCAGGAGGAAGAGTTGCCGCCAGGGCGGCAGCCACCCGCTTGTTCTGTTCAGGCATGGATGCCTGAGGTTTTGTCACCACCACCACCGACTGCTCAACTAGAGACTGGCAAGCCAGGCGCCATCCTTCTGGCCTGCGCCTGAGCTTCACCTCCTCCACCGCGGTTCTTGGGCTCATCGCGGCTGTGGACGTCTCACCTTCAATCTTTACGAAGCAGGTACTGCACTGACCGCAGCCCCCACAGTTACCGAGCTGACCTTTCAGCCCGTAAAGCTGAATTCCCTCCCGCACGGCCACAGCGCGCAGGTTTTCACCCGGGAAGCACTCCACATCCCGACCCTCACGCACAAAACGGATGACAGGCATTGAACCTCTTGAAGAGAAGGGCGCTGCGACACGCCGGGGCACAGACACTACGAGCCTCAGGTTGAGTTTTGTAACCCCCCGCGAGAGATTGCTGCGAAGACAAGCAAACCCAGGAATCCGGCGGGCACGAGAACTTCGATGTAATAAGAGCCCGTCAATTCGCATTTCAGCTCACGACAGCCTGGCGCATACATCGAAGTGAACGACCTACGATCGAAAAGTCTGACTGCATTGGCAGCTACGTTCCCCCGAACCTGACTCATGGGATTGCCCTGGTATCGGGTGCACACCGTCGTCATTAACGACCCAGGCCGCCTTCTGGCCGTGCACCTCATGCACACTGCCCTCGTCGCCGGCTGGGCCGGCTCGATGGCTCTTTATGAACTCGCCATCTTCGACCCCTCCGATCCAGTCCTGAACCCGATGTGGCGTCAGGGCATGTTCGTGATGCCCTTCATGGCCCGCTTGGGCGTGACGGACAGCTGGGGAGGCTGGAGCATTACGGGAGCCTCAGGCGTAGATCCTGGCTTCTGGAGCTTCGAAGGTGTCGCCGCTGCACACATAGTTTTCAGTGGCTTGCTCATGCTCGCCGCTATTTGGCACTGGACATTCTGGGATCTCGAGATCTGGCAAGACCCCCGCACAGGGGAGCCAGCGCTCGACCTCCCCAAAATTTTTGGCATCCACCTGCTCCTGGCAGGTCTCGGCTGCTTTGGATTCGGAGCTTTTCACCTCACAGGAGTCTTTGGCCCAGGAATGTGGGTCACTGATGCTTACGGGATCACCGGTCACTTAGAGCCTGTACAACCGTCTTGGGGTCCTGAAGGTTTCAACCCTTTCAACCCAGGTGGAATTGTTGCCCACCACATTGCTGCTGGAATCGTCGGCATCATTGCAGGAATTTTCCACATCACAACACGTCCACCTGAACGCCTCTACAAGGCCTTGCGGATGGGCAACATCGAAACAGTTTTGGCCAGTGCCATCGCTGCTGTGTTCTTCGCAGCATTCATCGTTGCAGGAACGATGTGGTACGGAGCTGCTGCAACTCCGATTGAGCTGTTCGGCCCCACTCGTTATCAGTGGGACCAGAGCTACTTCAAGACCGAGATCAACCGTCGCGTTCAGACCGCGATGGATCAAGGTCAATCAGAATCTGAGGCCTATGCTTCGATTCCAGAAAAACTTGCCTTCTACGACTACGTCGGCAATAGTCCGGCCAAGGGTGGACTATTCCGAGTTGGCCCCATGGTCAACGGAGATGGCTTAGCCACTGGATGGTTGGGGCACATTGCTTTCACAGATAAAGACGGACGTGAACTGCAGGTCCGTCGCCTGCCGAACTTTTTCGAGAACTTCCCTGTGATTCTTGAAGACACTGATGGAGTTGTCCGGGCTGACATTCCCTTCCGTCGAGCTGAAGCGAAGTACTCCTTCGAACAGCAAGGCGTCACGGCATCAGTGTTTGGTGGAGCACTTGACGGTCAAACCTTCACTGACCCTGCTGACGTGAAACGACTGGCCCGCAAATCACAGTTAGGAGAAGCGTTCGAATTCGATCGCGAGACCTACAACTCCGACGGCACCTTCCGCAGCTCACCGCGTGGTTGGTTCACCTTCGGTCACGCGGTATTCGCTCTGCTCTTCTTCTTCGGCCACATCTGGCACGGAGCCCGTACGCTGTATCGCGATGTGTTCGCCGGAATTGATCCCGACCTCGGCGAACAGGTGGAATTTGGTCTCTTCCAAAAACTGGGAGACCGTTCTACTCGCCGACTGCCAGAGGGCTACGTTCCCCCTGCAGGCACACCGCTCAGCTGATCAGCCCTTTGGAGATAACCGATGGAAAGCTTCGCTTACATCCTCATCCTCACTCTCGCGATTGCAACTCTGTTCTTCGCGATCGCATTCCGCGATCCTCCGAAGATCGGCAAGTGATCTTCTCAGCCCCGCATTGAGCGGGGCTTTTTTTATGTCTAAAACGTGAATTCGCGCCATAGATGTCATGGGTGGACGCGAGCCTTACAATTCATACATCTACGTAATTGTTAGGGCGTGCAGTGCCCCTCCTGCCAGAACACCGATAGCCGGGTGCTCGAATCAAGAGCCGCCGACGGAGGTAGAAGCGTGCGTCGGCGACGGGAATGCCTCAATTGCGAATTTCGTTTCACCACCTACGAACGGGTTGAAACCGTTCCGATCACAGTGATCAAGCGAAATGGCAATCGTGAAACTTTCAGTCGCAGCAAATTGCTTCATGGCTTGAGTCGTGCCTGCGAGAAGACTGGGATTCCTCCAGAACGCCTTGAAACCATGGTTGAAGAGCTGGAACTCAGTCTTCAACAACGCAGCGGCCGTGAAGTCTCCAGCAGTGACATCGGTGAACTGGTGCTCGAAAAGTTGAAAAGTCTCAGCGAAGTCGCCTATATCCGTTTTGCATCCGTTTATCGCCAGTTCAGCGGTGTGAGTGATTTTGTAGCCACCCTGGAAGGCATCAATGCAACCAAGGCGGAGCTCACAGCCGCGATCTGAGCTTGATCGTCGATCTGTAGAATCTGCAATTGCCTGATCCAGGTCGGCGGGCCTGTTTCAGATCCCATCGCTCTGTCCCAGAGGCAGACCGCCAACGTTCCATGACTGTCACTCCCACAGATCCTTCCCAGGAATCTGCAGTGGACACCGCAGAAGCGGTCGCATCCGAAACCGAAGCAGTGGCTGAAGGGTCAGCTGATCAAGCCGACTTCGGTACCGATGAAGACCTCGGCATTCCCGAAGACATCCCCACTGCTGACGATCCCAGCAGCCGGGCGACCAGCCGGGACATGGACAGTGCTGGATTCACCCTGGATGAATTCGCGGCGTTACTGAGTAAGTACGACTACAACTTCAAGCCCGGAGACATCGTTAACGGCACGGTTTTCGCCCTGGAATCCAAGGGCGCCATGATCGATATCGGAGCAAAAACCGCTGCATTCATGCCTCTTCAGGAGGTGTCGATCAATCGCGTTGAAGGACTCAGCGATGTACTGCAACCCGGTGAAATCCGGGAGTTCTTCATCATGAGCGAGGAGAACGAAGACGGACAGCTCTCCCTCTCCATTCGACGGATCGAATATCAGCGAGCCTGGGAACGTGTTCGCCAGTTGCAGAAGGAAGACGCCACCATCTACTCAGAGGTGTTTGCCACCAACAGAGGTGGCGCCCTGGTGAGGGTGGAAGGACTGCGTGGATTCATCCCCGGATCCCACATCAGTACACGTAAACCCAAGGAAGAACTTGTTGCCGACTTCCTCCCCCTCAAGTTCCTTGAGGTTGACGAAGAGCGCAATCGTCTGGTGCTGAGTCACAGGCGCGCTTTGGTCGAACGCAAGATGAACCGCCTCGAAGTAGGTGAGGTTGTGGTGGGCACCGTGCGCGGAATCAAGCCCTACGGCGCCTTCATCGACATCGGCGGTGTTAGCGGTCTGCTGCACATCTCTGAGATCAGTCACGAGCACATCGAAACGCCACACTCGGTGCTCAACGTGAATGATCAGATGAAAGTGATGATCATCGATCTCGACGCAGAGCGAGGCCGAATCTCACTCTCCACCAAGGCGCTTGAGCCAGAGCCTGGTGACATGCTCACAGATCCGCAGAAGGTGTTTGACAAGGCTGAAGAAATGGCAGCTCGCTACAAGCAGATGTTGCTTGAGCAAGCCGAGGAAGGCGAAGAGCCCCTGGGTTCAATGATGATTTGAGGGATCCGAGCCAATGGCTCACCTCAAACTCAAGGACTGTGAGCTCGGTTCAGTTCAGGGGGTGCTGTTCGATAAGGACGGCACCCTTTCCCATAGCGAGCCGCGTTTAATCGAACTGGCTGACGCCAGACTTGATGAAGCAGGTCGCAGATTTAGATCGCGAGGTGCCTCAGCTAGAGAGCTCCGGGAGCTGAGCGATCTGCTTGCGAGAACCTACGGACGCTGCAGTGCAGGAGTCATCCCTGACGGCACACTGGCGGTAGCGTCGCGACATCACAACCTGCTGAGCACCGCAACGGTGTTCTGTCAGATGAATCTGAACTGGCCTCAATCATTGGTCCTGGCTCAGGAGGTGTTTGATCATGTGGATCAGCACAAACAAGCACTGCATCCAGGTGGGCACCCAATTGGCTTGTTGCCAGATGCAGCAAGACTTCTTAGAGAGCTGGCCGCTGCTGGAATCACTTGTGCCGTGATCAGCAATGACACCACAAAGGGCATTGAGAACTTTCTCCACCAGCACCAACTCAACGACTGCATCAGCGGGCTGTGGAGTGCCGATCACCATCCAGCCAAACCAGACCCAAGAGCTGTTCAGGGACTGTGCTCACAACTGGGGCTAAGAGTGGAGAAATGCGCCCTGATCGGAGATGCCGACACCGATCTGTTGATGGCACGACAGGCAGGGATTGCACTGACCATCGGCTATGTGGCCGGATGGCATCGCCAGCCAACGCTCACCGCCCATGAACATCTGATCAGTCACTGGAGCGAACTGACCGCAACGTCAGACGCATTATCAAAGGCCTAAAGAGTCGACCTCGTAAAGTCGCCGGCAATTACCGATGGTTATGAGTCGATACGTTTTTACCTCCGAGTCCGTTACGGAGGGGCATCCCGACAAGATCTGCGATCAAGTCAGTGATGCTGTACTCGACGCCCTTCTGGCGCAGGATCCCACCAGCCGTGTGGCCTGCGAAACAGTTGTAAACACTGGCCTTTGCATGATCACAGGCGAAGTGACATCCAAAGCGCAAGTGGACTTTATCCACCTTGTTCGCAACGTGATCAAGGAGATCGGCTACAGCGGAGCCCGCGCCGGTGGCTTTGATGCCAACAGCTGTGCTGTCTTGGTCGCCCTCGACCAGCAGTCGCCCGACATTGCTCAGGGTGTAAATGAAGCCGATGACCACGCTGGCGATCCGCTGGATTTGGTTGGCGCTGGCGATCAGGGGATCATGTTCGGCTATGCGTGCAACGAGACACCCGAGCTGATGCCTTTGCCCATCAGCCTGGCCCACCGGCTGGCAAGAAGGCTGGCGGAAGTGCGTCACAACGGCACCCTGGACTACCTCTTGCCCGACGGAAAAACGCAGGTGAGTGTGGTTTATGAGAATGACAAACCGGTTGCGATCGACACGATCCTGATCTCGACCCAGCACACGGCTGAGGTGGGAGGCATGGGTGACGAGCAGGGCATCCGTGAGCGAATCACGGAGGACCTCTGGACCCACGTGGTGGAGCCGGCAACAGCCGATCTGGTCCTGAAACCAAGCCGCGATGCGACCAAATATCTCGTCAACCCAACCGGAAAGTTTGTTGTCGGTGGCCCCCAGGGTGATGCCGGGCTGACCGGTCGCAAAATCATTGTGGATACCTACGGGGGTTATGCCCGTCATGGGGGCGGCGCCTTCTCAGGCAAGGACCCCACCAAAGTGGACCGCTCAGCGGCCTATGCAGCCCGTTACGTGGCGAAAAGTCTTGTAGCAGCTGGTCTGGCGGAAAGGGCCGAAGTGCAGCTGAGCTATGCGATCGGCGTTGCCAAGCCGGTGTCAATTTTGGTTGAATCCTTCGGAACAAGTCAGTTCGCCAACGACGCGCTGACAGGTCTGGTTCAGGAGCACTTTGACCTGCGCCCCGGAGCCATCATCGAAAGTTTTGGACTGCGCAACCTGCCTCAGCAACGTGGGGGACGCTTCTACCAGGACACTGCTGCCTACGGGCACTTCGGCCGCAATGACCTGAAAGCGCCCTGGGAGAACGTTGACGCCAAGGCGGCAGAACTCCGCAACGCCTGATCGGTTGATGCACGATTCACTGGCGCTCGGCATTGATCTGGGCACCAGTGGAGTGCGGGTTGCGGTTCTTAATCAACAGCGCGATCTGCTCTACACGGATTCCAACGGCTACGACCGAGGCCTGGCGGATCCAGATGATTGGCTGACAAGCTGCACCCAGCTGATCAATGCCATTCCAAACGAGCTGCGCAGCCAGCTCAAGGCTGTGGCTGTCGATGGAACCTCAGGGACGTTGGTTGCCTGCGATCCAGATGGCACCCCCCTCGGAAAGGCTTTGCCCTACAACGTTGCCTGTCCGGAACAGCTGGAGCAGGTGCGTGAGCTGGTGCAAGCAGGCCAGCCGGCGGCGAGCGCCAGTGGCAGCTTGGCCCGCGCTCTGAGGCTCTTGGAGCAACACTCGCCACCGCTGATCCTTCGTCACCAGGCTGACTGGATCAGCGGCTGGCTGGTCGGGGACTGGAGGTTTGGAGAAGAGGGCAACAACCTTCGCCTGGGCTGGTCGCTCAGCGATCAACGATGGCCTCATGCTTTTGAGCATCAGGCCTGGCGCGAAGCACTGCCGGAGATCCGACCGAGCGGCTCAAGGCTCGGAATCATGAACACTGCCCGAGCCAAACAGCTGGGGCTATCGGAGGACATACTCGTGATCGCAGGCACAACCGATGCCAATGCAGCAGTGCTTACGGCCGATGCCGCCGACGATGAAGGCATCACCGTGCTGGGAAGCACTCTTGTGCTCAAACGCTTCACCAGCATCCCTTTACGAGATGGTGCAGGGACGTCCACCCACCGCGTGGGCGGTCGCTGGCTTGCAGGGGGAGCCTCCAACAGCGGTGGTGCAGTGCTGCGCAAGTGCTTTCCAGGAATCGACCTCGACGAACTGAGCCGTCAAATCGACCCTGATCAACAGAGTGGGCTGAAGCTGCTGCCCCTGATCGGTCGAGGAGAGCGTTTTCCCGTGGATGATCCCGATCTTGTACCAATCCTGACTCCACGACCGGTGAGTGATGCGCTGTATCTGCATGGTCTATTGGAAGGCCTTAGCCAGATTGAACGCCAGGGCTGGACCAAGCTCACTGAACTCGGAGCACCCGCGCCCAAACGTCTGGTGACCCTGGGAGGGGGCGCCAGAAACCCCCAATGGCGACGGATGCGGCAACGATTACTCGGTATTCCGATCCGTAGTTGTTACAGCCCTCCTGCTGCAGGGGTTGCGCGGCTCGCACTCACCGCTCTGCAACAACAAGATGATCAAATCACCTGTTCCAGGCGAGAATCGGTTGAGCTTCCATGAGCCTTTGGCAAACAGACTCCGCGACGCTCTTGCCATCGGGCTGTTCATCGTGTTGGCCGGATTCGTCGGGTACAGCGGTCTACGACTAGCCCTGCTGCTCTGGCAACGCTTTAGCTGATTTCGTTCATCCACTCCCTGCATCTTTCCCATGGCCGCCGAACCGCTTACTCCAGCCATCAGCGAACGCATCTGTCGTCATATGAATGACGACCACAGTGATGCTGTGCTCCGCTACGCCCACCACTACGGAGGCCTGACATCGGCAACGGAAGCCTCAATGACAGGAGTGACCGCAGAAGCCATGACCCTTGAGGTGAATAGCAAGACCATCAGCATTCCCTTCGACCACATGCTCACCGACAGCGAGGATGCACACCGCACTCTCGTGGCCATGTTGAAAGCCATGCCTGCCGGGGCTGACAAAGGGGAATCCTGAAGTCAATCGCAGATCGTTGCCTTGCTGACCTGCATCAAGACCTGTCTTGGGCAGCTACTGATCGAACCCAGTTGCGCAATCTGCAAGCGACAGCTCATCTCAGAAGCTGATCAGTCAGGCCTCTGCCAGACCTGCCAACAACGCCTGGGGCTTGCTGAATCTGGGGTGAAGGGCAACAGCCCCCTGCCCTGGCGCGCAGTCTCTTGGTACAGCGGTGCCATGCGCCAGTTGATTCTGTCGTTGCGCAGGACTCACGATCTTGGCTCTCTGCAGGCGATTTGCACGAGTCTTCAGTGCGATCTACCACAAAACAGTCTGCTGATACCGATCCCTGGCTGGAAGGCGAAGAGCCGATCGAATCCGCTTCCGGAACTGATCTGCCGCTGCCTGGAACGACCAACACTTCAGCTGCTGCAGCGTTGTCGCCCCACAGTGGGTCAGCACTTGCTCAATCGTCGGCAGAGAGTGAGCAACCAGTCCGGCAGCTTCACCCTGAAGCAAACTTCGACCCAATCGACAAGTCATCCCTGGACGTGCCTGCCCAGACAGCAGCAGGTCTGGCTTGTGGATGACATCGTGACAACAGGTGCAACCGTTATGGCCGCGCACCAGGTTCTTCAGGCCTACGGAACCTCCATCCAAGGGGTGCTCTGCCTGGCCAGAACACCCTGGGAGTTCCACCCTGTGATTTAGGATTCACAAGTCGCGCAGACAACGCGCCGGGATAGCTCAGTTGGTAGAGCAGGCGACTGAAAATCGCCGTGTCCCCAGTTCAAATCTGGGTCCTGGCACCTTTCTTAAGCGCCCAAAGAGCACTGAATGGTCCCCGTAATGGAACGATTCGGTGCTTTTTAGTTCGCGAATTCCTGGAGGCCATGCGCCGCACCTGCAAAGGTGCAGCCATGACTCAACGGACCTAGAACGCCCCGAATGAATACAAAAAACGGGATGGCTTTCCGGACCATCCCGCTCCCCCTGTTCGCGTTTTCCGCAGCCTGCGCAACCCCCTTCATCTGGACGTACTTATTTTTGTGTATCGCATCGATACACAAAGTCGTCAAAAGCACAATTCAGGTCATCGGTTTGGCCAGGTACAAAGTCGAAGCTTCAGCCTCCACTGCAGAGCCGAACTGCTCCGGCATTGGTCATACCATCGGCGAAGGCCTCTTCGGCTTCTTCTGACTGGGAGTGCTGGAGGTGGAGTTCTCTCCGGTCATGGGTAGGACATCGCTACAAGACAACACCCAGAAACTCATCAAGGGAGAGGGATGCCTGCTACTCACCAGCACAAGCCTTCTTGAACCGGTGTTAGCGCACATCTCTAACCCTTCTGCCACTGGCCGACGAAGGGAATGAATACTTTTCAAGAGTGCCGCTTTACTTGACTTGCTTCCTGATCACAGGGAACTGCGGACAATTCAGAGCAGGAAAATCTGATTTCGCCTCCCTAAAGAGATTACGGATCAGGGTTTTGTATTGGCGCCTGGTGTCGTCCACAGAGATTCCCTTCACTTCACAGTATTTGCGAATGATGAGGAAAAACTCCAGGAAATCGTTGCTGGAAATTCGCTCAATCCTTTTAGTGGTCGCCCAGGGCTGGAGACCAAGACCTGTGGGCCCATTCCACAGGTGCCGCTTGTCACTCAACCAGCGATTGCGATTGTTCCTTGGTTGCTGCTCTTCATGGGCATACCACCGTTCCCAATACACGGAAAGTGCCTGGCCTTGCTCACGCTGCTGCTGTTCCAGCTGCTGATGAAGGCTTCGCCACCGCTCCTGTGACGCAGCCACAGCAATGATTGCGGCCTCCCAGGGGTCAGTGGTTCCACAGGTCCCCTCGATCGACAGACGCTTGCCTTGTCCTCGGTTGGTTCTTCCCGCAAAGGGACGCGGATCATCGGCCTTGTCTGGAAGAAAACGCCATTGAAGATTCTTGGTCTTCCTGCTTTTGGCGCTTGGTTTCTGGCGGAAGACAGACAGTGATGGGTGAACGATCGCCCCTGGCCATCCCAGGTCTCTCAGCACATTCAGGCTGTGCAGAGTTCCGTCGATCCAGTTCTGGGGAAGAGAGCGAGACATAGAGTTCCCTCACCAACGCCAACGATCAGGAGGGCGAAGGACGTACCGCCAAACCGAACCAAACGTAAGGACGCGGTATGGGAACAGCAAGACAAGCCTTTGCTGAAAGGCGTTGTCTTGATTACTGCTGAACCAAGCTGAGTGTTTTAACGGGTCAATAGTCGCATCACCCACAGCTCAAATCCTGGTCCTGGCACTTCGCAGAACCGCTCATTGATTCCAATCCCGGTTAACGACGATCGACAGTTCAACAACGCTGACGGATTCGCCATGGTGTTCGATCCCGTCTGGAAGGAATGTCTCAGGCGCGGCGAACTTGAGAACAAATCAATCGATGAAAAAATCGAAACAGTGATCGACCATTTGAACGATCATCCGTTTGTGCAGTCAGAGCCAAAACAGGCACGCCAGGTTGCTCAGTTCAGGGTCCGCCTGCTTGAGCTGTAAGCAGCCGAATCGGACCTGGCCCCCACCCAATGATCAGGCACTCAGGAGATCAATCTGATCATTTTCGTCCTGATCCTTGACCTCCTCTTGTGAAGGCTCAAGTTGCGGGTCATCCACGTAGACCGTCTCATTCAGCGACGTCTCAAGCTCAGCCTCAATGTCCTCCAGATCGTCAGGATCAGAGACCTCTTCATCCCGGCAGGCTGGGGCCATCTCTTCGGATGTTGGCGTCACGAGTTTGACGACCTGACCGGGGGCCTCTTCGCCCAGCAACCCCTGCAGATGTCTGAGACGGTCACCACTGTCGTCAAGCAGCTGTTGACTTGCTTCGTCTGGCACGGGGTCTGATCCATCCGACAAAGCATTCAGATGCAACTGCTCAAAACGCTCCTCCAGTGCAAGCAAACGCAGCGTGAGTGACTCAGCAATCTCGCTGACGACATGCAATTGACGACTGAGCTGCTGGACCATCAGTGCATTGGATTCAGCTGCAGCCATGGGACACGAGCGGTGGCGGCCCGATCGTATCGATCGTGCGTGGGTTGTCCAGGAGTGCCTGGCGCCAGCACAACCGGGCCTCACTCCATAGGCTTCTGGTGACATCCCTGGCGTTCGACACCGGAGATTCCGAACAGTACGGATACAGTTCCCAAGGCCGGACTTGAGCGATGGATGGATCACAGCAGGCCAACCTCATGTCGTTGATCGAGGGGGTCGGAGATCAAAACGAACAGCTCCATTCGGTCGGCGATCAGATCCTGCGGCTCAACCTGAAGCCCGAGGACCTGCAGCTCTGGCAGGACACCTTCGCAGCCATGCCAGAACCTGGAAATGTGCTGCTCGCCTGCGAAAGCGATGCCTGCCCGTTAGAGGCGACCAAACTCACCTGGGTTGTTGGTGCCGCCATCCGCAGTACGGCAGTCAGGTCCGCATCCGATGTTGGAACACTGCTGAAGAATCTGGGAGTGAGTGATCCAATCGCGGATGCCATCCCCTGTCATTGCCCGGGAGTTGGCCAGGAGATTGCATGGGCTTTCTATCTGGAACGCCACGGCTGGCTGACCGCGTGTCCGATTCTTCCCATCACTTCCAGAAACAACGCTGTTCATCCGTGAGTTCCGCCTCAGCAGAACAAATCCAAGAACTGGCACGACATTCGAAGGTGTGTGGGCTCGATGGAGATCCCAGCCTTCCGGAGCAACTGCGTGTTCTGATCCATGGAGCCGATCAGAACAAACGCTTACTGACTGACGAGGAGATTCACTTGTGCTGTGGCTGGTCAGGCCTTGAAGCCGCTCCACTGGCTGCACTTCAGCGACAGGCTTCCGATCTTGTTGACCAAGCGCGCGCGGATCTTTTGAGAGAACAGCCGCAGCTGGTGCAACCGGGCGGCCAGTTGTTTCCTCAGGAACGGGCCGAAGCCTGCTGGCGCGACTGCTTCCATTTTCTGCGGGTCAGCCTTTACGGGACTGCCTTACGCAGGACCGACGTCACCGACAGCGAGGGCATGCGATGCCTAGCGCAGCTTTACGCACTGCTCGATGTTCCAGTGCCTGCATTACTGCTGGCACTGGAGTGCCTACGTCTGCATTCAGTGACCAGTTATCGCAAACTTGGAGCAGGGGCTGATGCTGAATCACTCGGTGACGCGTTATCTCATCTCTGCATCATTATTGGCAACGAGATGAAGAGACACGACGGGGCGCAGCAGTAAGGCCGTGCAGCAGGCATAAAATGATCGGCGTTCATTGAGCATTTCTACGGATGGCGCTTCAGCTGCTCGACTACCCGCTCACAAGCCAGAACAATCGTGTCGGCGACCAGGGTGGCCTGAAGGCTGAGCTGAATCGCGCCACATTCCCAAGCCGTGAAGACCGGAACTTCCAGATCGAGCAGGCCTACCGGCAAATCTTTTTTCACGCCATGAAATGCGATCGTGACGTGAATCTGGAATCCCAGTTTCGGGATGGAAGCATCACAACCAGGGACTTCATCCGCGGCTTACTGCTGTCCAGGCGCTTTCAGGAAGGCTACGTAGCCTGCAGCACGAATTACAGACTTGTCGACCAGGTGGTCGGTCGCGTTCTAGGTCGCGAAGTACATGGGCAAAGTGAACGAATTAGCTGGTCAATTCTGATTGCAGAAAAAGGCTTCAGCAGCTTTGTCGATGCTGTGCTCGACAGCAGTGAATATCTTGATTCTTTTGGTTACGACGATGTTCCAACTCAGCGCTCCCGCGTCATTCCCGGGGCATCAACAGGAGTGATGCCGATTTACCAGCAATTCCCTCGCTACGGAAGCGACTGGAGGGATCAACAATGGGATCAAAAGCTACAGGCCAGGATTGAAATTGAAACGCTCGTCCCTGCCTACATCAAAACGCCTGAATGGGCCAAAAAGGTATGGCTTGGCCTGGCTGCTATCGGAGCCTTTGAACTGATCAGAGTCCTTCTGATTGTGGCCGGGGAAATGTACAGCACTCGCTAGCTGAAGTGCGCTGGAACCAGAAATTCATCTCAGTCAGCATTGGCCACACAGGGCGCCATCTTTCAGATGATTGCTCAGGACAACTCGAGGCCTTGGCGTCAAAAAGCTACTCAAGCGCAGAAACAGCATCACTCGATGACACCCAAATCAATGGAAAACGAGGAATTAAGAATCATTAAGCGGCCAATCGCCGATCGTTAAGAAAACCAAAAAATCGCCAGAAAACATTTTGTTGCAAGCCTCGTGGCTCTGCGGAGTTCATCTGTAAACGCGATTATTGTCTGGTCACAAATACCCCTTTGAGATCAGTAATGGTCGCCATCAAGCCGACACGTGATTTCACGAACCTGAACCGCGTCTCTTACGCCACAGGGAACTCCAAGAAAGCAATACAAAACAAGACGACCAATCTCTACCGTCAGGAGTGCGAGAAAGGCAACTTGATACCACGCAAGGGCCGGGCAGCGTCAACTCCTGAGGAATACAAAGAAAACCTATGTTCCGCCATGGGCATCGGCATCGGACCAAGAGTCCACAGCGAATGCCCTTTCAGCAGCGTGAACGACGTTTATGCAGCAAACGGAAGTGAGGCCTTAGAGAGAGCCATCGCAGCGAGTTACAAGCAGGTATTCGGAAACCTCGGGCCCATGGACAATCAACGCTGCACTGAGCTGGAATCGCAACTCAGCAACGGCGAAATCAGCGTTCGAGATTTCGTGGCCGGACTCGCCAAGTCAGACCTCTATAAAGAAAAGTATTTCCATCGTGTTTCACCGATTCGTGGCATCGAATTGAACTACAAGCATCTGCTTGGAAGGCCCCCGATCAATCAAGCCGAAGTGAGCGCAGCCATCAAGCTGGTCGCGGAGAGTGGCTTTGATGCTTTGGTCTACAAAATCACTCACTCTGGGGAGTATATGGAAGTGTTTGGAACAGACACTGTTCCCTACCCACGTGCCTGGACTTCGGCAGCTGGCGCTTATTGCTCCACATTCACAAATCTCGCCAGAGTGACTCCGGCCAACGCTGCTTCAGACACAACGATCGAGTCGCGCAGCCAACTGGTCATGGAGTTCAGCAATGCCCGTCGGATATCTGAATCGGGCCCCGGATACGATGTGAGTGGATTCGTTTACTCCAAGGCAGTCAAAGACCCCTATAGCGGAGCATTCCAACGGATGTATCAGTCTAAAAATGCAAAAACCTGGGCATGACTTAACCGTCCTAGGTGATTCAAGACTCCATCTCAACCAAGCGTGAAGATAACAGCATCGACCTCTCCAGTCGGTGCTTTTTTATGGCTTGATGAAACCAAGAAAAAGCACCAAAATCAGCGAACCATCCTGAGTCCTTTCAAGCCGAGATACCATCAAGACTTGGACAATGAGCAACAGCTTGACCGCAAGAACAATCAGGCTTTAGAGCTCCTTGATTAACTTCAGCCTGACAGCAAAGGGGTAACCTCCTTTCAGCGCCATCAAGGAGGCTCGAGCTCTGACATCTCAATTCATCGACCTTCGTACCTGGACAGCTCCCGAAACTCAAACGCCTGAAGACGCCAAAGGTCCAGCCGTGGACGCTCGTGGTTCCGACTGGAGCCATCGGGATTTAGGCCAACGTGATCTGAGCGGAGCCTTGCTTTGCCGTTGCAACCTTCGCGGCAGTGATTTAAGCCAATGCAAACTGGAAGGAGCAGATCTAAGACTGGCGATATACGACTCACAAACCAAATTTCCCGACGATTTCGATCATCAAAACTGCGGAGCTGTGGGCCCAGGAGCAAAGCTAAATGGCGCATTTCTCAATAACGCTGACTTAAGAGGAGTTGACCTGCGCAAAGCTGTCTTGATGGGCGCCTATCTCAGCGGAACCGATCTCAGCGGGGCAATTCTCGATGGCACTGCAATGGCTGGAGCAGATCTTCGACACGCAAACCTGCGTGGTGCGATGTGCAGAGGCACGCGCTTTGGAACCAGCCAGCTCGACATGGCCGATTTCAGAGGCGCAGACCTGGAATCTGCGGCCCTGGACTGCGTCGAATCCATTCGAGGGGCTGACTTCAGCCTTTGCAGGGGTCTCGACCAGCAACTGGAAGCATTGCTGAACCGTGCACCCCTTGAACTTGATCAATGGAACCCGCTCACACGCAGCTCGACACGGACAAGCCTGGAATCGCTGAAAGCTAAAAATGATTCATCAAACCAAAACTGATGCATGCTTCAAACCCCTTCCAGGAGCACAGAATTGTCATGTCACGCAATATTTAGACACACTTGATTGAGCTTTATAAAGAACGCGCTCTCGCACGGCGGATCTGACGGACGATGGGTCCGCGAATATCGCGAGAACCTTCATGCCCTTCGGTCCTGCCTCGCTTTTGGGGGTCGAGCGCTTCTCGGACGAGAGTGAAGCCCCCCTCGAACTGCTCCCTGGCGACGACGATGCCAAGAAGGAGCAGATCATCCGCAAGGTGTATCAGCAGGTGCTTGGCAACGCTTACGTCATGGAAAGCGAGCGCCAAATCATTGCTGAATCGCAGTTCAAGCTCGGTGAGATCAGCGTTCGAGAACTGGTGCGGCGCATCGCGAAGAGCGAGCTCTACCGCACACGCTTTTTCGATACCTGCGCACGGTACCGCTACATCGAGCTGGCCTTCAGACACCTTCTAGGACGGGCTCCTGAAGACTTCCAGGAAATGCGCACCCATGCTGAGCGTCTGGACAGCCAGGGGTATGAATCAGATATCGACAGTTTTCTGGATTCAGCCGATTACCAAAATGCTTTCGGTGAATGGACAGTCCCCTATCAAAGGGGTTGGAAAACCGAATGCTGCACGACCCTTCAGGAATTCACCTGGAGCTTCCAGTTATTACGTGGAAACAGCAGCAGCAGCCTGAAAGGTGATCTGGCTGGTAATCGCAGCAAACTTGGCGGCGCGGCATACCAAAACCTGCCACTTCCCGTGGTTCCGCCTTCATCCACCCAAGCGACAGGCTGGAGTTTCCGCCCCTCCACCAACTTGCAGGATGCACCCACCCGACTGGGTGCCGGTGCTGGCGAGGAGGGAGTGACCTACCGAGTGGAGGTCACTGGCTACAGCGCCAACAACGTGCGACGAATCTCTCGCTACACCCGCAGTAACCGAGTCTTCTACGTTCCCTTCGACAAGCTTTCCGAACAGTTCAAAAGGATTCACCGAGAAGGCGGAAAGATCGCAAGCATCACTCCGGTGACCTGAACGCATCAGAACAAACATTCGACCACGACCCAACCCCATTCATTGATCTGAACCATGGCAACCAACCAAACTTCGAACGGATTCGGCGCTGAAACCAAATGGAATAAGCCTGTCAGCTTCCAGAGAAAAGGTCAGAACGCTCCGAAACCTGCACTCACCATTGGCGAATTCCTCAAGCAGTCATGCGATCAGATGGCGATCGGCGTGGGCCCTCGCAGCCATGAGGATTGCCCACACCGCGTTACCGCAGAGTGCTACAGCCCTGACGACCAAGCATCACTGGATGAAGTGATTGCTGCCAGTTACCGACAGGTGTTCGGGAACGCCCACGTCATGGATTACGAACGCTGCAATGAACTTGAAGCGCAACTGCGCAACGGCGAACTCGATGTCAGAAATTTCGTCCGAGGACTGGCGAAGTCAAGCTTTTACAAATCTCGATTCTTTTCTTCAGTTGCCCCGCAACGTGGAATCGAACTGAACTTCAAGCACCTCCTGGGTCGAGCACCGCATTCTCAGGGTGAGGTGTCCCAAAAAATCAGTTTGCAAGCTGAAAATGGCCACGATGCGCTGATTGACAGCATCATCGATTCCGCTGAATATCTCGAAGTTTTCGGCAGTGACATTGTTCCTTACGCCCGTGCGTGGAGTTCACCTGCAGATCTAGCCACATCAGCATTCCCCATGCTGGCAGCACTGCAAAAGAGCTTTGCTGGAAGTGACAGCGCACGCGGAGGCAGCAGTGCACTGACAACCAGCATGGCATCGGGCATTGCTCCTCGCATCAGCAGTCCTTCTGAGACCATTGGAGTCCGCCCGTCCTCTGCATTCTCAAGGGGACAGATCGCCAGCAAAGCGCCTGGAATCACCAGCGGCAGCGATAGCGCACCGATGCGCGGAGATTCTTACGTGTTCTTTGGCCTGGGACAAAGAGAACAAGAAACGTTCCAGCGCTGCCCTGGCGATAGTGCAGATCAGCTGAATGCCCTGATCCGGGCCACATACAAGCAGGTGATGGGCAACCCTCACCTCATGGAATTCGAAAGGTCAGTCTCGGCAGAAAGCAAATTCATCGATGGCTATCTAAGCACTCGCGAGTTTGTACGGGCGATTGGTCTTTCAGCCGAATACAAAAAGCGTTTCTTCGAGACGAATGCTCCCTATCGATTCATCGAACTGAACTTCAAGCATTTCCTCGGACGTGCACCAAAATCACAAGCAGAAATCAGTGATCACACACGAATTCTTGCTGAAGGAGGTTATGAAGCCGAAATTTGCAGTTACGTTGACTGTGAAGAATACCAAAGCACTTTTGGTGAAGATACCGTGCCATTTGCACGAATTCTCTCCGAAGATGGTCGCTCACAAGTTGCCTTTAACCGTCACCTCAAGCTGGCCGAAGGTTTCGCTGCAAGTGACACAGTTCTGACAAGTTCTTCGTTGGTCACCTCAGTGGCAACGGGAATGGTTCCCGGCGGTTGGAGCTCCACCACCACCAGAATCAACAGAACTGGTACTCAATCTGGTGCACCAGATCCCACCAAAAAGCGCTTCCGGATTGTGGTTGCAGCTCAAGCTGCTCGCACCAGACAACGCACCGCAGGCAACACTTATCTGGTTTCTGGCAAAGACATGTCCAGCCAGATGAAGTACATCCACGCTAGAGGTGGAAAAATCGTTTCCATCACCGAAGTGATGTAAGCAAACCTCCAGTATTGACCTGTTGAAAGGGTCTTTTGATATTCAAAAGGCCTAAAAATCAACTCATCACCTAATCACCTAATCACCTGAGACATGACGGAAACCACCACACTGGCGACCCAGGCAAATGCAGATCTGGGACATGCTGATGATGTGATTCAAAGCATCTACAAACAGGTTTTTGGCAACCGTCATCTCATGGAGCTTGACGTCAACAAGTCTCTCGAAGCCTTGTTTATGAATGGAGATTTAACTGTTCAAGGCTTCGTGACAGCTCTGGCACAGTCGGATACATATAAGAAACTATTTCTTGAAGACAGGAGTCCCTATCAATTTGTAGAGCTCAATTTCAAGCATTTACTTGGCAGACCCCCTCATGATCAGCAAGAGCTGATGGAACATGTCAGCAAGCTGAGCACCGAAGGATATGAAGCGGAAATTGCTAGTTACACCTATAGCGAAGAATATCTCGCAGCATTTGGTATCGACGGAGTACCTCATAATCGCTCAAGCCAATCCATCAGTGGTGGACGAACGATTAATTACACACGAGGAATTGCTGTTGATGCAGGTTTCGCAGGCTATGACGCGGCCAGCAATGAATCAAAACTCCTGAGCAGCCTCTCCACTGGAAATGCTCCAGCGATTGTCAATCGCAAGAGCGTTGGCAACGCCAATGGAATCTCAATCTTTTGGACAACCCGTCGTCAGGTCAGTGCCAATCGTCGTGTGATGCAGAAATCAGTTGTCAGCCAAACTTCAATGTCCGCAACTCTGCGGAGCATCCAAGCCCAAGGTGGTCGGATCGTTTCTATTTCGAAGGCTTAAACCTTCATAAGATTGAGCTCTGATTGTTCATGGCATCAGAGATAATTGAATTGGCGTTAGCTAACGTCAATTCAATTCCGTCTTTCAGACACGCACCTAGTTTTTCTCGTTTACACACCCTGACATGCCAATTCTTAGAGACACGACCAGGTCTGACCCGAATCAGACAGACGCTTTTAATAAGTCTGTATCATCGGTCCCCATGGCAATGTCGATGATGGTTGACTCAATGGTCAACATGATGCAAGCAAATTTGCCTAAAAACACTGAAGGATTCGACAGTCACGGCAGAAACACTGATGAATATTGAGCAGTTTGTTGCTCAAAGCATCGGAGAATGGCGCTCAATGAGAAGCGGACACTCCCTTGCATTTCAACAATTCGAAGATGTAGTCAGTGAAATATCAATCAAAGAATTCATTGATGACGACAATCAGCTGCGGGAGCTGATCAAAGCTTCATCACAACCCAATGACAGCCACTACATTTCTCCCTTTTCAATGGAATGGAGTGCAGAGAGTGATTGGGAACCTGACGATCCCAGTGAAGTTTCCAGTGGGTCGTGCATCATTCTGCCGATCCCGAACGATGAACAATCCGGGAAACTATTGAGAAGCGTTGGCTATGCAGAGTCGGTAGCAGCAGAGTCAGAATACCGTTTTCTTGATGATGGCACGTTCATTCTCAAGACTCACTATGATCAATCCATTGCAGAAGAAAGAATTTGGTTCATTTCTGATCATGTCCGCTGCCGCTCATCAGTCCTGAAAACATCAAAGGGATCGGGCATTCTGCAAGCTTCATTTGCTTCCGAAGTCAGAAAAATCTCTGTTTAGTCCTCAGCGACTACATCCCATTCATGAAACCTGAAGAAAAAATCAGATTCGCAAAAACATTATCTGGCGTCTTTGATAATTTTGCACAGTCTCAAGAGCGACCCAAAGACTTTGCTCGAATTAATATTGTATTCAGGCCACTACCGTGGCATATCTTTCAAGGACCCGGCTTTTATTCAGAGCAATATTACGACTATTCTCCATGGGATCCTTATAGACAGGGAATTCATCGCTTGTATTACAAAGAAGATATCTTTGTTGTAGAGAACTTTGGTTTCAGCAATAAAGAGCGGTTGGCTGGATCTGGGCGAAGACCAGAATTACTTGATTCGTTAGATCTCAATAGCCTGGAAAGAAGATGCGGATGCGCAATGTACTTCACAGAAAAAACAGCTGGTCACTATATTGGCAATGTAGAGCCAGGCAAAGCATGCATAGTACCTCGAGACGGGAAACTAACTTATCTCGTCAGCGAGGTTGAAGTGAACGAACAAAGTTGGGTAAGCCGCGACAGAGGTTTTGACCCCGAAACAGATGAAGTACGATGGGGTTCTGAACATGGTCCACTTAAGTTCAAACGAGTCGAAGATCTTTCTGAGATGGTCACATCTGAATGGATCGACAAAACCAAAGAATGAATGCAAAACAGCATAAAACAGCTCAAAGGATGGATACGATCACAACATCTGATCTGCGAAGGAACTGATTTTATATTTGAAACTGTTGATCAAACGCAACTCGAGAAGTTTGAAAAATGTATGGACGAAATCGGTGGAAAAGTAAGGCAAATTAAAGCCGTGGGTAACTGGCCGATGGGGCCAAACCGTTCATTTAAAATTTTAAGGGCAATTGCGAGCGTCCCTAGACCTGGCGGGGAAAGTCTCGTAACTTATTGGGCGAAACGAGGAGGAAAACAAACACGTTATTCAGATATCAATACTTGAAATCACTCCGAGAACCAACCCATCCATGTTGGCTTGGAGAAGTCGGTATGCTTGCTCCACTTCCTTAAAATAGCTAGCGGGTCGATTAAAAAACCACGTTCTGCCGCAATGGCAATGACTTGATCCTGATTGAGTGCCGCCTTGATCTCGTCTTGAAGACTTTGATCTGCTTTAGCTAGGGCGATAAATTGTTCAAGGATTTGATCCTGTTCAGCATCAGACATCATTCACCTCACAATATCGTGATCTGAGCACGAGAATCAGGAATGATTCGTGTCCGCACCCTCCATCAGCATAGCTCTCCAAGCAGAAGTCTGACGAAAAGCCCATGACCAATGACTGGTCTGAGCAGCTAGGATTTTTTGCTGAGTGGAATCAGATAACTGAGCGAAGTCACGTTCAAAGTAAGAGTTCCATTCATTCTGATTAATATTGAAGCCCTGACTTTGGGCATAAGCGATAATCTCCTCGTGCGATACAAGAGGTTTTAATCCCGTCGCAAGCTCATGAGACCGAATCACCTCATTGACAAAACGGGGGAGTTCTTGAGAATTCATCAGCAACTCTCGATCCAGATTGCAAAATTAGCGTTGGTGCAGATCAATTGCAAAACAAGTGGTCCGCCAGTGCAACGCAGCAGCCTCCAGGGGAGAGCATTATTAATCACACCGGAATCCACAAGAATCTTCGGAGGACGGGTGGCCTGATCGAGTGGGATCAGGGCGGCACCTGTTAGGGATGGGTCAACAGATTGAACGGCCTTACGAAGGCCTTCTATATCACTCACCTGATTTAACTGATTCTGAAAATTCTGGTCATTGTTCAGTGTCTCGACAAAACGTGGCAACGCTTTTTCCGCTTCAGCAGAGACTGGCATTTGTTTTACAGAAAGCTGATTTATGCTATCAGACAGGATGAAAGCCCTGAATGACTCAATTCCAGAGAGTTAAATCTGCATAAATTTACAATCAACATGTGTGAGACAAACCCGGGGCAATCCGATGAGCTGTCGGAATGCTTCACAGGAGGGGAGGCCTCACAATCCAAACTGAACTCCAAGTTGAGAGCAACGATCAAGTCAAAAAGCAACCGAAGCATTCGCGGGAGGATTGCTACGATAACGAATAATTTTCAAGATAGGGCAACTGGAATTGATTTAATAAATGATTAAAAAAGTCTTCTGAAAGCAACGAGCAACCTCAACAACTCGAGAAAGCAACAAATCTGTTCTACAAATTGTTGTCAACGCTGAGACATCAGTGATCAATCCAGCGAAAGCCAGTCAAGACTGAACTGAATCCTCTAACAAGGTCACGCAAGCAAAATTGAAGAGCCTTGATCGACTCGATCGACCACCTGAGTCGAGGATTAGATCAGCTCCAACTAAGACCAATTCAGAGGATTCGATCGGCCAACCGGAGCTCGGAGCAAGATCAGTGCGTGCGCGAGCGGGAAGGCTGGGTTGCGGATGCAGGAGAGGATGAGACCTTGCAGACGATGGAACAGACCAGACATCAAGAGCTCAGAGAAAAATGCTTCAGCATTCATTAACTGCCAATGAGCTTGGACGGCACACCCTGAACTCCGGAAGATCTGACAGACCTTGCTCTCTGATCACACTCGAGCCTGACTCGCGATGAGACAGCATATGATTCAGCTGAAGGACGGGAGAATTCAAAAAATTCAACGTCTTCCTCTCAAACGTTTACCTGCGACAAGAGCAAAGGATCAAAATGCTCTGAACCAATGGCCAGCCCAGCCATGACTGAAGCAAAACGTTGATTGATTGAGAGTTGAACCGAACGATGGCAACTGTGCGATGACACAAGGTTCGATATGCAACAAGCGCATGAGCGCCGAGCTGATTTGCATCATCACGACTGAAAGACCACCTGGATCAGCCAGGACGTTCACAACAGCTGCTCGATCCTGTTGCAAGCTTGCACCGAAAGGCTTAACAGACCTTCGCCATGAAACTCGATCAGTTGCGTTGTTAGCAGTGAAAGAGCGCCATGGATGGGTCCTTAAACAGACGTCATAAACATCAAGACCCACTGCAGCGCAGGGCAACCAAAGCCAGAGAGGCGACAGGTTTGCAATTTTTGGTTTTTCCTTGGATTTGAGTTTGCAAACTTGTGTGTCCTGACAATCTGCTTTTGGTGGGGGGACAGAAAGCAGGGTTAACGTCATTCGTGATGCGGATTTGCATCCCCCTCTAAAACTTTCCGAAGCACCCATGCTCGACGCATTCTCCCGGAAGGCCGTCTCGGCCGATTCCAGCGGCGCTTTCATCGGCGGAGGCGAGCTGGCCTCCCTCAAGTCCTTCATCTCCGATGGCAACAAGCGTCTCGACGCTGTCAATGCGATTACTTCTAACGCCGCTTGCATCGTTTCTGATGCCGTTGCAGGTATCTGCTGCGAAAACACCGGCCTGACCGCGCCTAACGGCGGCGTGTACACCAACCGCAAAATGGCTGCATGCCTGCGCGACGGTGAGATTGTTCTCCGTTATGTGAGCTACGCCCTTCTGGCCGGCGATGCTTCCGTGCTGCAGGACCGCTGCCTGAACGGTCTGCGCGAAACCTACGCCGCACTGGGCGTTCCTACAGGTTCCGCTTCCCGAGCTGTGGCCATCATGAAGGCTGCTGCTGGTGCTCTGATCACCAACACCAACAGCCAGGCCAAGAAGATGCCTGTCACCCAGGGTGACTGCGCAAGCCTGTCTGCTGAAGCTGGCAGCTACTTCGACATGGTGATCAGCGCCATCAGCTGAGCCCTATCTGTTTGATCGTTCAAAACAACACACATCCTTCATCATGAAGTCCGTCATCACCACTGTTGTCGGTGCAGCCGATAGCGCTTCCCGCTTCCCCTCTGCTTCCGACATGGAATCCGTTCAGGGTTCCATCCAGCGTGCAGCTGCACGTCTGGAAGCTGCTGAAAAGCTGGCTTCCGGTTACGACGCCATTGCTCAGCGTGCTGTTGACGCTGTATACGCCCAGTACCCCAACGGTGCTACCGGCCGTCAGCCCCGTGCGTGTGCCACCGAAGGCAAAGAGAAGTGCAAGCGTGACTTCGTTCACTACCTGCGTCTGATCAACTACTGCCTGGTCACCGGCGGCACCGGCCCCCTGGATGAGCTGGCCATCAATGGTCAGAAAGAGGTCTACAAGGCCCTCAGCATCGACGCTGGCACCTACGTGGCTGGTTTCTCCCAGATGCGTAACGACGGTTGCTCACCTCGTGACATGAGCCCCCAGGCTCTGACTGCCTACAACAACCTGCTCGATTACGTGATCAACTCCCTGGGCTGATTCGTCAGTTCAACTGTTGAATAATTCAGCAATGTGATTGGGGTGGGCATTTCTGCCCACCCTTTTTTATTACCTTCAGCTCGAAAGTAATCATCACGCCAAACTTGTGGCATTGCTGAATCATGGGACATTCCATTCGGCCACATCATTGGCCGAAAACAAAGACTTACACCATTCTCGACAGCAACAAGAGGCCGATAAGGTTTTTCTTGTTCCCTCAAAGTTTGAAACCGATTGCTCTTGAGCTTCAGCGTCTAAAGCAACTATCAGGGGTAATTCGGGACCAATAGTCAAACCTATCCCCAATTCACATCATGCTCGGCCCAGAAACCAGTCTCAAATCAAACACTTCAGCAACCCGAACCGGGCCTGCTGCGTATTCAACACCCAGCAAAGCAGGCAAAAACACAATCCACCGCACATTTGCAGGGGCACGCGCCGAGTACAAGAGGCAGCACTGTGCCTCCATGGGAATTGGGATTGGTCCCCGACTTCACGCTGAATGTCCCTTTGGAGCTGTTTTCGATCAATACAACCCAGATAATTCTGCAGCTCTCGAACGCGTAATAGCTGCCGCGTATCGTCAGGTTTTCGGAAACCTTCATCCCAGAGAGAGTCAAAGAGAGACCTCACTGGAGGTCAGGATGATGAATGGTGAAATCACAGTCCGTGATTTTGTCAACGGCTTAGCGAAATCAGATTTCTACAAAGCAAACTTCTTCCATTCTGTGGGAGCACAGCGTGGTATTGAGCTGAACTTCAAGCACTTGCTTGGCAGACCTCCTCTGAATCAAGAGGAAGTCCAGAATCACATCAAACTGCAGGCTGAAGCCGGCTTTGATGCACTGATCGACAAGCTGACTGACTCGGCTGAGTACACCGAGGTCTTTGGTTCGGACATCGTTCCTTACCAAAGAAGCCACGATTCCTATGCAGGGATGTTCACACGTTCCTTCAACCTGATGCGTGAACTGGGCGGCATGAAGGTTGCTGTCAGCGACAATGCTCAAGGCCGCAACAGCCGTACGATCAATCCACTTGCGATTGCATCGAGAGAAGAGGCAAAGCCCCAGGCATTCACCTACACCTCAGTTCAGAGGACCCCAGTCAAACTGCCTCAACAGCAGTACAGCGGACATCAGACTCCAAAGATGACCGATTACGTGGCATTCCGCCCTTTCGGAGTTCACTTCTGATCCCAATGCAAGTTTGATCTAAATGCAAGTTTGATCAATAGGTTCCTAAACCCATCTTTAGATGGGTTTTTTTTTGCCAATGGCCAACCAACAGAGCTTCGAGCCAATCAATTAGATTCAATACAAGCGAATGATGACCATGAGTGAGGCAACATCGAATCAACAAATAGAAGAACTTGACAGTCTCACCGAGCAGGAAGCTTTCGAGCTGGCTGAAGTACTGAAGCAAAAACTGACTGATCAAGAGACCCCTCGCTCTGATCAAACTTCAATCAAGCAAATGATTGCTGGATTGGGAGATCAGCGTGGTGCTTTACGACTGACATTCGCGCAAAGTCTTGGGAATGTGGGTGAAGCAGCTGTTCCATATTTATGCGATGCATTGAAAAACAACCCGAATGTCATCATTCGACGCGCATCTGCGAAAACACTAAATTTAATTGGTAGCAGAAAAGCATTACCGAATCTCGTTGAAGCATTCAAAACAGATTCTGATCCAGTCGTTCAAGGATCATCGGCAGGCGCCATGGCAACAATTGGCGTCCCTGCAATCGATGCCCTACTTCAAATTCTGGTGGAACCAGACTGCACAGCTTTTCAAGTGGGGCTTATCAATCTGGCACTGAGCTTTATTGGTTCGAAAGCACCAGATGCATTTGATCAAGCGACACAATCAGACAATGTTGAAATCCGCATCGCTGCGATCACAGTGCTGGCTGAACAGATTCAGGAGCAAACGAGCAATTCAGCGAAAATTGCACTTATCAAAGCGTTATCTGATGAGGCCAGCGAAGTTCGTGCGGAAGCGGCCACTATGGCCGGCAAAATCCTAGAACCCGAAGATGCCTCCAATCAATTGTGCAAGATGCTCAAAGATAAATCCAAGCAAGTCAGAAAAAACACATCACTTGCTTTGATGAAAATGGAAGCAAAAGATGCAATAGATCGAATTAAAGATGCAATAAAAACTGAAAAAGATGAACAGGTTAAGTCTGTGATGACTGTGGCAGTGAATGTACTAAATAAAAACTAGGACTTCCGCTAGTTAAAACCCAGACTCTGTCGTCTCTCAAGACTAGCTTGAGCAACTTCGCGAATTAATTCGTCTTTAGAATCATCTTGAACCAGCCTTTGCAGGCATTCATTCACCAATGGAGAATCTAATTCAGCCAGAGACATAGCCGCACCTTGAACATGTGCAATATTGCTATTGTCGCAGGCTTTAATCAACAAAGGAATAACACGAGCTTCTTCTGAAGCTTGTTTGGAAAGATGGCCAAGAGTCATCAGAGCGGACTGAGCCACTACCGGGCTGTCATCATCGAGAGCTTTTTCCAACATCGTGATCGTGTCAACAGAAAAAGCTTGATCAGGAAAACTGACTGAGACCTGAACGATTGCCTTAATACAACATGCTCTAATAGTTCCATTATCAGATGAGTCAAACAGTTGAATCAGATCGGGGACACTCTTATGGCCGATCATGCCTAGAGCTTTAACAGCAGTGCGATACACACCTGGATCAGAATCGTGCATCAAAGCGAACAGCCTTGGCATTGCCTCCTCAGGGAACTGCTCAGCAAGAAGTGAACAAGCAGTGAAGCGAATATTGGGATTTGGATGGACTAAATCAGCAAATAAAGAGTCAATGGAGTTGCTAGACGCGTCCATATAAATACGTGCAAATATCGTTCAATACTACACCAGCGCAAGGAGCATATTAGAGTCAATTCCATCCATATTGAAACAACAGGTTCAATCAAGCCAGTCGTATCGATGCCAGCCTGGCTTGAACAAAACAATCATCGTCATCGACAAGTGATTTCAATAAATCTTCAACTTGAGCTTGATTGGCTTGACTAGAAATTGATTCCAACGCCAGGATCGCCACATAACGACAATCCCAAGCAGGCAAATATTGATCAGACAAAAACATTGGCATAAGCTCGAGAAAGCTATCTGGATTCCATTGAGCCATAGAATACATGGCTGCAGGACGACTCTTTTGAAACTGAGGTCGCATATTAATTGCTGAACTTTTCAGGATTTCATCAATAGAATGCACTGCTTGCTGAGGCCAATCAGATCGAGAACCAATTAACCGCATGAAGAAATAATGAGCCCCATAGTCGTTATGAGCTTCTTCTTCCCACTCTCTTGAAATTACAGGCCAGAGCACTTGCGAAGGCATTTGACTCAACGTCTTCATGGCAAGATAACATCGACTGAAATCGGTGTTGAAGAGGTCACGCACTAAAAAGTCGAGACCAGGCGTGACGTCATACTCATGCACAATGTTGATATCGCTTGGATTATCAATCAGAACAGCATCAACGAGGTGCATTGATTCGACCAACGCTGAATGATCTAGTGAATTCAGTAGAAGCCTGCAAGCGCGAACTCGAAAGGTCGGCGACACTGGCGAGCTAACAATGGCAGGAAGCTGCTCAACTGCCTGGGCATCGATTAGATCCTGGATTGCACATTGACGATCCATCTGGTTTGGCAGCAAAAGATGGTCAGCAACAACAGAAAGCTCCTTCCTGCAACCTGTGAGTTGAGCATCTGCAGCAATTGCGGCACCTCTGATCCCGGGAGATTCGACATTCTTGAATACCTGAATAGTCGTGAGACTTTCCTGTACAGATAAGCTCGCCAAGCATTGAATTAAAACGCGTTGATTGTAATCATCGTCTTTTAGAAGATTGATTATTTTTGCAATCAGATCAGTCTGATTACATTTTAGCTGCCTAAGTGAGCAGACAGTGTTTTCAACCAAGTAACGATCATCAGACCACAAGCATCGACCAATTACAGAGATCGAAGACTCAGCACCCAGCCTTCCGAGAACTTCCACAGCCTTTCGTTTCGCAATATTTACAGCTTGCTCATTGAGAGGATTTTCCAACAAATCTACCAAAGCTTGCTCAGTATCTGATCCCGGGCAATTAATCAAATGAGACGCAGCCATATAGTAATCGCTTTGCGACTCCAACTCATTAATAGGTCGAAGAAGAATCTGCCGAGCATGCTCACATGTCAGCTCAGGATGAATATTGTCAAAACGACCTGTCATCAAGAGAAGTATTAGTGTATAAATTGTACCTTAAAATCAAGCAAGGTGTCTTCACTAAACTCAAACTGATCAAAAAAAACTAACTCGATGCCTTGAAAAGCAAAATCAGCATAGACTCTCATGAGTTACTTAAACATTGTGGGACCTTTTTCTGGCAAGCGATTCATCGTACAAACGACGACCATGAATCGCTCAAGGCCATCGATGTCAGTCAGTTTCAACATTCCGTTTAATGGGTTATGTCAGGGGATGCAAGTGATGCATCGATCTGGATTTAGCGTTACTGCTCTGAATACAGATCACGCAAAAGGTGAAGGCCAAGTTCAAACAACTACCGGCAATAACGAGCTGAAAGCTGAAAATGCTCCAAAATCATCTAATCCTAAAACCACACAGCTGAAACCAGAGAGCAAGTCAGAAAGCACAAAAGAGGAGAAAAAGTCAACTCAGAAGAATCGACGCCAACGACGCAAATAAAAGAAATCTGACCTTCGTTATTTCATGATCTAATTTCAAAGATTGCATCGCTGGGTCGTCCGCTTTTTAGGCCTTCCCAGTTGATGCCAAGCAGAAACTGATTCGGGTCTGCACATTCAACAACGTCAACGCCCCAAGATCCTGCTTGAAGTGGTGAACCAGTTGATCCCGGGGAATCTTTGCGCCCGCCAAGTGCGAGCCAGTGATGTTCAGAGCCATGAGAAGAAGAAATTCGAAATTTTTTCCATGCCTGAACAAGCTCCTTGGCCATTTCTTCCGGTGGTAATGAAGACTCTAAGCGGATAAGCCAATGCGGATGACTCAAGGCTTCGGCGTGGTCAAAAGCATTTGATTGTCCCTTCAATCCCTCAGCTAACGTTTGAGCAGATAATGTAGGAACACTATCTGATGTGATCTGAAGGTTATGAGAGACAATAAAAACGGTCATGGTTTGGGCTATGGTCAAAGTCAAATGTGATGAAGGAGCTCAATGAATGACTTCGCTGAAACACAGTTGAGTCAAGAAGAAGCTCTTGATCTGGCCAATCATCTCAAAGAAAAACTGAGAGCGGGATTGCCAATCGATGCTGATCCAGATTCGATCGCGATCATGGTAGCTGGGCTAGGGGATCCTCGAGGGCTGCTGCGCCGCCAAATTTCCGAGGGTTTGGGATCAGTTGGGAAAGCAGCTGTACCTGCTTTGTGTCAGGCGATGCGACGCAGTGATCAGGTCACAGTGAGAAGGGCAGCTGCTAAGACTCTGACCTTGATTGCTGATCGCAATAGCCTGCCTGATCTACTGACAACTTTTCTGACCGATACAGACTCGGTCGTTCAAGGTTCAACGATGGGGGCGATGGCTTCCATGGGGAAAGAATCGATCGGAGCAATTTTCAGCATTGTTGAAAATGTTGATAGCACAGAAATGCAAATTGGCTTAGCGAATTGGGCACTCACGATCATTGGCGATCGAGACCCAGAAACACTAAAAGCTGCATTATTATCAAATAATTCCAAAGTACGAAAAGCTGCAATATCCGCTCTTGCAAGCCAAATTCAATCTCTCAATTCTCAAGAAGATCGCGACTTACTGCAAAAGGCTCTGCAGGATTCATGTGCTGAAATTCGTTCCGAAGCAGTGATTCTGCTTGGAAACCTTGAGGATTCAGAGTGGGCATTATTCTTACTCTCTCCTGCTCTTTCGGATCAGGAAAGTTTAGTCAGAAAAAATACTGCCTTGTCACTGATGAAGCTGGGTTGCAGCTCAAGCATTCCCAATCTTCAAAAACAACTCGAGAGCGAGTCTGACCCAGCAGTTCGTAAAGTTCTTCAGCTTGCCATTGATCGGCTCCAAAAATTCGCAGAAACCTAGGCACAAAAAAGGGGATGACTGAACACCCCCCGATTTTGTTATTTGCTGTGAGCCAAACTCAGGAAAGAGCGTTGATCACATAATCCAGGTAGGACTTGAACTCGTTCAGAGCCTGAGGACTCATGTCACGAGGTGCACAAGCACGATCACGGGTGTATGTGAGGGCTTCGACGTAAGGACCAGTCGGCAGACTCAGTGAACGATAAACCTCACGAGCACCGGCGATGCCCCATTCGTCCAGAGGACCAGTACCGCCAACAACAAGGCAGTAGTTGATCAAACGCAGATAGTGGCCGAGATCGCGGTAGCACTTGTCAACCTTGACCTGGCTATCACCAGCCTCACCAGGCTGCTTGAGATAGGCATACTTGTTGAAGCAGGCATCACCGGCTTCACGCGTCACTGCGTCCAGGCCGGCAGCAAGCTTTTCAGCAGCTTCCAGACGGGCAGCGGCACGCTGGATGTTGCCCTGGACTGCTTCAAGATCGTTCTGGGAAGGGAAGCGACCTGCTGCATCTGCAGCAGTCACAACTGTGGTAACGACGGACTTCATTGTTGGGTTCCTTTAAAAGCGAGGGTGTCTGAGAAGAAAGCGAGAAGCCGTCAGGAAACGGCGCCGATCACGCGATCGAAGTAGGCACCAGCTTCAGCCACAAGCGCGGAGCAGTCACCTTGCGTGGTCTCCATCTTGCGGAAACGCTTGCCGCCAGAGGCAGGAGAGTTGGTTTCGCCGATGAGAGCAGTTGCTGAAGCCTTCATGATGGCCACGGCACGGGCTGCCGACTGGGTCGGAACTCCCAGAGCGATGTAGGTCTCTTTCAGACCATTCAGGCAACGGTCATCCAGCACGGAAGCGTCGCCTGCAAGCAGGGCATAGCTGATGTAGCGGAGCACGATCTCGCCATCGCGCAGACAAGCAGCCATGCGGCGATTGGGATAGCAGTTACCACCAGCCTGAATGAGGCCGGTGTTTTCGCAGATCATGCCGGTCACAGCATCAGAAACGATGCAGGAGGCGTTGGAGGTGATGGCGTTGACAGCGTCCAGGCGCTTATTGCCTTGGCTGACGTAGCTGCGAAGGACAGCGAGGTCGCTACCACCAACGGGTGCGGTTTTGGCGTCAGCGCTGACGACCGAACGGGAGAATGCGTCGAGCATTTGGGGCCAGACAGTTTTGTGGGGGAGAAGCTTCTAATGCCGAGAGGCAACCAGTGAACAAGGCCTTTAAAGGTGTCTTGAGCACATGGCTGATAAACCCAAGGGGTTGGAAGCGCTTTAACAAGCTAAGCCGGGTCAACCAAGCAGTGGTTCGTGATCAGCTGATCACGCAAGAGTTCGTCACCTTGTGAGCGCAAGAATGCTCTCAACTGGCCTCAGGACGCTCAATAGCCTTAGCAACGAACAGAACAAAAGGCACACTCCCGGGAAAAATCTGTCTGCAGAGCCACTAGATCACCAATCACAACGCAGGCAGCACTTCGGCTTCAGTCGGCGGGTAGGCTCACACTCGCTTTTCTGTTCATTTGCTCAGCATGGCGGATCAACCTCCTCAGCAAGCACCAAGCATTGAAGAATTGCAGGAATCGATTGATGAACTTTCCACCTATCGAGAGCGACTTTATAACGACGTTCTAGGTCTGGGAAAAAAACTTCGTTTATCCCAGAAGAAGATTGATGCAACGCTCAGCGAACACCCTGAGCTCACACGTATCGATGAGGTACTGGATCAACTTAAGGCGCAAAAAAATGCTCAGAGCGGCCAATGATGGGACCAGAGGGGCTAGCCCCCATGACGATGGCAAGCTTTTTTGAAGCCAGTCGTGGTACTTGGCTGAACCGTCGAGCGGTCCATCACCTGGATTGCCAAGACGATGAAGCTGCGGATTCAAATCTGATTATCGAACCTTTCGACAACAACGATCCCGTTGTTGAAAAAGTTTGTACCGCACTGAACGTGAAGATCAGCGATGCAAGTGGCGGAGCAAGATTTTGGTGGGAAAGCAACCTGATGGAAGACACGCGTAATAACGATTACGCTGCAGTGGTTGTGGATGCCCCTAATCCTAAAGATCCCAGTCAAGGTTTTCTGCTGAGAGATGTCGGTTATGTTGAAAAAAAATCGGTCGTTAGTACCTATTCTTTCGCTGATGACGGTGTGTTGACAATTAAAACCCGATACGACACCAATACGGGTATCGAACGATGCTGGTTTGTGAATGACCAAATCAGAATGCGGGTGAGTTCAGTGCAATTTCTCAACGGTGTCGCCATGACCACGTACTGCACAGAATTTCGCTGCCCCAGTGATGCTGACATTGCTGCACTTTCGTCAGCAACCAGAGCGAAAGCTGACAACAATCCTCCAACTCAGGAGAGCTGAAACGTGTTTGACCCATTTCTCAAAGAGCTTCACCACGGCATCGAGCAAAGAGGCGGTAAGTCCATCGAGGTGCCTGCTGGGCTCGAGGAATGCCGATCCAAAAAAGGCACCAGCGTGATCCGCAGCTGGCTATGGAAGGTCCCGAACTTTCGTCGCTGGCGTGTCACCAGGCTTGATGCCGGTGAGAAGCTGCAGGTCCTCAACTCTGTTGCTTACCCCGATTACAGCCTCGACCATCCTCTGATGGGGGTTGACCTGCTCTGGTTTGGCGCACGGCAAAAGCTTGTCGCCGTTCTCGATTTCCAACCTCTGGTCCAGGATTCAAATTATCTCGATCGATACTTCTCCGGACTGAAACAACTGAATCAGGAATTTCCTGATCTGAACGGCGAGGAGACCATGCGTTCCTTCGACCCAAACCAGTATTTCTCGTCCTGGTTGTTGTTTTGTCGTGGCGGTGCTGATCAAGCTGAGACCTCTTTACCGCCGGCATTCAGTGCATTCCTGAAGGCTTACTGGGAGCTTCACGACACCGCTCTCAACAACGACGCGCTCATTCAGTCGGACGAAGTCAAACGTCTGCAGGACAACTACGACGTTTACAGCGCCGAACGGGACCCTGCGCACGGACTCTTCACCAGTCATTTCGGCAAAGAGTGGTCCGACCGATTCCTGAGCGAATTTCTATTCCCAGCATCCAAGCAATGAGTTCAACCCGACGCAGCAGCCTCGACCCTGTTGCCATTGAAGGCTGGAGTTGGCAACCGTTCCTCGAGGACGCTGTCAACTCTCTGCAACCGCTTGGCATCGAGCCTTATCCGGTGAGCGACGCTTTTCTATTCAAACAAGATCAAACAGGATCGAAAGCAAAACCTGTCAGCGTGACCACCGCGACCTGGGCCTGCAAAAGCGAGAAATTCCGTCAGGTGAGGGCAGCTTGCGTCAGTGCCGGCACATCCGCATCGGTTCTGAACTTCGTGATCAATCCGCTGCCGCGATATGACTTGCCCTTCTTTGGTGGAGATCTTGTCACCCTGCCGTCTGGCCACTTGCTGGCGCTTGATCTTCAACCGGCTGACAAGCAGGACAACCAACACACTGAAGGCGTTTGGGATCGTCTGATGCCGATCTTTGACCGCTGGCGTTCTCAGTTACCGGATGGAGGTCCAATTCCTGACGAAGCCCAGCCCTTCTTCTCGCCTGGGTTCCTCTGGACGCGACTTCCCTTGGGTGAAGAAGGCGATCAGCTGATCGACACCGTTGTGCGACCGGCTTTCAATGATTACCTCAACCTCTATCTCGAACTCGCAGCTGCAGCTGCCCCTGTCTCCGATCAACGCATGGAGCATCTCTTAGCGGGTCAACGGCGGTACACCGATTACAGAGCAGAGAAAGACCCTGCCCGAGGGATGCTGACTCGATTCCATGGCAGTGAATGGACCGAGGCGTACATCCATGATGTGCTGTTTGACCTCTGAAGACTGGCTGGCTTCCTGCTCTGACTTGGGCAAAGTCCTGCATTGACAGGGGATTAAGCATTATGAACAGCAATCGGGTGCGCTTCGACCGTTTAGCGAGAATTGTCTTCGACCCCGACGGGACTTTTACGATGTCCCTCCGGTGTCTGTGACACCCATTTCGACGCTGCCAAGAGGAGTTCCAAATGTTCGACGCCTTCACCAAGGTTGTCGCCCAGGCCGACGCCCGGGGACAGTTCATCAACACCAGCGAGATTGATGCTCTCGCCGCCGTCGTCTCTGACAGCAACAAGCGTCTGGACGCCGTGAACCGCATTTCCAGCAACGCCTCCACAATCGTCGCGAATGCTGCACGCGCTCTGTTTGCTCAGCAGCCTGCACTGATTGCACCCGGCGGCAATGCCTACACCTCCCGTCGCATGGCAGCCTGCCTGCGCGACATGGAGATCATCCTTCGCTATGTCACCTACTCCGTGTTCACCGGCGACGCCTCAGTGATGGAAGATCGCTGCCTCAATGGCCTGCGTGAGACCTACCTGGCTCTGGGTACACCCGGCTCATCCGTAGCCGCCGGCGTCAACCTCATGAAAGAAGCTGCTCTGGCAATCGTCAACGACAAAGACGGAATCACCTCGGGTGACTGCGCATCTCTCAACAGTGAGATCGGAACCTATTTCGATCGCGCAGCAGCCTCTGTCGCTTGACACCGATAACCGCCTTTTTCGCTTAACTCCTTCTTCATCATGAAAACCCCCCTCACCGAAGCCGTAGCCGCTGCAGATTCTCAGGGACGCTTCCTAACCAACGCCGAAGTGCAAGCTGCCTCCGGTCGTTTTACCCGTGCCAAAGCCAGCCTTGAAGCTGCCAAGGCTCTCACTGCCAAAGGTGATGCCCTGGTCAACAGTGCTGCACAGGCTGTTTACACCAAGTTCCCTTTCACCACCCAGATGGAAGGTTCGAACTACGCCTCAACAACTGAAGGCAAAGCCAAGTGCTCCAGGGACATCGGCTATTACCTGCGCATGGTCACTTACTGCCTCGTTGCTGGTGGCACAGGCCCCATGGATGACTACCTGATTGCTGGCCTCGCTGAAATCAACCGTACATTTGAGCTGTCACCAACTTGGTACGTTGAAGCCCTGAAGCACATCAAAGCCAACCACGGTCTTTCTGGTGATGCGGCTACCGAAGCCAACAGCTACCTCGACTACGCAATTAATGCCCTGATCTGAACCACGTTGTTATTCAGACTCTCAACAAGCCCCCATTCGGGGGCTTTTTTGTTTTCAGGTCATCACTGATGAAACCATCTCTGCAACGATTCCTAGACCTTTTATGTGGAGAGTACAGCAATCAGCAGCAAGCCCTGGACAACCCACCGTTATTTGCACATATTTTTCTTAAATATCGACCAATAGAACATCTTGATCCAGGATCCATCCTCCTGGAACAAACTTATGCTGTTGATCCTAAAAACCCATACCGATTAAGGATGATACGAGCAGAAGAAATTGAAGACGGAGTCATCAAACTCTGGAACCATCTTTTTCGCGAACCCGATCGATTCTCAAAAGCAACAGCAGACCTCAATCTACGAAAACAAATAAAAGAATCAGATCTCATAGCATTGGATAATTGCCACTATCAAGTCACCAAAAGAGAAAACGGATATCATGGCGAAATAGAGCCAGGCTCTCGATGCATTGTCAAACGAGACGGCAAAGAAACGATTCTTGTTAGTTCATTTCACCTGGATAACGAAACTCTGTCAACGCTTGATCGTGGTCAGGACCCAGTCACCAACGAGAGATGCTGGGGCTCGATCGCAGGTGAATTTCGCTTCAAAAGGACTGCATCATGGGAAGCAAAATGGAGTCAATCTTCCGAAAAAGATCCCAAGCCTGATGGAGGTTTCTCGGACACGCAGGGCGAAGAAACCCCTATTTAAACTGAAGCGGATGATCTGTTGCTGAGAATTCAGACTTGATCCCCATCAACTCAACACAATCAGCCCTCGAAGCCCTGGATCATGAAGATGCTGGTGTTCGCTACCACGGCGCCTGGTGGCTTGGCAAACACAGAGCTTTCGAAGCAGTACCCAAGCTGATTGATTGCCTGAAGGATGAAAGGGAGATCACCTCCTCAGGTGGGTACCCCCTGAGACGGCAGGCGGCACGATCCCTGGGCATGATCCGAGATGCAAGCTGCGTCCACGCGCTTCTTGAAACACTGGAAACCGATGATGTTCAACTACACGAAGCAACATTGAGAGCGCTGATAGAGATCAAAAGCGATCAATGCTCCAGCTCACTCATCAACTACCTCGACAAAGATATTCATAACAAGCCCATAGAAGCTCTGATTGAAGCGCTGGCTTCGCTCCGAATCTGGCAGGTTTCTGAAAAAATCCAGCCCTTCCTCCGATCAGATTCCGAAAGAGTGGTGAGCTCAGCTGCATCTTTCTTTTTTTGCTGCACAGGCGACAAAAGCTATCTCGATCAAGTCGTTGCACTCCTCAATCACGAGAATCGCTTTGTCAGGCAGTCAGCCGCATTCGATCTTGCCCGCATCGGAACGCTCGCAGCAGCCAAACCGATCCTGGCAGCCAACATCCCCAATAACGTCAAGATGTATGCCATCAGGGCAATCCTGAGCGATTCATTGCTCAAGTCAACCAAGAGAGAAAATAATCAAGAGGCACGGAATGAAGAGGTGCATGATTCTCTATTCACAACACTCGATGAATTAACGAGAGAAAACTTTGCGGGCAATTTGCTCATTAGCCAAGAAGTTCAAAAATCCACCAATCCCGAGCAGCCACCCAGTTCAACAGCTGAATTAATCTCCAATGCCTTTAAGAGGCTCGGGTCGCCGTCGTTAATGGAACGGGAACAAGGCATCAAGTTGCTTGTCAACAGTCCGGAAAGCATCAAAGGAGATCTACACAATCTGTACTTTTCAGAATCAGATCAGGACATCAAAATGGGCCTTGTCAAAGCCATGGCAAAGCTCAAAGACAGGATTTACATCCCAGCATTGATTGATGCTGTTGGAGTCGAAATCGGCAATCACTGCCAAGGCAACATACGACGTGTAGCCGCATGCGCACTGGGAGACATTGATTGGATTCAGCAAGCCGATCATCAATCACTCACGATCACAATGGATAAACTGAGCTGGACACTTCAATACCCTGACGACTGGGGATTGCGCTACAGCGCTTGCATCGCACTGGAAGGCATCAGCGACGCCCGAGCCAGGGATCTTCTGATTGAAACAAGCGAACAAGAGACAGATCCGGTGATCTCAAGACGCATCAATATCGCCATAGCCAGAATGAGCAAAAATAACGACCCATAAACCCTTTCAATGTCTGACATCACGGCATTTCGCCCCGGCCGATGACTCACACCAGTCTTTAAAAACATGAAATTACTCTTCGTCTGTCTTGGCAATATCTGTCGTTCACCCGCAGCGGAAGGCGTTTTTCTGCATCTTCTCCATGAACGAGGACTATCAGACCTCTACGTGGTGGACTCCGCCGGCACCGGCAGCTGGCACGTGGGTAATCCCGCGGACCGTCGGATGCAGGCCGCGGCCAAGCGGCGTGGCATTCACCTGCCAAGTCGGGCTCGACAGATCGAACGCCATGACCTGGAACAGTTCGATCTGGTACTGACCATGGATGACGACAATCTCGAGGCCGTCAAGGGATTAGCTCTTGAAGCGGGGGCAAGGGCCACCGCCCAGATCCGGCCAATGCTCAGCTACGGCGAGCGTTACAGCGAAAGCGAAGTTCCTGATCCTTATTACGGAGGGGAGGCCGGCTTTGATCATGTGCTGGATCTACTGGAAGATGCCTGCGCGGCATTGCTCGATGAACTGAGCGCACAGGATCAAGGGGAACCCATCCAAGACTGAACAGGGATCAACGTTCGGGAGTGGGCCAGACCTCTTCAGCAACCCGCCTGCGGAACAGGTCCTCGAGTGCGTCAATCACGGCTTCGATCCCCATCCCGTCGGTGATCAACTCAGTGGCATCCTGCGCCTGCACCAGAGGGGCAATTGTCCTGGTGCTGTCGAGCCGGTCACGCTCAACAATCTGCGCTTCGAGTTCACTGAGGGCAGGCACGGAATGACCGCGCATCTGCAGATCCTTGGCGCGGCGACGGGCCCGTTCTTCAGGAGTCGCCGTCAGGAACACCTTGAGCTCGGCATCCGGAAACACAGCCGTTCCGATATCGCGTCCTTCCGCCACCAATCCACCCTTCTCGCCCAGTCGCTGCTGCTGCCGCGTCAGCAGTGCTCGCACGCAAGCATGGGCAGCCACCAACGACACCGCAGCGGTGACCTTGGGATCACGGATCGCCTCCGTGACGTCCCTGCCGTTCACAAAAACGGTCTGCACACCGTTCCGCAACGGTGAAAGATCCACCTCCAACCCGTTCAGAAGCCGCTCGACGGCGTCTGCATTGGCAGGATCAGCCCGGTGCTCCTGGACCCACAAGGTCACGGCCCGATACATGGCGCCGGTATCGAGATAAAGCAGGCCCATGCGTTCAGCGAAGGCCCGGGTGACCGTGCTCTTGCCAGCACCGGCGGGGCCGTCAATGGCAACGATGGGAGAACGGGTCATGACAAAAATGTGATCGATCAGGCGTGTGGAGCCAGAGCAGACTGCTGCCGCCAAAAGGCGCAAGGACTGCGTTTCCTGCGCAGGCTGCAGCGTGGATGGATCCACGACCTCTACATACTCCACCTCAAGGCCAGCGGTTTCGAGCTGCCGTCTGAGTTGGATCAGAACATCATTCTGGCCGACAAGCCTGTTCTGCAGCTGCGTCGCAGCACCACGAAGAGCGACTCCGATCGCTACCGCGCTGCGTCTCTCCGCTGGAAGCAGGTACAGATTGCGCGAACTGGCAGCCAGACCATCAGACTCCCGCACGGTGGCACATCCCCTGACCCGAACCGACAAACCCAGGTCACTCACCATCCGGCGCACAATCGTGAGTTGCTGCCAATCCTTCTCACCCAGCCAGAGCTGTCTTGGCTGGACCAGTGCCAGCAGGCGGCTGACCACGGTGACGACTCCATCGAAATGACCTGGCCTTGAGGGACCACACAACACCGACAGCAAGGCTGATGGTGCTTGGAGTCTCCACCCAGAAGCCACGCCCTCCGGATAAATCTGGCGCTCATCCGGGCACCAGATCGCTGTTGCACCCGCCTGCCCTGCCAAAAGGCAGTCAGCCTCGAAGGTGCGGGGGTAACGCTCAAAGTCTTCCCCCTCGCCGAATTGCAGTGGGTTGATATAAACGCTCACCACAACTGATCCCGGCTCAGGGCAGCAAGCAACCGCACGTCGGATCAGTTCGGCGTGACCCTGATGCAGCCCCCCCATGGTGGGAACGAAATCAACCGGGCCAGGCCTTGATGCACGCCAGGCAGACAGTTCGGAGCCAGATCGGAGGACGCGAAGGCTCAGCGAAGCACCTCAAGACGAACCTGGGCAATGCCACTGCTCGTCAATCCCAGTTCGCTTGCGGCGCCATGCGCCAAATCAATCACTCTGTCACCGGCGAATGGACCACGATCATTGATGCGCACCACCGCTTTACGACCATTCCAAAGGTTCGTCACGCGCACACGCGTCCCGAAGGGCAGTGTGCGGTGAGCGGCAGTCATCGTTCCGCGGCGGAACACCTCTCCGCTAGCGGTGCGATTTCCGTAAAAACCGGGGCCATACCAACTGGCTTCACCGGAATATGTGGAGATCACCAGAGGAACAACAGGATTGGGAGGCTCCGGGGGAGTTGGGATCGCCGCTGGCTCAGGCTCGGCGACGGCTGTCAGTGGGTCAGTTGTCAGTGGGTCAGTTGTCAGTGGGTCAGTTGTCAGTGGGTCAGTTGTCAGTGGGTCAGTTGTCAGTGGGTCAGTTGTCAGTGGGTCAGTTGTCAGTGGGTCTGCTGTCAGCGGGTCAGTTGTCAGTGGGTCAGTTGTCTCCGGATCAACGAGCTCTTCGATCGATGGCTCAACAATTTCGACAGCGGAAACTGGCTCGGAAGGCAGCACGAGGTCCAGAGGGTCAGTGATCTCAAAGCCATCGAGATCTCTCGCAAGCACAGGGTAGAGAGCCATGCTTGTCAGCGAAACGCTGGCGAATGCAGCAATGGCAGGAAGAAAGCGAGCCATAACAGTGGGTCAAACGGCGGGCCTGGATAACCCCTTGCTTCGGCCCTCAAGGACCAATGCGCACCGCGACCAAAACACACAAAAGTGAATTGACCGTAAAAATGACTGGAGGCTCCTGCAGACCGGGATGGTTCATGCGGATCGGCAGCAAGACGCTGATGAGCTACCCGGAGAGGATGCGACAACTGGGCTACTAGCAGAGAGCCCCGACGCCCCATTGATCAGTCCAGGCAATCCGAGCAACAAGCCTCGCTGATCACCAGAGGACCGGCGACTGCAGCGGCACAAGCAGAGGACACGACACTCCGCTCGTAAAGGGAGAGGATCAGAGCAGAACGACAGCTGTTGATGGACTACCGAGCCGCCGGTGTGGACGTGGAAGCTGGGCGAGCTTTCGTGCAGCGGATCAAAACCGGCGTTGAAGCGACTCACCGTCCTGAGGTTGTCGGTGGACTGGGCGGCTTTGGCGGCATGATCCGACTGCCGCAGGGGTTGAAACGTCCACTGCTGGTGTCGGGGACCGATGGCGTTGGCACCAAGCTTGAACTCGCCCAGGAGCATCACGGACATCACGACGTGGGGATTGACCTGGTCGCCATGTGCGTCAATGACGTCATCACCAGCGGCGCTGAACCCCTCTTTTTTCTCGATTACATGGCAACAGGAGCCCTGAGTCCTGATGCCATGGCCACTGTGGTCGAAGGCATCGCTGATGGCTGCCGCCAGAGTGGCTGTGCATTGCTCGGCGGCGAAACGGCGGAGATGCCTGGCTTTTATCCAGCCGGTCGCTACGACCTGGCAGGTTTTTGCGTCGCCGTCGTTGACGAGGTCGCCGTCATTGACGGCAGTCAAGTTCGAGCCGGCGATCGCATTCTTGGGATCAGCAGCAGCGGAGTTCACAGCAATGGCTTCAGCCTGGTTCGCAAAATCCTCGAGGCCAACAACGTCTCAGCCGAAACCCGCTTCGGCTCCGATGATCAACCTCTGATTCAGGCGCTCCTGAAGCCGACCCACTTGTACGCAGCACTGGTGAAGCGGTTGATCGAATCAGCCACTCCGCTTCACGCCATGGCCCACATCACAGGCGGAGGCATTCCCGAGAACCTTCCTCGCTGCCTTCCGGATGGCTTGATCGCCAAGGTGGAGCCCGAGCGCTGGCCGCGCTCAGAGCTGTTCAGCTGGCTTCAGTCCCACGGAGAGATCAAGGAACGCGATCTCTGGCACACCTTCAATCTTGGAATTGGCTACTGCCTCGTGCTTCCCGGAACAGCCGTGGAAGCTGCACGCAAGCACTGTGAACACCAGGGCTTCAGGGCATGGGACATCGGCGAGATCTTGACCTCAGCTGACAAGGGAATCTCTCCAGTGCTCGGCCTACCGGCCTGAAACAGACCTGCATCCAACAAACTCCAACAGCTGGACGACAAAGCGCACTGAGGCCTTTCAGCCCCGTTAGTCTCCAAGCAGACAGATCGATCCTGCATCGATCAATGCGTCGTGACATACGTCCTAGTAAGCCATGCCATTTGATAGACCTCAACGCACGACCCGACGACGTTCGTCGGCGGGTCCCACACCTCCAAGACGCCCAGTCAGTTCTGGATACGACAAAAGCGGAGCTCACCGTCAGGGCGGACCGAGGCCAACCTTTCTGGCACTGAAGGACCACGGCAAAGTCTTCGTTGCCGACATGCCCTTTCTCTCAGATGGGCAACTGGCCAACATCAGCAAAGAAGCTGCGGAGGTGCTGGTCAGCCTTGAGCGTCGCATCAGCGAGTTGGAGCAGGTTCAGGGTGACCGTGACACGTTGATCAAGGCCTGCACGAAGCGCGATGTCACCCATCGTTTTCTGAGAGCGATCGAGGAGGAACAGCAACAGCGCCGGGACAACCCGGCCGTTCGCCGCGCTGCGGGAGAGTCCCTGCCTCGAACATTCCTGGAGATCGCGCGCCACCGCCTTCCTGGCGCGACGTTCGATTCCCTGCTTCAGGAAGCGCTCTCAGCCTGCGAGCAGTCGGCGGAAGAACCTTCACCCACCATCAAACCACCACTCAAGGTGGTTTCCCTGCAACCCCAGGCTTCATCCCTGCCGGTGGTCGTGAGTCCAGACCCGGAACCCAGTGATCAGGCGCTCTGAAACGGATTGTCCGGCATGCGAACCGGACAATCGCGACTGAGCTGATCGAGCAGATTGCGCTCCTGCTGAGTGAGGTTCCAGCTGAGGGCCTGTTGGGCATCTTCAACCTGAGCGGGTCTGCGAAATCCAGGAATCGGACAGGTTCCGTGAGCCCTGCACCAGTTCAGTGCCACCTGCACCTGATTCACCCCCCTTGCCTGCGCCATGTCAGCCATCGCCTGACGCAGAGTCAGCGAACCTGGCAACAGGCGACGAAAAAGGCCTGAACGCAAAAGAGTTGCATCTGCCGGCGTCCATCCAGGGCGGCGCGCCAGAACCCCAAGAGCCAGAGGGCTATAGGCCAGCACCTCAACACCAAGGTTTCGGCACACGTCAAGAATGCCGCCAGCCCTGATCGGCTCTGGCGCCAGCAGTGAGAGCTGAACCTGCACACTGGCCAGCCGAACACCCCGATGCGCCAGATGATTGTGGAGAAGCTCTAGACGCTGGGGTCCGACATTGGAAACACCAAGCTCACGCACTTCACCCTGCTCCACCAGATCAGCGAGTCCATCCAGCAGCGGTCGCTCCTGCCATGGCGCATAGCGGGCCGTGCTCCAGTGCAACTGGACCCGATCCAGCTGCCCACGCAGGCGCTGCCGACTGGCCTGGAACGCTTTCAAAAGGCCGCGACGGCCAAGACGCCAGGGGAAGGGAGCCAGCTTGGTGGCAACGATGAGGTTGGCACGCGAAGAAGCCTCAAGCCCTGTCAGACACTGACCCAGCAGCTCTTCGCTACGACCATTCAGGTGTCCTGTGCCGTAGGAGTCGGCCGTATCCACAAGGCGGAGTCCGGCAGCAACGGCTGAGCTGAATGTCGCCCTCAGCTCTGAATCGTCTCTCTCGGGGCGATAGCCCCAGAGCAGCTGGTTGCCCCAGGCCCAGGTGCCGAATCCGATTCCTGTCACAACGCCGTGGATCGCTGCACGCCATGATCGCTTCAGTACGGTCGATGCGATGTCACTCTCCGCTGCCGAAACAGCTCGCAATCGGCGGGACGAGAGCTCCGCGCAGGATTCAGCCAGCACCGCTTCGCAAGAGCGCGTGCTTTGCTCTCACTGCGGTCGTACCGCCAGCAATGGCATCAGCTGCATCGGCATGTGTGTCGCCGACAGCGACTACTGAAGTGATGCGCTTCCCACCAATCCACCGAGAAGCCCTCCGCGGGTGCGCCCTGGCGTTTGTCATGGGCTGCCCACTCGCCGCTCATGCCGAACTCGAATCCTTTGCAGGTCGGTATCAGGCCCAAAGCAGCAACTGTCGTTTCACCCCCACAACTGGACAAAAGCGTGGCTGCCGCTTGGTCCAGATCGATGGCAGGACATCCACGATCATCAGCATCCGCTTTGTCGGATCTGGCGATCGGCCCGGCTCCAGCCAGAGGCTCACATTCGTGGTGTCCGAGTTGTCATCAACGCCTTTTCTGAACTGCAGCCTTGGCAGCTGCCAACTGAAAACGGCCAACTGGCAGGGCAGGATCAACAGTGTGTCCGTTTCGAGCTACGACGCCGATGGGCTTGCTGGAGGTGTGCCGAAGGCCTGGGCTGTGAGCCAGGGGGGCTGCAGCGCTCAGGCTGGACGGATTCTCTGTCGTGCTGAGATACCAGATGGAGGACAGGTCAGTGCTGAAGCACAACTCTGATCATCCAGACAGTGTGATGAGAACGAAGGCGGCACCCAGATTCGAACTGGGGATAAAGGATTTGCAATCCTCTGCCTTACCACTTGGCCATGCCGCCACTCGGAGCAAAACCGCTCCACTGGCGGATCGTATCAGCGAGACCGCCCCTGCTCTGTTGGTGATCAGCAACGGACACGGCGAGGATCTGATCGCGCTGAAAATCCTTGAAGCGCTGCACCGACTGCAACCGGCCTGGACTGTGAAGGTGTTTCCTCTCGTCGGCCAGGGCAGCTGCTTTCAAGCCGCTGTTGAGCAAGGGTGGTTGGAGAAGATTGGTCCGGGAGCACGACTCCCAAGCGGGGGATTCAGCAACCAAAGCCTGCCTGCACTCCTCTCGGATCTCATGGCAGGTCTGCCACTGCTCACCTGGAGGCAGTGGATCTGCCTGCAGAAGCAGCGCAGGTCTATTGCGGCAACCCTGGCCGTGGGGGACCTGCTGCCGCTGCTGATGGCCTGGAGCACCCGTCGACCATTCGGATTCATCGGCACCCCCAAGAGCGACTACACCTGGAGCAGCGGACCAGGGCAAGCCCTGAGTGATCGCTATCACGCACTCAAAGGCAGCGAGTGGGACCCGTGGGAATGGCAGCTGATGAAATTGCGATCGTGCCGCCTGGTTGCCATGCGTGACCGTCTCACAGCTCGGGGGCTTCGCCGCCATGGCGTCAACGCCAGCAGCCCCGGAAACCCGATGATGGATGGTCTGGCTCCGTCGCCACCACCAGCCTGTTTGGAGCGATGCCGGCGCATCCTGCTGCTGTGCGGCAGCCGAATGCCGGAGGCATTGCACAACTTTCGCCGCCTGATCAGCGGACTGATGCAGATGCCTAGCCCAGTTCCTCTGGCCGTTCTGGCAGCCCTTGGCTCCTCACCCCTTCAGCACGAGCTGGGTGAACTGCTCAGAGGTCTGGGATTCCGTAACTGCCCTCCTCCAAGCAGCGCTCTCGAAACGGCTGAATGCTGGGTGCATGGACCAGTGCTTCTACTGATTGGCCCAGGGCGATTCCAGCGCTGGGTGGCTTGGGCGGAAGCGGGTGTTGCCACCGCCGGCACAGCGACTGAACAGATGGTGGGGATGGGAATCCCAGCCCTGTCCTTGCCAGGTCGCGGTCCACAGTTCACCCATGGGTTCGCAGAAAGGCAAAGCAGACTGCTGGGCGGGGCCGTCCGCACCTGTCGATCAGAAGAGGAGCTGGGCCACCGTCTGGCCCAGCTTCTTCATGACCCTCTGCTGCGACAGGAGATGGGACGCATGGGTCGTCAGAGAATGGGCCCGTCCGGCGGCAGCGAAGCCATTGCCCGGGAGGTGATCGGCCAGCTCGCACCCGACCGCTGATACTGGGTTTCACTTCAGAACGAAGGATCTCCTTCCCACCGCCATGGCCGCCATTCAGGACCGCGACTATCTGAGGCTTTGCGCGGAACTGGCGAGTCTGCTCAGCATCAGCCAGGCCTCAGCACGCAGGCGGGTCGACCAGCAAGCGGCAAAGGATGGTGCTCGGGATCTCGAAACCCGGAAAGCCGTGGCAACAAGCCTTCTTGACGCAGCAAAAGCCGAACAGGCTCAGAGCTCAACAGGCAGCAACCTGGACACGCTGCTGGAGGCTGAGCCCATTGATCAACACTTCATGCTCGAAGACTGAATCCACTCAGTGTTCGAAGGTGTTGACGAAGCGGAAACGGTCAAGATCAGACATCACCGGAACGCACGCGAAGCAACGCTGCGCCAGCTCCCAACGCCCCTCTCGCCGCAACATCACCTCCAGCTGGCGGCGTGCGGGGAGCAGATAACGGGCATCGTTAGCGGCGTAGGCCAGCTGGGCGTCGCTCAACTCGTCAGCCCTGCCCCAATCGCTGCTCTGGGCCTGTTTATCCAGTTCAACCCCGACCAGCTCCATGACCAGATCCTTGAGACCATGCCGCGGGGTATAGGTGCGAGCCAGTCGACTGCCCACCTTGGTGCAGAACACTGGATTGACTCGAATAGCCAGCCCAGTGGCCAATGCCGCCACATCAAACCGGGCGAAGTGGAACACCTTCTCAATGGCTTGCGACTCCATGAGAGCCTTCAGCCGAGGGGCCTCTGCCTGGCCGAGACCAATGCGAATGCAGGCAACCTGGTCCCTGTCGTCGCAGATCTGCACCAGACAGAGTCGGTCACGACCGTGAATCAAACCCATGGCCTCGGTGTCGACCGCGAGGGCCTTCGCCTGCACAAAGCGGTCATGCCAGTCCTGATCCAGGTCTCCGTCAAAGACTGCAAAGGCACAGGGCTCATTGGGGATCTCAGCCATGGAGGAGAAGCAAGGGACTACAGCCAACCACCACTCTGACCTCAGTAAGCGATGGAGCGAGTTTTAACTGACCGCTTGAAAATCAGAACGAGACCGGGTTAGACAAAATTGAGACAGCTTGTTTTCATGCTCACTCAACGCAAACCAACGCGCTCCTGTTTGGCAGACATCGAACACTATTTCCGACAGCCCCCCCCGCTCTTCCTGGATCTCGAGCTGGCCGTCTGCTGGGTTTTGGACTGCCTGCTGCAAAACGACAGCTACCCCTCAGGACTGCTTCAGCGCCTGCAGAGTGATCATCCCAAGCTGCGTCTCTCCGAAACGGTGCTGCATCAGGCCGTCGATTTTCTGGAGCAGCAGGAGATGCTCGATTCCTACACCAAGCGCTGTCCAAGCAGAGGTCGCCCCCGCCGCATGCTGCATCTGCATCAAGAGGCCAGAGGGCAGGCGGAACGCCTCATGGAACCCTGGAGCCGCTGGCTTCATGAACACGATCCACTGACCACTTAGAACGGACTCACTGTTCGGGCAGCAGCTAGCGGATGCCATCCCCCCAGACGTCCACTCTGCTGCTCACTGCCCTGCTGGGGATCGGCCTGATTTTCTTTCTGCGAGCTGCCAGCAAGGATCGAACCACTGTTGTGGAGGTTCGATCACCCCGGCCTCCTGTGGAAGTGCTGAACGGCCTCGATGCCTGGTTGAAGCAACGGGGGTGGAGCCAGCTGGGCGGGGACGCTGATCGCTGCCTGCTGGAGTACAGGGGCCAGGTGGACAGCAGTATCCCTCTGGCAATCCTACTTTCACTGCTGGGTACTGTCGGCGCTGGCAGCCTTGGCCTGGTCGTGCGACAGATGAACCCATCTCTGAACTGGTGGCCTCTGGTAATTGCCGCCCTCGGCCCCCTGGCTGGTTGGATCTACGCCCGACGCGCAAGACGCGTGGAAGAGATTCAGATCCGCCTGATCGAACCCGACGTAGGCGAAGGCAGCACACTGCGACTGCGTGCCCATCGCGATGAGCTCATCGCCCTCGAGCTCGCCCTTGCCGATCCGCTGGAACTGGCCAGCGACGGCGCATTGCTGACATCTCCGATCTGACGTGATTCCGCGACGGCTGGCGCTGACCCCAGCACTGTTGGTCGCGGGACTGATCCTGTCAGTCGTGATAGCAACCGCCGCCAAAGCACCACATCCCCAGGAGGAAGACCCTCTCACCGGTGTCAGAGTCACGTTGTCAGCCAGCTGGATGGGCAGGGCAACAACCTCAGAGGACAAGGAGATTCTGGTTCTTGCAGGCCATGGCGACTCCCAGGGGATCGAAGGTGCCGGAACCTCGGGAGCCGCCGTTGACCGTGGAGGAGCCCGCCCCATGAATCCACACATGCGCGATGAACTGTTCTGGAATCGGCGCGTTCGTGATGCAGTCGTGAGAACAGGGCAGGCTCGCGGACTCAACATCCGCTCCTATGAACCGGATCAACTGACCATTCGCAACGAAGACGATCCACGCACCAACTGGTCGGTGGGGCGACGCCACCACGATGCCGGTGGCTACGCCCTGGAGATCCATTTCGATGCCTATGGCAACCACGGCGTCGGCTCAGGCCTGATCCCCAACCTGCGCAGTCCAGCAACGAGAATTGATGAGAGCCTGGCCCTGAACTTCGGGCGCTATCCGCTGAACTTCCGAGGAGGCCTGGGCGCGCCCAGACGAGGCATCAGCATTCTCGAGATCGGCAAACTGGAGGGACAGCTGGAGCGAAAGCTGCGGGATCCGCAAAGCCGCAATGCGGTCGTCGCAGCACTGGCCCTTCGCATCGTTGAAGCCATCGAGCTGGGCATCGGGGAAGCCCCAGCAACCCGGAAGCTCAGTTCACCGCCTGATGCGGACGACAGCGTTCCTCAAGCGACAGATCATCGAACCAATGTTGTGGGCGGGTGAACAAATCGGTGAGAAGAGCCTCGCGAGACCCCTCTTCGGCCTGATAACCGTATTCCCAGCGGGCCAGGGGTGGCAGAGACATCAGGATCGATTCAGTGCGGCCATTGGTCTGCAATCCGAAGATCGTTCCGCGATCCCAGACAAGATTGAATTCCACGTACCTCCCGCGTCGATACAACTGGAACTGACGCTCACGGTCTCCGTAGGAGAGGCCATTGCGCTTATCGACGATCGGTGTGTAGGCGGGAAGGAATGCCGTTCCATTGGCCTTCGCCAGATCATGCAGCTGCTGCCAGGAGAGATTCACTGAACCGATCTCAGCCGCTTTGCGGGCCGCTGGGCCCTCTGGATCCTGGCCTCGGTAAAGACGACCAGAACCATCCTGGTAGTCGTAGAAGATGCCGCCGATCCCCCTCGTCTCCTGGCGATGCTTCAGGAAGAAGTACTCATCACACCAGGGCTTGAACACCTGGTAGAGACGCTCGTCGACTGAATCACAGGCCTGTCGGTGGCTGCGATGAAAATGGCGGGCATCCTCAAGGAAGGGGTAGTAGGGCGTGAGATCGGCACCACCTCCGAACCACCAGACCGGTCCAGCTTCGAAATAGCGGTAGTTGAGATGCACCGTCGGAACAAATGGATTTCTGGGATGCAGAACCATGGAGGTGCCGGTGGCAAACCATGGATGCCCTTTGGCCTCGGGCCGCTGTTTGAGGATTGAGGGTGGCAGTTCCTTGCCGTGCACCTCGGAGAAATTCACACCCCCCTGCTCGAAGATGCGGCCTTCACGCATCACGCGGGAACGACCACCGCCTTCTTCAGGCCGATCCCAGCTCTCCTCCTGAAACCTGCCCACACCATCGATCTTTTCCAGGCCTGAACAGATCTCATCCTGAAGACCCATCACCAGCGCACGGGCACGCTCGCGGGAGTCGGCGGGGGGACGCTCTCCGGAAATAGCCGCAGGCGACGAGGGCACTGCCCCGAGCATCCGGCCCTTCAGACGCTTAAGCAGGGAACGGACCATGGTCGACACTGTCGGTGAACTCTCGACCATTTCAGCCCAGCACCGTCTCCGACAAGTCCGTGTGAAGGACTGTCATGGAAAAGCGCCCCTAGGATCCAGCCAACGAATGGGACGCATGACCACTGCGGAACAGGCCACTCAGGCGCTCAGCGACCTCCGCGATGCGGGCAGTGACCGTTCTCTGTTGGATCTCGGTTGGCTCGACCAGGTGCGGGTGGTCCCTCCACGGGCTGTGATCCGGCTGAACCTGCCTGGATTCGCCCAGAACCAGCGTGATCAGATTGTGAGCGGTGCAAGGCAGCGACTCCTGCAACTCGAGGGCATTGACGATGTCCAGATCGAACTGGGTCAACCACCCTCCCAGGGAGGAATCGGACAGGCAGGCCACGGCCAGGTCGCCGAACGACAGTCGATCCCAGGGGTCCGCCATGTGATCGCTGTCAGCAGCGGCAAGGGTGGCGTCGGCAAGAGCACAGTGGCGGTGAATCTGGCCTGTTCATTGGCCGTGCGCGGTCTGAAGGTGGGTCTTCTGGACGCCGATATCTACGGCCCCAACGCTCCAACCATGCTCGGTGTGGCTGACCGCACGCCCGAGGTGAGCGGCAGCGGAGACAACCAGTGCATGCAGCCGATCGAGACCTGCGGCGTTGCCATGGTGTCCATGGGTCTGCTGATTGAAGAGAACCAGCCCGTGATCTGGCGTGGACCCATGCTCAACGGGATCATTCGCCAGTTTCTTTATCAAGTGCAGTGGGGAGAGCGCGATGTCTTGGTGGTTGACCTGCCTCCGGGCACCGGAGATGCGCAATTGTCACTGGCCCAGGCCGTTCCCATGGCGGGCGTGGTGATCGTGACCACCCCCCAGCAGGTGGCCCTTCAGGATGCGCGACGCGGACTGGCCATGTTCCGCCAGATGAGCATCCCAGTGCTTGGTGTGGTCGAAAACATGAGCGCATTCATTCCGCCTGACCAGCCCGATCGGCGATATGCCTTGTTCGGATCAGGCGGTGGACAGACTCTGGCCGATGCCTTCGACGTCCCACTTTTGGCCCAAGTTCCCATGGAGATGCCTGTTCAGGAAGGTGGAGATCAGGGCAGACCGATCACGCTGTCCAAGCCCGACTCAGTCAGCGCCAAGACATTTCTGGCGCTGGCTGATCGTCTCTCACCCATGGTGACCAACGAAGCCTGAGCATGGTTTCCGGAGTCGGCCTCAGCAGACAACCTGTATTCAGAAGACCTGGCAAACGACGGGGTCGTGGACGAGAGCGGGACTGGATTCTCTGGGGTATTCCCCTGGCCATGGTCGCCGTGGCTGGAATTCTGATCGCCAGTACACAACGTCAGGCCGATTACGCCGACTGGTATCACCACTGGATCACGGCCGGTGTTGGTGTGGGCATCGCACTGCTGCTGGCACGGCTGTCATTACTGCGACTGCGCCCCCTGCTGATCCCTATTTACGGTCTCACAGTGATCAGCCTCATCGCCGTTCGAATGATCGGCACCACCGCTCTGGGTGCCCAACGCTGGATCAGCATTGGAGGCGTGCACGTCCAACCCTCCGAATTCGCGAAGCTGGCGGCCATCCTGCTGCTGGCAGCGGTCCTGGATCGACACCCCGTTGAACGCCCGGTGGATCTTCTCAGGCCGCTGGGCGTGATTTCACTCCCCTGGCTACTGGTGTTCATCCAGCCCGACCTGGGCACATCACTGGTGTTCGGGGCGCTGCTGTTAACGATGCTGTATTGGTCTGGGATGCCTTTCGAGTGGCTGGTTCTGCTGCTCTCCCCCCTGATCACGGCCCTGCTCGCTGGACTGTTCCCCTGGGGACTCACCGCCTGGATCCCACTCACCCTTGGCATCGCCTACCGATCCCTTCCCTGGAAAAAGGTTGCGCTTGCTCTGGTCCTGGCGGTGCAGAGCGCAGCTGCACTGGTGACGCCCTGGCTCTGGGAAAACGGTCTGCAGGATTACCAGCGCGATCGCCTTGTGCTCTTTCTTGACCCCACCAAGGACCCTTTGGGTGGTGGCTATCACCTCCTTCAGAGCACTGTGGGGATTGGTTCCGGTGGCCTGTTCGGCACTGGCCTACTCCAGGGACAACTCACCAAGCTGCGCTTCATCCCTGAGCAGCACACCGATTTCATATTCAGTGCACTGGGGGAAGAGTTGGGATTCTTGGGCACAATTCTGGTCGTGGTCGGCTTCGCACTACTGATGGGGCGGATGCTTCAGGTGGCGGGGAAAGCTCGCACTGACTTTGAATCGCTTGTGGTGATCGGCGTCGCCACGATGTTGATGTTCCAGGTTGTGGTGAACATCTTCATGACCATCGGCCTTGGGCCTGTGACTGGAATTCCACTGCCCTTCATGAGCTACGGACGCAGCGCCATGGTGGTGAATTTCATTGCCCTTGGTCTCTGCCTGTCTGTGGCAAGGCGATCAAGACGAGCTCTGATCCGTTGAAGGACTCCACACCGCTGCTGCAGTCAATTCAGGCCTGCATGGCCACGGGAGTTCCCACCGGCCAGGCCAGCGATGCCAATGCCAGACGTCTGTGGTGGGGGGGATTGGAAGTGCTGCAGGATTTGCTGGAGATCCAGGACAAGTCCGCTGCAGGCATCTGGCTAGCGGCCCCCCTTCCGGCCCTCTATGCGCCCGATCTGCTGCAGCGCTTTCAGGGCTGGGTCTGGGCGCCTGAGGCTCTTGATGTCTTGAGTGCTGCAGAGCGGTCAACCCTGCTCCCACCGGATCGTCTCAACGCCAGAAAAACCCCTTTGCCAGCGAGTACTTCCAACGAGCACTTCCAGCGCCTACCCCTAAGAGAGTCAGACAGTCACGATCCACTGCTGATCGTGATCACAAGCCAGCTGCAGGTGGCCCTGGCCCTCCATGGCGAAGAGGGACAGCGGCAGCTATTGATGCGCAGCGAACCCGACATTCTTGGCCAGGCTCTGACACTGGTTGAACAGCGTCTGCGCCTAGATGCACCTGAGCAGGCCGACGGACTGCAACAGGCGGTTCGACAACTCGGCCCCTTGCAGAGCAGCACCGATCTCGCCACACGCTTCTGGCCCCGCCTGGCGGAGCGGCTGGCAGGGATGGCACCCACAGTCATGTTGCAGACCGCACAGGGATCCAAATGCCCGCCACCTCCTCCACAGTCTGCAAATGATCAAGGGGATGAGGATGCGGAACTGTCGCTGCTGGAGGCCATCACGCATGAAGTGCGAACTCCCTTGGCCACCATCCGCACCTTGATCCGCTCCCTGCTGCGCCGCCGTGACCTACCCCAGCAGGTGCTTGGTCGACTGCAGCAGATCGACACGGAATGCAGTGAGCAGATCGACCGGTTCGGGCTGATTTTTCAGGCGGCTGAACTGCAACGACAGCCTCAAAGTTCATCCGTGCTGGCTCGCACCGACCTTGGAGCGATGCTGAACCTACTGGCACCAGGATGGGAACAACAGCTGCAACGCCGTGGCCTGCATCTTGAGCTGAGCCTGGCGTGTGGACTTCCACCCGTACTGAGCGACCCAGGTCGACTGGAGCCCATGCTTGGCGGACTGATTGATCGCTGCAGCCGCAGCCTGCCGGCGGGAAGCAGCCTGGAGCTGACCCTTCAACCGGCAGGCGCCCGCCTGAAGCTGCAGATTCTCAGCAGAACGCCTGACCAGCTCTCCACCACGGTGGCGGACACTGACAACGTGTCCCAGGAAAGCCTGGGGCCCGTGCTCAGCTGGAACACCAGCACCGGTGGACTGCAGCTGAGCCAGACGGCAACCCGTCGACTGCTTGAACGCCTGGGCGGTCGCCTTACCCAGCGCCGGGACCGCGGGCTGACGGTGTTCTTCCCGATCGCCGATCATTGTTGACGGGTGTGAAGGTCCAGATCGGATCACCAAATCAGAGCCGAATCATTTGCTACTTTCCAAGCAGATCGGCATGCGGACTTCCTCAGGACAGCCATGACATCAACTCCTTTGACAGGACAGCTTCCCCAGTACATCGGAAGCACCGGTGGTCTGCTCAATTCCGCTGAGACCGAAGAGAAATACGCGATCACCTGGAGCAGCAAAACCGATCAGGTTTTCGAGCTCCCAACCGGGGGCGCGGCCGTGATGAACACCGGCGAAAACATCATGTATTTCGCACGCAAGGAGCAGTGTCTGGCTCTCGGCACCCAGTTGCGCACCAAATTCAAGCCACGCATCGAGGACTACAAGATCTACCGGATCTACCCCGGTGGAGACACAGAATTCCTGCATCCCAAGGACGGTGTCTTCCCTGAGAAAGTGAACGAGGGGCGTGCCATGGTGGGCCACAACCCCCGCCGGATCGGTCAGAACACCAATCCTGCCAAGATCAAGTTCAGTGGCCGCGACACGTTCGACACCTGATCTCCTCTGCCCCTGGACCCATCGCGTCGTTCTGTTGAGCGGCATGATGGTCGGCGGTCGGTTTCGACGACTTCTTCATGCTCAGTCCCGACCGCAAAGCCTTTCTGGAAGCCGCTGAATCAGGCGCAACCATGATTCCTGTGGCCAGCAGCTGGCCTGCGGATCTGGAGACACCACTAACGACCTGGTTGAAGGTCGGTGATCAACGTCCACCTGGTGTTCTGCTCGAATCCGTTGAAGGCGGCGAGACACTGGGCCGCTGGAGTGTGGTGGCCTGCGACCCCCTCTGGACATTGTCAGCAGGTCGCGATGGTCTGAAGCGCATCTGGAGGGACAGCCAGTGTGAGACTTTCAGCGGAAACCCTTTCGATTGCCTGAGAAGCTGTCTGGAGCCTTACAAACCGGCGACTCTTCCCGGACTTCCTCCGCTGGGGCAGCTTTATGGAATGTGGGGATACGAGCTGATCCGCTGGATCGAGCCCAGCGTTCCCGTGCACCCCTCGATCGCCGATGGTCCCCCCGATGGATTGTGGATGCTGATGGACAGCATCCTGATCTTCGACCAGGTCAAACGCCTGATCACCGCTGTTGCATACGGGGATCTGAGCGGACAGCACAATGCAGCCACCAGCCCTGAAGAGGCCTGGGAAGGCGCGATGGCGCGCATCAACACGCTGCGCGAACGCATGGCAGCTCCCTTGCCACCCGTGCGACCTCTCAACTGGAGGCCAGACCGAGGTGCAACTCCAGAAACCAGAAGTAACCGAACCCGGGAGGATTTCCATCAGGCGGTGGATCAGGCACGTGACCACATCGCTGCCGGTGATGCCTTCCAGCTGGTGGTGAGTCAGCGGCTCAGCGCTGATGTCAACCATCCACCGCTGGATCTTTATCGCAGTCTGCGGATGATCAACCCCTCTCCGTACATGGCGTTTTTCGACTTCGGAGACTGGCAGCTGATCGGCTCCAGCCCAGAGGTGATGGTGAAAGCGGAACCGGATCAGGGTGGGATCCGCACGGTGTTGCGGCCGATTGCCGGCACAAGGCCCCGAGGCAGAAATCCCGTTGAGGACAGGAACTTCGAGGCCGACCTGCTCGCCGACCCCAAGGAGCGCGCCGAACACGTGATGCTCGTTGACCTGGGGCGCAATGACCTCGGTCGGGTATGCACTCCCGGTTCGGTCTCTGTACGCGAATTAATGGTGATCGAGCGTTATTCCCACGTGATGCACATCGTGAGCGAAGTGGAGGGCCGTCTTGCCCCTGGCAAGGACATCTGGGATTTGTTGATGGCCTCCTTCCCGGCAGGGACTGTGAGCGGAGCTCCCAAGATCCGGGCAATGCAGCTCATCCACGACCTGGAACCCGAAGCCCGTGGCCCCTACTCCGGGGTCTACGGCTCGGTGGACCTGGCCGGAGCACTCAACACGGCCATCACCATCCGCACCATGGTGGTGAGACCCCGAGCCGGGGGCGGCTGGACCCTGCAGGTGCAGGCCGGAGCAGGGATTGTGGCCGACTCCCAGCCCGAGGCCGAGTTTCAGGAAACTCTCAATAAGGCACGAGGAATGCTCACAGCACTGGGCTGTCTTGAGGACGTCGGGGCATGACCCGCAACCGATTGCTCAAAGGTTTTGAAGTCGAGCTGTTCACCGGCCGGCCCGATGGACGCAATGTCGGCATCGCAGCCCGTGCCCAAAGGGAACTGCAGGGCTTCGTCACTGAACCGGATCACCGAAATCTCGAATACGTGACCGATCCGCTGGCGGATTACGACGCAATTCCGGAAGCACTGCTGTCACCTCGTCGCCGGCTGCGTCACTGGCTGATGGAGCAGGGTCTCACCCTGCTGCCTGGCAGCACCCTCAGCCTCGGAGACACCGACCGTTTTGAGCGCTCAGACCCTGAGAACACTTATCACTCACTGATCGAAGCCACCTACGGCACGGCCGTGGTGACAGCAAGCATCCATATCAATCTGGGGATCGCCAATCCAGCCGAACTGTTTGCCGCTTTGCGGCTTGTGCGCTGCGAAGCGGCTCTGTTGCTGTCTCTGAGTGCCAGCTCACCCTTCCTTAACGGCCGCATCACCGGAGCACATTCCCAACGCTGGCTCCAGTTCCCGCTCACACCGGCCCGGGTTCCTCTTTTCCTCGACCACCAGCACTTCATCTCCTGGACCAATCAACAGATTCAGGCCGGTGCCATGCACAACGTCCGTCACCTCTGGACTTCCGTGCGACCGAACGGACCGGATCGTCCGCAGCGACTGAATCGTCTCGAGCTGCGCATCTGCGATCTGATCACCGACCCCGAGGTGCTGATTGCGGTAACCACTCTTCTGGAACTGCGTGTGCAGCAGGTGCTGCGAGATCCCGAGCAGCATGACCCCCTACGGGACAGTGCACTCAATCTTCAGCAACTGGAAGAGCTCAGCATGAGCAACGATCGCGCCGCGGCCCGATCCAGTCTTGAGGCCACGCTGCACAACTGGCGCGACGGACGCGAACGCTTCTGCAGAGACTGGCTGGAACAGCTGATCGACAGTGTGACGCCGCTGGCTCAGGAGCTTGGACTTAAGCAGCAACTCGATCCACTGGCAGCCGTCCTGCAAAACGGCAATCAGGCCATGCGATGGCTGCAGAGCATCGATTCTGGGGAAAGCATCGAATCGGTGCTTCGCGAGAGCATCACGGCCATGCGAGAGGAAGAGATGCGTGGGGTTTGCACACCGGCCGAGCGCACTTTGGGATGATCATGACGACTCCAGATCCCGACCCACCTTCAATGTCCTCCTCCCCCGCAATGATTCCTGCGAGCGATCAGCCCAGGGCTGCGGTGCAGGAGACATCCGGCAATGGCCATCTGCTGCAGCAGCGCCTGGCCCTGGTGGAGGATCTGTGGCAGACCGTGCTGCGCAGCGAATGCCCTGCCGAACAGGCAGAGCGCCTGCTGCGCATGAAGCAGCTCAGTGACCCGGCCTTACCGGAACCCAGCGCTGTCAGCTCGGATTCCGTGGTCTCGCTGATTCGAGACATGGACCTTTCGGAAGCCATTGCAGCCGCCAGAGCCTTTTCCCTGTATTTCCAGCTTGTCAATATCCTCGAGCAGCGCATTGAGGAGGACAGCTACCTCGAAAGCATCGTCCGCTCACAGGAACTGGCTGAGCAGGTCGATCCCTTTACTCCACCACTGGCAACCCAGACAGAGCCCGCCACATTCAGTGAATTGTTTGAGCGCCTGCGGCGCCTCAACGTGCCTCCCGCACAACTGGAGACGCTGCTTCAGGAGCTCGACATCCGACTGGTGTTCACAGCCCATCCCACGGAAATCGTGCGTCACACGGTGAGGCACAAGCAGCGACGTGTTGCCAGCCTCCTGCAACAACTGGAAACCGCATCAGAAACCAGTCCACGTGAAGCGGACAGCATCCGTCTTCAGCTTGAAGAGGAGATCCGGCTCTGGTGGCGCACGGATGAACTACACCAATTCAAACCATCAGTGCTCGATGAGGTCGATTACGCCCTGCATTATTTCCAGCAGGTTCTGTTCGATGCGATGCCGCAACTGCGTCGCCGCCTGACCAACGCACTCTCCAGCAGTTATCCCGATGTGCAGCTGCCTCCGCCGTCGTTCTGCACCTTCGGTTCCTGGGTCGGGTCTGATCGCGATGGAAATCCCTCCGTCACCACAGACATCACCTGGCGGACAGCGTGTTATCAGCGACAGTTGATGCTGGACCGCTACATCAGTGCCGTCCAGAGCCTGCGAGACCAGCTCAGCATCTCGATGCAGTGGAGTCAGGTGAGTGCTTCCCTGCTGGAATCACTGGAAATGGATCGGTTTCGCTTCCCGGAGGTCTACGAGGAGCGAGCCACCCGCTATCGCCTCGAGCCCTACCGACTGAAGATGAGCTTCATGCTCGAACGGTTGCGTCTCACAAAGTTGAGAAACGATCAGCTGGCAGACGCCGGATGGCGGGCTCCGGCTGAGAGCCCCCAGCCGTTTGCCCCCGAGAGTCAACCAAGCGAAGCCCTGCATTACGGGTCGGTGGCCGAATTCCGCAGTGATCTTGAACTGATCCGAACAAGCCTGGTCAGCACTGATCTCAGCTGCGAACCCCTCGACACCCTGCTCACCCAGGTTCACATCTATGGCTTCTCGCTTGCGGGTCTCGATATCCGTCAGGAGAGCACGCGTCACAGTGACGCACTGGATGAACTCAGCCGATATCTCAATCCAGAGCAGGCCTATGGAGATCTGAATGAGCAGGAGCGCGTGAACTGGTTGCTGCAGGAGCTGCAGACACGCCGCCCGCTGATTCCTCCTGCCGTGGACTGGTCAGCCACCACAGCAGAAACCGTGGATGTGTTCCGAATGCTGCATCGGCTTCAGGACGAAGTCGGCAGCCGTATCTGTCGTACTTACGTGATTTCCATGAGTCACAGCGTTTCCGACTTGCTGGAGGTGCTGCTGCTGGCCAAGGAAGCCGGCCTCGTGGATCCTTCCTCCGGCCATGCCGATCTGCTGGTGGTTCCTCTGTTCGAAACGGTGGAAGATCTGCAACGAGCCCCCGACGTGATGGGAGAGCTGTTCCAGACATCGCTCTACAGAAACCTCCTGCCTCGCGTTGGCAGCCAGGGGCTGCCGCTCCAGGAACTGATGCTGGGGTATTCCGACAGCAACAAGGATTCAGGCTTCCTGTCCAGCAACTGGGAAATTCACAAGGCTCAGATTGCACTGCAGGATCTGGCGGCACGCAATGGCGTGGTGCTGCGACTGTTCCACGGCCGTGGAGGTTCCGTCGGCAGAGGCGGTGGCCCGGCATATCAGGCGATCCTGGCCCAACCGAGCGGCACACTCCAGGGACGCATCAAAATCACCGAGCAGGGCGAAGTGCTGGCCTCCAAGTACAGCCTGCCTGAGCTGGCTCTTTACAACCTTGAAACGGTCACCACAGCAGTGGTCCAGAACAGCCTGGTGACCAATCAGCTGGACGCCACACCGAGCTGGAACGAGCTGATGGCTCGACTAGCGAAATGCTCACGCCGCCACTACAGGGCCCTGGTGCATGACAATCCCGACCTGGTGGCCTTCTTCGAACAGGTGACTCCGATTGAAGAAATAAGCAAACTGCAGATCTCCAGTCGTCCGGCACGGCGCAAATCGGGTGCCAGGGACCTGTCCAGCCTGCGTGCGATCCCCTGGGTGTTCGGCTGGACCCAGAGCCGATTCCTGCTGCCCAGCTGGTTCGGTGTGGGCACAGCTCTCAGTGAGGAACTGCAAGCTGACCCGGAGCAGATGACGTTGCTGCGCACCCTTCACCAGCGCTGGCCTTTCTTCCGGATGCTGATTTCCAAAGTAGAGATGACACTCTCCAAAGTCGATCTCGATCTGGCCCGCCACTACGTGACCAGCCTTGGCAGTTCAAACCATCGCGATGCCTTTGAACGGATCTACACGACGATCGCCGATGAATACACACTCACCCGCAGCCTGGTTCTGGAGATCACCCGACAGGAAAGGCTGCTGGATGCAGACCCTGCACTGCAGCTGTCGGTGAACCTGCGTAACCGCACGATCGTCCCACTGGGTTTCCTGCAGGTCGCACTGCTCAAACGTCTGCGTGATCAGAACCGTCAGCCCCCCATGAGCGAGTTTCCTAGCGATGGCGACGGCCGGACCTACAGCCGCAGCGAGCTTCTGCGTGGAGCCCTGCTCACCATCAACGGCATCGCTGCCGGCATGCGCAACACCGGTTGAGTGGCACTGCTTCCCTTTCGCCAACAGGCCGCCGTTCCACGGCTCCCGGAGCGCTACCGCGCGAGCATGGAGTTCGTTCCTGATGGGGCCAGCATCAATGCCCTGCTCGAAGACTGCGGCGATCAACCCCACCCCGTGGAACGCTGGCCGCTTGCGCTGCAACGCAGCATCTGGCACCTGAGCATCCTGGACAGTGAGGAGCAACGGCTTGTGGGCTTCGTCAGAGCCACCAGTGATCAGGCGCTGAATGCCAATCTCTGGAACCTGGCAGCCGCTGCTGGACCTGATCAATCCAGATTGCTGGCGGTGCTGGTTCACCGTTCACTGGCCTGTCTGCGCAGAGATCTACCTGGATGCAGCATTTCGATTGCGGCACCTGCCCAGGCAATGGATGCTCTCAAATCACGCGGATTCATTCTTGATCCAGGCGGGATAAGAGCCATGGGTCTGCGGCTGCGATGACCGGTCGACCTTTCTGAACACGAGCATGGAGGGACTCGAACCCCCGACCCTCAGAACCGGAATCTGATGCTCTATCCAACTGAGCTACATGCCCACGCGGCGGCTGGGAGAACAACCACGCTCCAGTTACCTTAACCACACACCGCACCCGGACCGATTCGGCTTCTCCGGCTCGAACTGCAGGAGTTCCGCAACCACTGCAACCTGCAGCTGGTGATGGATGCGCCCCGTCTGCTGGTGATCGGCAGCAACGGTGTAGGGAAATCCAACCTGCTCGAATCGGTCGAACTGCTGGGCAGCCTTCGCTCCCATCGATCCAGCCAGGATGCGGATCTGATCCACTGGGATGCCTCCCGCGCTCTGCTCAGGGCCACCTGCGCGGATGAGGATGTGGTGGAGCTCGAACTGCGGCGCCGGGGAGGTCGACAGGCACGTCGCAACGGCAAGGTGCTGCAACGTCAGATGGATCTGATCGGGCCGCTGCGTTGTGTTGGATTCAGCGCTCTGGATCTGCATCTGGTGCGTGGAGAGCCAGCACTGAGGCGCCAGTGGCTCGATCGGGTCGTGTTGCAGCTCGAACCTGTCTATGGCGACCTGATCGGTCGCTACAACCGCCTGCTGCGACAACGCAGCCAATTTTGGAGACGCGGTGGCCTCGGCACATCCTTGGAGCAGAGGGTCTTATTGGACAGCTTCGACACCCAGATGGCACTGGTGTGTACACGCATTCATCGCCGCCGCCGCCGTGCATTGGCACGACTGGAGCCCCTCGCGGCAGCCTGGCAGCAACGTCTCAGCCAGGGGCATGAGCAGCTGGAACTGCGCTACACCCCTGGAAGCGTGCTGGAAGGGGAAGAGGCCGAGGAAGCCTGGAGGCTGTCCATCGAAGCGCAACTGCAGCGTCAGCGGCCGGAAGAGGAAAGGCTGGGTAGCTGCAGGGTGGGCCCCCACCGCGACGAAATCGACCTGATGCTCAATGGCACTGCCGCTCGCCGCTTCGGCTCTGCGGGTCAGCAGCGCACCGTGGTGCTGGCACTGAAACTGGCGGAACTGGAATTGGTCGGGGAACTGTGTGGTCATCCACCTCTGCTGCTGCTGGATGACGTGCTGGCGGAACTGGATCCACGCCGCCAGCTCACCCTGCTGGAAGCCGTGGGAGATTCCCATCAATGCCTGGTGAGCGCAACGCACCTGGATGCCTTCGAAGGGCAATGGCAGCAGCGTTCGCAGATTCTCAACGCTGATCACTTGAGAAACGGGATGAGAAAAAGCTAGGGTCTGGAGCCCTTTGCCTTGATGCCCTGATGGAGCAGACCCTGTCCTGCCTGCATCCCAACCCGGGATGGGACCTCGCTTTGACCGCTTCAGCCCCAAGCCCCAATCAGGCTTATGCGACTGACATGGTGGGCAAACATTGCATCCTTGAGCTCTACGGCTGCGATCAGCGCAAGCTCAACGACGAAGCCTTCCTGAGAACCACCATCACGATGGCAGCGAAACGTGCTGGTGCCACTCTTCTCAACCTCATCACCCACCGATTCGAGCCACAGGGTGTGACCGGACTCGCCCTTCTGGCTGAGTCGCACATCTCAATCCACACCTGGCCGGAAAACGGTTATGCCGCCGTGGATGTGTTCACCTGCGGCGATCACACCATGCCCGAATCAGCCTGCGAGCACCTCAGGCAGGAGCTTGGAGCAGCAAGCCATGCCATGCGCAGCTTTCTGCGTGAAACACCTGCGGCAATGGCTGAAGCTGAACGAACACCGAGCATCCAGGCCGGCTGAATGGGTTCTCAACCGGGTATGACCCGGTTGAGCTTTCCGCTCACCAACCCTTCCAGATCGAGGCTCACACTGGTGAAGCCGATGTCAAGCATGGCCTGAACCAGGGGCACCCTGAGATCAGGAGCCAGCAATTCAGCGAGCCGCTCCGCAGGAACCTCGATCCGAGCGGAAAGGCCCTGGGAGCGAACTCTGACGCGGGAGAAGCCCCGTTTGATCAACCAAGCTTCGGCTTGACCAACCTGTCTCAGGCGGTCATGGCTGATGGCTTCCCCATAGGGGAACCTGGAGGCGAGGCAAGGCTGAGCTGGCTTGTCCCACCAGGGAAATCCCATCGCCTTCGACAGTCGTCGCACGCAGGACTTGTCAATCTGCAGATCCGCCAGCGGAGAGCCCACCCCTGCTTCACTGGCCGCCTGCAGGCCAGGCCGATGATCGCCGAGGTCATCGAGATTCACACCATCCAGCACCCTCGCGCCTTCGGCAGCCTCAGCAATGGGAGCGAGATGGCTGTGCAGCTCCCGTTTACAGGCATAACAACGATCCGTGGGGTTGCTGCTGTAGGCGGGGTCTTCGAGCTCCCTGGTTTCCACTTCGCGGTGGCTGATTCCCAGCCAGTGCGCCTGCTGACGCGCTTCAGCCAGCAGATGAGGAGCAAGCGAAGGCGACACACCCGTGATGGCACACGCGCAGTCGCCAAGCTGTTCCCGGGCAATGGCAGCAACAAGTGTGCTGTCCACTCCTCCTGAGTAAGCAACGAACACTCGTTCGCACTCCAGGATCCATGCGCGCAGCTGATTCAGCCTCTGCTCATCCTCGATGGACAGTGGTTCCAGCAGGCGCAAGGTCTCGAAAGCCACTGCTGAAAATAGGAATATCGTTATGCTCCGATCGTAAGAAGCGCCATCTAGAAATCGACGATGGACGCAGTCCAGTCATCCGACAGCTCGAGCGGAACTCGACGCAACAGCAAGCCAGGCATCGGCATCGTCACAGCTGCCGACAGCCGTGAACGCAGCCTTGGCCAGCTCCATGTCTACGACGGAGAGGGCAAGGGCAAAAGCCAGGCAGCACTCGGTGTGGTGCTGCGCACCATCGGTCTTGGCATCTGCGAACAACGGAGAACCCGGGTTCTGCTGCTGCGGTTCCTTAAAGGACCTGGTCGGGCCTACGACGAGGATGCAGCGATCGAAGCACTGCAACAGGGTTTCCCTCACCTGATCGACCAGGTCCGCACTGGACGGGCCGACTATTTCAACGCTGACGAAGCCACCAAATTCGACCAACAGGAAGCCCAGCGGGGTTGGGACATCGCGCGAGGCGCTATTGCCAGCGCTCTCTACTCCGTTGTGGTTCTGGACGAGCTGAACCCGGTGCTCGATCTCGGGCTGCTCGACATCAATGATGTGGTGAAGACCCTCTCGGCTCGACCGGAGGGCATGGAAATCATCGTCACCGGACGCGCTGCCCCACAACCGTTGATTCATATCGCCGATCTGCACTCTGAGATGCGCGCCCACAGGCGAATCGAGCCCAAGGACGATTCACTGCTTCCATTCCCATCCCCGGGTGGAATCGAGATCTACACCGGCGAAGGCAAGGGAAAATCCACCAGTGCCCTGGGGAAAGGTCTCCAGGCCATCGGCCGAGGTATCAGCCAGGACAAAAGCCACCGCGTCCTGATCCTGCAGTGGCTCAAGGGAGGCAACGGCTACACCGAAGATGCTGCGATCGCAGCTCTACGCGAAAGCTATCCGCATCTGGTGGACCACCTGCGTTCCGGACGGGACGCAATTGTCTGGCGTGGTCAACAGGAGCCGATCGACTACGTGGAGGCCGAACGTGCCTGGGAGATCGCCCGAGCGGCGATCGCCAGTGGCCTTTACAAAACCGTGATCCTGGACGAACTCAATCCCACCGTGGATCTGGAACTGCTACCGGTCGAACCCATCGTGCAGGCCCTGGTGCGCAAACCCTCCGAAACCGAAGTGATCATCACTGGTCGCTGCAAACACCCACCGGCCTACTTCGATCTGGCGAGTGTCCATTCGGAAATGGTCTGCCACAAGCATTACGTCGAACAGGGCGTCGACCTCAAGCGCGGGGTTGATTACTAAGACCCTGGTCAGAATCTCAGTAACGGGGGACTCCAGGATCCACTTCCTGTGACCAGGCATCGATCCCTCCCGACACATTGGTGGCATCGATTCCATGCTGAGTCAGAAGCTCGACCGCCCGCGCGGAGCGTCCCCCCAGCTTGCAGTGCACATAGATCGGTCGATCACCAGCAAGGCGGCGAATCTCGTCGATCCCCTCTCCGTTCTCGATTCTTGCAAGCGGGATCAGTTGCGATCGAGGGATCACGGCCACGTCTGCTTCAGAAGGATTGCGCACGTCAATCAGCTCCAGCTCACCGCCGTCTTCCAACAATGCGCTGAGCTCCTTCACGGAAATGCTTCTCACGCTTGACGCTCCCTCAAGACGTCCGGAATCTTCGACGCTACAGAACGCCTCGTAGTCGACCAGGGCTGTGATGGGAGGGCGATGGGGTCGGCGCTGCAGACGGAGCTCACGGAATCGCATGGTCAGGCCGTCCACCAGCAGCAGCCTTCCATCCAGAGATTCTCCGATCCCTGCCAGCAACTTGATGGTTTCGGTGGCTTGAAGCAGCCCAATCAACCCCGGCATCACCCCAACCACACCTCCATCGGCGCAGGAGGGAACAAGGCCCGGGGGCGGTGGCTCTGGAACCAGATCGCGGTAATCCGGTGACTGGGGGCCCTTGTTGAAGACACTGACCTGCCCCTCAAAGCGCTGCACGGAGCCATACACCCACGGCTTGTTGAGCAAGGCGCAGACGTCGTTGATCAGATAGCGAGTGGGAAAGTTATCGGAACCATCCACCACCAGGTCATGGCCCTCGATCAGCTCGATGGCATTCGTGGTTGTAAGCCGACAGGCATGCTGCTCTACCTGACAATGGGAATTGAGACCCAGGATCCTCTCAGAGGCGGAGTCCGTCTTCAGCTGACCGAGGCGACTTTCAGCATGAATCACCTGCCGCTGGAGATTGGAAACCTCCACGCGATCATCGTCAACAATGCCGATGCGACCAACACCAGCCGCCGCCAAATACATCAATAGGGGCGAGCCGAGCCCACCTGCCCCAACACACAGCACCGAAGTCGCTTTCAAACGCTTCTGGCCGATGACCCCAAACTCCGGGAGTGTGAGGTGGCGGGCATAACGTCCTCGCTCCTGTGCACTCAGCTCGGGATCCGAAAAGTGTTCCGTCATTGCAAAGGCAGGAACGCGTCATCGGGACACGTATTCATAGTGTCTCCCACCGTTGCGTTGCTGTGGACAACCATTGAAAGCGCACTGACAGGTCTGTCGGGCGCCCCCTGCCGAGGCCCCTGCAACCACCAGGCTCGGACACCGGCAGTACCGGCATCAATGAGCACGACCCCCTCCCCGGCAGCCCATTGCCTGTCCAGTGCACTGGGCACCGGCTGCCCCCCTGGATGGGAGTGTGCACTGCCAAGAATGCGCCAACCTCTCTGACGAGACCATCGCTGGGCAGCGATCTGCTCACGAGGATCGAGTGCAAACCGTGATCGGCGCGAAGCCGAGATCTGCGCTCGATCGCCATCTGCATTGATCGGATCGCTGAATCCGCCGAAACCAGGGCCCCAGACATTGCAGCAGGGCCATACAAAGTGCACATGCGGATCAGGTGCTGAGTTGCCAAGCAGCAGTGCGCAGCCCTCTTCCGGCGAAACGGCCTTCAGTGAGGCCCTGAGAATCATCAGACAATCGAGATCGATGCGGAGCCGGCATGGCATTCCAGTGATCTTGCCGATATCGTCGCGGAGTATTAGTAGCCAGCCTAGGCGTCATGAGCGACGAAACCACTACGCAGTCGACTGAAAGCGCCACAAGCGACAACGTCGCATTCGCTGAGCGCTACAAAGACGTCCTCGGCAAGGTGAACGAAACCCTCGACAAGGTCGACTGGAGCCAGGCAGGTCGCATCGGCAAGGTTGTTGGCATTTTCGCCGCTGTGATCGTTGCCCAGATCCTGATCAAAGGAATTCTCGACACGATCAATTTGCTGCCGGTTGTCCCAGGCTTGCTGGAACTGCTCGGCGTTGTGGTCGTCGGACAATGGAGCTGGAAGAACCTCACGACAAGTGACAAGCGCAATGCACTCGTTGCCCGGATCCAGACTCTGCGCAAGGAGTACTTGGGCTGAAGCGACCGAATCTCAACCGTAAGAGCCAAGCTGAATCTTTTTAGAGCAAGGCGAGCCGCAGATCCTTGAAGATCTCGCGGCTTTGTTGTTTGTATCCACCCCCAAAAAGGTTGGCGTGATTCAACAAGTGATAGAGATTCAGAACTTCAATTCTGTGTTCTGCACCATCCTGGAGCGGCCATTCACTGCTGTAACCCTCCATAAAGCGACGGGAGAAGCCACCGAACAGACGGGTCATGGCCAGATCCACCTCGCGATCAGCCCACCAGCTGGCGGGATCAATCAAGAGACCACGACCGTCAGCCAGGACCGCGGCATTGCCGGCCCACAGATCGCCATGCACCAGACAGGGCTCAGGAGCATGAGCATTCAGCCATGCAGCGATCGGTCCAAGCAGTGGCTCCCACTCCTGCGCAGCCAGCCCCCACGCACTGGCCAGGCACAGCTGGGGGTGCAGTCTGAGTTGAGTGAACGCATCACCCCAGCTGTCACACCATCCCGAGGGTTGGGGCCCCAGACCGATGAAGCCATCGTGATCCCAGCCAAAACAACCAGGCCCGGCCACAGCCGACGCACGATGCAGCTTCGCCAGTCCCCGGCCCAGGCGGAACTGATCTCCGCTGCTGGCATCCCACCAGGCCATCACCAAAGCTGACTTGCCAGCAAGTGGTAAGCAACCCAGCACCTGGGGCACTTCGATCAAGGCTGGATCAGCCCAGTGACGCAAAGACTGCAATCCTGACTGTTCAGCCAGCAGGTTGGCCGTCTGAGCCACCTTGACAAACAGTTGCTCACCATCGCTCAGACTCAGCCGCCACGTGGATCCGACACTGCCCCCGCCCACACTGCGCAGACCCACCACCTCTCGCCCCTCAAGCACCTCAGCGTCCGCCGCCAGAGCCCGTTCCAGCTGATCACGCATCCACGTTGATCCAACTCTGCTGCCAGCATGCCGCGATGGAATCAGTCCAGGACGTGATCGTGATCGGTGGGGGCATTGCCGGCCTCACCGCCGCAGCCCTGCTGGCCCATGAGGGTTTGACCGTCACCCTGCTGGAGGCGCACCATCAGCTGGGCGGTTGTGCTGGAACGTTCCGACGGGGTCGCTTCATTTTTGATGTGGGTGCCACACAGGTTGCGGGACTGGAACCAGGAGGGAGTCATGCTCGCCTCTTCCAGCACCTGGGCATCCAACCGCCTGAAGCCGAACAGCTGGACCCTGGCTGCGTGGTGGACCTCAATGACGGGTCACCTCCGGTGCATCTCTGGCATGATCCCCAGCGCTGGCGCCAGGAACGCAGCCAGCAATTCCCCGACAGTGAACGCTTCTGGCAACTGTGCAGCTGGATTCATCAGCAGAACTGGCAGTTTGCAGCGGCTGATCCAGTGCTGCCTGTTCGCACCGGCTGGGATCTCGGACGCACCCTGGCTGCGCTGAGCCCCGGAAATCTGGCTTGTGCCCCCCTCAGTCTGCTCACGGTTTCCGATCTGCTGAGCCTCAGCGGATGCGCTGGAGACCCTCGACTGCGACGCTTTCTCGACCTGCAGCTGCGGCTTTATTCACAGCAACCGAGTGACCGCACCGCAGCCCTCTATGGCGCCACGGTCTTGCAGATGTGCCAGGCCCCGCTTGGTCTCTGGCATCTCCACGGATCGATGCAAAGCCTCAGCGAGCAGCTGGCCACTGCCCTGGAACGCGATGGTGGGCGTGTGCTTCTGCGCCATCGCGCGCTGAAACTGGACCGCGACGACGGACAACCTGGATGGTCGGTCAGGGTTGAAGCGCCTGCGAAAGTGCAGCAATGCCTGCGTGCCAGCGAAATCATCTGCAGCCTTCCACCCCAGTGCCTGCCAGAGCTGATTCCAGACCAAGAACAGATGCCCGACCAGTACCGCAAGCACCTCAACAGCTTGAAGGCGCCGAGCGGAGCGCTTGTGTTCTATGGCGCTGTCGAACGGCATCAGCTGCCGGATGACTGCCCCGGACATCTTCAGCGCGACGGCAACTCTCCCGGCTCACTCTTCTTGTCGATCAGCCGCGATGGTGATGGCCGAGCCCCGAAGGGCCAGGCCACCGTGATCGCCAGTGTCTTCACCTCACCGGAGGGTTGGCAGGATATGGATGAGAAGGCTTACCAGCAGCGCAAACGAGAGCTTCAGGATTCAATTCGACAAGACGTCAATGCCGCTCTGAATCTGCCGGATGAGGCCTGGCTGCATCAGGAACTGGCAACACCGAGAGGATTCGCCCACTGGACCGGTCGACCGAATGGCGTTGTGGGTGGTCTCGGTCAGAGCCCAGGTCGCTTCGGCCCCTTCGGACTGGCCAGCCGCACACCCATTCCCCAGCTGTGGCTGTGCGGTGATTCGATTCATCCCGGAGAGGGCACCGCTGGCGTCAGCCTGTCGGCACTGATGGCATGCAGGCAGTTAATGGCTGCGCGAGGCCTGAACATCAGGCTTGCGGCATAGCTGGATCAGAAGGGGGCTCCAGGAAACCGGGACGCAATGCACGGGTCTTTTCCAACTCCTGCTCCAGTTGAGCCCAGTGGCCGTTGAGGATTGCCTCTTCCAGCTGCTCGAGGCTCCATCGATAGGCGGCAAGAGACTTCAACAGTGCGGGGGTATTGCGGCAGGCCATCGCCGTTCCCAGCGCTGGATTACCGCCACCGACTCTGGTTGTATCCGCGAAACCGCTGGAGGCCAGTTGACGCGCAAGATCACGCACACGTGGGTCTCGCTCCTCCCCGAGCACGCGTAGCAGTGCTGCGCTCACCATCACGGGCAGATGCGAGATCAGGGCAACAGCCTGATCATGAATGAGCGGATCCGCACTGATCCAGTGTGCTCCGAGCGAGCAAGCCAGGGCTCTCACCTGCTTCACGGCTTCGGGGGCTGTCTCAGCTTCCGGCGTTCCAACCCAGGCGCGTCCTCTGAACAGACCGCGGCAACCCGACTCCACCCCTGACTCGGCAGTCCCTGCCATCGGATGAGACGCCACGAAGCGGGGATGAAGGTCTCTCCAGACATCGAGGACGGCTCCCTTCACCGACCCCACGTCCGTGACGACGGCTTCTGACGGCAGGGCTTTGAGCAGCGCATCTTGCGGCTGCAGCAAGGCCTCCAGCGGCAACGCCAGCACGACAAGATCGCAGCCCTCGAGGCAGGCAGGGTCGCAGCTGACAGCATCGACCAGCCCCCGCTGAAGGGCACGCTCCGCTGTGCTGTCTCGATGCACAAGGCCCTGAACGCTGACCCCAAGAGCACGCAGATCAAGGCCGATCGAGCCACCGATCAGGCCAAGACCCACAACACCGACCCTGCTGAAACCAGCCAGTTCTGCGATCCGCTCCTGATCCATCACCGCTGTGTGCATCCAGCCCATGTTGCTCGACCCATGCAGGGATCGGAACAGCTCAGCCTGAACCGATGAGCGTCCCAGCGCTCCTTAGGCTGCTCAAATGCTGGAAGTCCAGGCCCATCAGCAGCTCAAGCACCTGCTCAGGGGAGAAGCAGGACAATGGGAGCACCAACTGACCCTGAGTCGGCTGGTGGGCCGAAGCCTGCGACGACAGGATCGAACCAGAATCCAACTCTCCGCGGGCAGCAGCGACCGCTGGTGGCTGGCCCTGCTGGTGCCCCTCAGCCTGCGCAGAGATCACACCGTGCTGGTTCTCGAGCCGACACAACACCAGCGGCTGCTGCACGTTGAACGGCCACGTCTGCTGGAGAGCGGATTAAGGCTGGGCTGCTGGACAGGCTTTGATCCCCCGCCCGGAGACCAGATCTGGCTGTTGACACCCCAACAGCTTCTGGATGTCCATCGCAGCGGACAACTCCGTTCAGACGACCATCTGGTGATTCCGGAGGCGGAGTGGCTGCCAGACCGTCTTCGGCGAGCCATGACCGTGAAGATCGACTCCCATCACTGGGAGGAGCTGCGAGCAGCATTTCCCTCCGCCGGAGAGGGTTTGCTCGATCTGCACGAACGCCTGAGCCGCCAGCTTGTCGCCCCTGGAGGCGGAACGAACCGCGACCTCGCCATGCCCGAGAGCGCTCTGACCATGGTGTGCGATCTGCTGCAGTTGCTCGGACCAACACCACAACCGTGGTGCCAGCTGATCTCCATGGACCGAGCGTCATGGGCCAGCTGGGCTCGCGTGAATCCAAACACCCTTCAGTGGAGCTGGCAGTTGCAACCGCTGGAACCACTGATCACGCTGGAATCACTCTTCTTGAACCATCCCTGGACACTGATCCATGGAGATGGTGGCTGTCGTCGTCATGGCGACGAGCCGAACAGTGACAGCGAGGAGCTGCGCATTGATCTGCGCGATGCCCCGCGAGGAGAAACGCTGCCGATCTATCTGCCCAGACGTCAGCCATTGCCGAACACGGAAATTTTCGCCGGACATCTGCTGGAACAGAGCCGACGCCTGATCCTGGGCCGATCTGGCTTGACCGGCGTGCTGGTTGATGATCCATGCATGCGTCAGCGTCTCTGCAGCGAACTCGCGGCGGAGTTCGGCAGCAGGGTCACCCTGGAAATCACGGCACCGGAGTCAAACGGAGTGATCTGCTGCAGCTGGAGCTGGTGGTTGAGCCATCAACATCTGCTGCCTGAACCGGAACAGCTGATTGCAGCCATGCTGCCGATCGCCAGCCTGGAGGACCCACTCACCGCAGCCCGAGTGGAGTCGCTGAAGCGACAGGGGCGTGATTGGTTTCGCACGCTTCTGCTCCCGGAAGCACTGGCGACCCTGATCCCTGCCATTGCCTCTCTGAGGCGCAGCGGCGGTCGCCTGGCCATCCTCGACGGCAGGGTGCGCGGACGCAGCTGGGGAGAGCAGGTGCTGCGAGCCCTTGAACCCTGGGACTCGTTGCAGAGACTTCGTCCAGACTGACAATCACTTCTAGGCTGATCAACAGCTTGTGAGGCCTGGGATGGGAGAAGCACGACGCCGTGCCAGTCAGGGACTGCCACCTCGCCAGCGCAAACCAGACCCCAAGGATGCTGAGCGGTTTATCGCCTGGTTACCGCTGACTCGCGCCCAGGCCACGCAATTCGTGTCGATCACCACACGAGGCGCCTGGATCGGAATCGCAGCCCTGGTGCTGTTCTGGGTGGTGGTGCGCTTCATCGGCCCTGCCGCCGGATTCTGGACACTGGCCGACAGCCCTTAAAACCGGGAAAGCACACCAGGCGCCCTGAATTCGGAAGAAAACCTTTAGGGTCATTTGAACCTGGATGGTGTTCTTCGTGTTCCTCAGACTTTCCGAGCAATACCGCTCGGTCGTCCACGATCTGGTGATGAGTCTGCAGGCTCTGGCAGCAAATCTCAGGAAACAGGGCATCACCGCAACCTGCTATGTCTGCGATGACGGTCAGGACGGAAGTGGAGCCTCATTCATGGCCGAACTGGGCGAGCAGCACATGGTGCGCTTTCTGGTCTCTGACTTCGGGATCAGCTGGGTCGAATCCCGCAATGGGCGCGAACTGGTGAAATTTGAAGGCGCAGAAGCCATTCAGGAGCTTCAACGCATCGCAGGCAATCTGCAGAGAAGCCGCAGTGAATGCAGCTCCTCACAGATCCAGCAGGGATGATCAGGCTGCGTCCTTCGACGGAGCAGCAACTTCAGCGGACTTGGCGAGAGGCTTGGCAGCAGCCGAACGTGCCGCAGCCGCGAGAGGACGCATGGAATTGGACGTCACTTCTGAACCTTCCGTCAGCTTCTGCCGCACCAACACTTCAATGGCATCCTTGGCCTCCGGATTTTGTTCCAGCCAACCAATGGTGTTGTCACGACCCTGACCGATGTTGTCGCCCTCATAGCTGTACCAGGCACCCTTGCGAGTGACCACACCCGTCTCCTCAGCCAGATCCAGCAGACAACCCAGCGTGCTGATCCCCCGACCGAAGAGAATGTCGAATTCCGCAATGCGGAAAGGGGGAGCCACCTTGTTCTTAGCCACCTTCACCTTGGCGCGGATACCGTACTCCTCGGTACCGCGCTTCAGCGTTTGAATACGGCGGATATCAAGCCGCACTGAGGCATAGAACTTGAGGGCGTTACCACCGGTGGTGGTTTCTGGATTGCCATAGGTGACGCCGATCTTGAGACGCAGCTGATTGAGGAAAATCACCGTGCAACCGGACTTGCCGATGTTGCCGGTGATCTTGCGCATCGCCTGGCTCATCAGGCGGGCCTGACTGCCCACCGCAAGGTCTCCCATCTCACCCTCGATCTCGGCACGGGGCGTGAGAGCGGCGACGGAATCAACCACCACGATGTCGACAGCCGCGGAACGGACCAGCTGATCCACAATCTCCAGCGCCATCTCGCCTGTATCCGGCTGCGATACCAGCAGATTTTCCACATCCACTCCCAGTGACGCGGCATAAACCGGGTCGAGAGCATGCTCGGCATCCACAAAGGCTGCGACGCCTCCATTGCGCTGAACCTCGGCAATGGCATGCAAGGTCAACGTGGTCTTACCAGAACTTTCGGGCCCATAGACCTCAACGACACGTCCCTTGGGATATCCACCACCCAAAGCGAGATCAAGAGTGAGGGCTCCGGTGGAGATTGTTTCCACCCTCATTCGGGATGCGTCTCCAAGACGCATGATCGATCCCTTGCCGAAGTTGCGCTCGATCTGACCGAGCACGAGATTGAGCGCTTTATCGCGCTCACCTGGGCGGACATCTCCACCGGGGGACTGGGAGGCTTTCACATCGGCTGGCATGGCTGAAACAGTTAAAGAGCAGAAGAACGCCGCAGGCAGCTGATCGGGACGGCGGATGAACCGACGCCTCGGTGGGATTCAGAGACCGGACAGATCATCCAGTGCCCCGATCCAGGCCATCCGTCTCACGTAGTACAGATGTACGTTATCGAATCAGGGCCAGTCCGCCAAGGGGGCTGCGAACTGCTCTGGTCGCAGCAGGCGAATGGCACCGGAGGGATCAGTGAAATCAGTAGGTCTCAGGTATCCCCAGCTGACCAGCCAGCAGGGCAGGGATTCAAGACCTGGGGTGGCACGAACGGTTTCCAGAGTGGGGCGACGGTCCTCAACAAAACCGCTCAAGGTCCAGTCGCAGGCGAGGCGGCGCAGCACCTCAGGCTTCGATCCCGACTCATGGCCATCCAGCCGTTCAGGTTTGAGCCCCATCGAGGCGAGCAGCTCGGCCGTGAAATCACGTGCCTTTGTGGTCAGCACAGCCCAGGCCATGTTCTCTTCCGAAAAAGCATTCAAACGTTCAGGCACGCCCGGATAGGGCTGATGCAGAGCCAGCCAGGCATCACGATCGGTCCGCACCGCATCGGCCCGCACCGCCTCCAGTGCTTGCTGCAGCAAGGCAGGCGTCCAGCTGAAACGTTTCAGTGCAGCTGTGCAATGCGCCGCGTAATCATGCACAAACTCGTGGACCCCGAGCTGCTCGAGAGGGCCGCATTGCTCAGAGATCAATGCCGCGATCAGCACCATCTCCCAACCGTGATGAATCCAAGGCCTGAGCTGCCTGAACTCTGGAGGTGTGGACTCAGGAAGATCGACAGCAGGATGCAGACGCAGGCAGGCACGACGAGCACTCCACCAGTACTCATTCATCCCATCCACAATCACGCCGTCAAAATCAAAGACCAGCAGACTGGGGGAAAGCACCGAAGTTCAAAAAAAACTGGGCCGCTAGGATTCGAACCTAGGAATGGCGAGACCAAAACCCGCTGCCTTACCGCTTGGCGACGGCCCATTGACTCCAGTTATGAGACTCCCTACGGAGGTCAACTCTGGGGTTTAAATAGTTACTCACAATGGAGTGACCTTCGTCAATGCATTGGGGCCACTAGATCGTTGATCATGGGGGGAAAACCCTGAGCCGGCGTTGGTCACTGGATCCATAGACATCGCTCTTGAGGCTGTAACGCGCCACAAGATCCGCCTGCATCTGGAGGACGTTCTCATTACGGGGCAGGAGTTCAACCGGACGACCCTGCGGCATCACAATCTGCTCCACCGCAAGACGACATTCCTCAAGAGCAGCCAAGGCGTCATCTCGGTCAGGCTCGTCTGATGACGCCTCAGGCTCGTGATCCTTCCTCGGCAGGGTCTGGCGGTTGAGCAGGCGCTCAAGAGCTCGCTCAACCTGGGCCAGAGAGTCCGACTTGATCACAAGAATCGGCACCCCGGCCTCCCTTGCCTGTCGGCGCAGCTCGGGCTGGCGTCCCAACCCTTGACGCACGCTCAGCAGCACATCAGCACACGCCAGATCGTCAACGGCACTGACGGGCCAGCCATGGCAGCGGACAGCCTCTTCAAGTCGCTGCCGACTGAGTCCACAACAGAGCACCTGCAGCTTCACCTCGCGCAAGGCCACATCAGCGGGGGACTTTTCGGAACCACGGTTGCTGGGACCGGAACGCCTGGGGTCGGGCAATGGAACAACGGCCAGGGCAGGCCGACGCTGAGGAGGCTGCGGCACTGATGGTTCGGGATCGACCAGCCTGACACCTCCATCCGCCATCAGCTCACGCTCCTGAGGCCTGGGACTTTGTCCACGCAGCAACAGATCCACCGTGCGCCCAACATCATCGTGAACGGCCCAGCGATGACGGCTGTGCATCTCCACAGCGAGCGGGAATGTGGGTTCAGCGGCACGCTCCAGAACCGTTTTCTGGGTTCGGCGACGTCGAGCCTCATCGTCACCCAGGGTGACGGACTCAATCCCGCCCACCAGATCGCAGAGCGTTGGATTCTTGATCAGATTGGCAAGAGCATTGCCGTGGGCGGTGGCCACGAGCATCACGCCCCGCTCTGCGATTGTTCGTGCCGCCTGAGCTTCCAGCTCTGTGCCGATCTCATCAATCACGATGACCTCAGGCATGTGATTTTCGACCGCCTCGATCATCACCTGATGCTGGAGTTCAGGCTTGGACACCTGCATACGCCTGGCACGACCAATCGCTGGATGTGGAATGTCTCCGTCACCGGCAATTTCATTGCTGGTGTCGATCACAACGACCCGTTTGTGCAGATCATCTGCCAGAACACGGGCAATTTCCCTTAGGGCTGTGGTCTTGCCCACACCGGGGCGTCCCATCAGCAGGAGTGACTCACCGCTGTCGAGCAGATCACGAACGATGGCGACTGTTCCGAAAACGGCACGTCCCACACGACAGGTGAGGCCCACCACATCACCTCTCCGATTACGGACGGCACTGATGCGATGCAGGGTTCGCTCGATGCCGGCACGATTGTCGGCGCCGAATTGGCCAATCCTGCCCACCATCTCAACAAGATCCTGGCGCTCGAGGCAGCTCTCGCCGAGTTCTACCGAGCGACCTGGATAACGCGCCTCAGGAATCCGACCGAGATCGAGCACGACCTCAAGCAGCTGATCACGACGGTCAGCAGGCGCAAGAGCTTCCTGAACTGCAGTTGGCAACAGCGCGAGCAGCCGCTGCAGATCATCGGTGATGCGCTCAGTACCCATGGCCCAGGCTCCCAGTGCTCATCAGGAGCTGAACGCCTTCTAGCAGGACTGTGTCCCCAATCGGGACAGTCAGGGGCGTGAAAGCCAGGGGGTTACAAGATCACGGGCCAGCGCCAGAGCCTGCTCCCAGCCAAAAGGCCAGTCACGCAATGTGGTCCGGCGGCATTCCGCCTCCTGCAGAAGCGGTTGCACAATCGAACGGGCCATGCCACCGAAGGCGACGCCGGCAGGACCACTGGAACGCGGCAGCCCCAGGCCCTCCAGCAAACCAATTGTCGCGCCGTTGGTGCCTCCCGCCAGCTGCAACGGCCCGGGAGGTGCGCTGGTCCGGACCTGCTGCCAGAGACGCAGAGCCGCGCGGGCCGTGCCTGCACCGACATCGCCACTCATCGGACGTCCATCCAGCTGCCAGAGAGGACGAAACCCGCGCTTTCGCAAAGCCTCGTGGCGCCCCCAGAGCTCCGTAACCAGATCCGCTGCGCGCAGTCCATGCCCCTCCAGTCCGCAGCTCACCGCAAGCCTGCGCAGCGAAACTGAGGACGCAACAACCTGATCAAGCGTGCGTTCAAATTCCTCGAAACGATCCGGCGCGGTGTGCACCTCAAGCGCATCGGGTTGCAGCTCTGCGAGCAGAGGGGCGAGATTATCGAGCCCCACCCGATGATCGGAGGTTTCAATCAGTCCAAGCGGACAAGCCGGCAAACAGCGCCCACAGCCATAACAACGGCTTGGGTCGACACCCGGACCGGCGTGAATGGCATCAGCCGGACAAACTCGCTCGCAGGGCCGGGGACAATCCGGCGGGCAGCGGGAAGGGTCAAAGACAGCCTTGCGGAAATGGGCATCGCGACCATCGCTGACGCTGACCATCAACCAGGGAGCATGACCGGTGCGTTCACGGGCCCAGCTGAGACCCGTTCGAGCAGCATTCACAACAGCCGCATCGGCTGCCACATCAACACACTGAACACCCGCAACCGCATAAAGCGCGCAGAGATCAGCCACCGCAGCCAGGTCCTGATTGCTGGCCCCACAGATCAACTTGACCCAACGCCCCTCGCCAAGGGCATCGTCACCGGCCATCAATGGTCCGGTGACCGGCAGAAGACAGGCGTTCAGGCTCCCAGCAGCCGTGTCATCGGCTGCCAGCGGAGGCTGCGGGCACCACCCATTTCCACAACCAGCTTCAAACGCGGCTCACGCCGACAAAGATCACACAGGGAAAGCAACTCAGATCGAGACAACACCTGCCCCTCGATCAACCAGAGAACAACAGGTTTATTACCCAGCAACATCTCTCCGAGCTGGGGCATGACCTCCTGCACCTCACCAACTGCTGCGCCACGTCCGACACTTTGATGTCCGAGATGTGGAGGGCGCACGCCATGTTTCTGAAAGAGGAACACCTCAGGATCTCCGAGACCTCGTGCCGAGGTGATATGGGTGCGGTAACCGGCAGCACGCAGACGCCTCAGCAGGCGAGTCTCTGCGCCGCCTTCAAGCGGAGCATGGACTGCCATGACACCGGCAGATTCCAGTTCACGGCGGAAACCCCGACCTGAAAGCAGCAACGGCATGAAATCAGTCCAGATGAACCGAGTCTGGCAGCTGATCAGGGATGAATGGAAGCCGGAAGGCAGTGGTGTAGGGTTTTCGTTTGCTCTGCCGATCTGTGCCCGTCCGCTAGCCGGGCCTCCAGTTCCAAGAGCAGGTCCGGCGTGTGCGCCGGATCTTCAGGCCAGTGCAATTCTGCGATTTCATTCGTTGCATTGCCGGGAAACTACCGACCCCCCGGTCGATCAAGTCCCAGCCAGCTGATTCGCTCGCTAGCCCCAATCCGAATTGCCCCAGCGGTTTCCGTTGATGCTTTCGGCCATGACTGCGTCATCTCAATCAGCGCCCTTCAGGCCACGGCTCAAGCAGCGTCAAGTTGCAACAGCTGAGGTTGTCCACGCTGGCGTTATTACCTCCCATGTCCATCGGCATCCTTGGGAAGAAACTGGGTATGTCCCAGTTCTTCGACGAGCAAGGCAAAGCCGTCCCGGTCACCTTGATCGAGGCGGGGCCTTGCCGGATCACCCAACTCAAGACCACTGAAACTGACGGCTATGAAGCCGTACAGATCGGCTTTGGCGAAACACGCGAAAAGCTGATCAACAAGCCCGCCAAGGGTCACCTCGCTAAATCCGGCAAAGGGATCCTCCGCCACCTGCGTGAATATCGCGTCGACGACCTCAAGGGTCTCGAGCTGGGTGGAGCCATCACCGTGGGTGATTTTGAAGCAGGCCAGAAGGTCGACGTCAGCGGCGACACCATGGGTCGTGGCTTCGCCGGTTATCAGAAGCGTCATGGCTTCAGCCGAGGTCCGATGACCCACGGCTCGAAGAACCATCGTGAGCCCGGTTCAACCGGTGCCGGCACCACACCTGGTCGGATCTATCCCGGCAAGCGGATGGCTGGTCGCTACGGCGGCAAGAAAATCACCACGCGGGCTCTCACCATTCTCAAGGTGGACAGTGAGCGGAACCTGCTTGTGGTCAAGGGCTCTGTTCCTGGCAAGCCTGGATCGCTTTTGAACATCCGGCCCGCCAATCGCGTGGGTTCCAAGCCCGCCAAAGGAGGTAAGTGATGGCCAATTGTGTCGTTCGTGACTGGCAGGGCAAGGAAGCCGGCAAAGCCTCCCTGGACCTGAAGGTGGCCAAGGAAACCACCGCCGTCGACCTGATGCACCGAGCAGTGCTGCGCCAGCAGGCCCACAGCCGTCAGGGAACCGCCAGCACCCTCACCCGTGCGGAAGTACGTGGTGGAGGTCGCAAGCCTTACAAACAGAAAGGGACCGGTCGCGCCCGTCAGGGGTCGATCCGTACGCCTCTGCGTCCAGGCGGCGGCATCGTGTTTGGTCCAAAGCCCCGCACCTACAACCTTGCGATGAATCGCAAGGAGCGTCGTCTGGCCCTGCGCACCGCGCTGATGGCCCGCATCGACGACGTGATTGTGGTGAAGGACTTCGGAGCAGCCCTCGAAGCGCCAAAAACTCGTGAAGTCGTTGACGCACTCGGGCGCCTCGGAGTTGCTGCCGACGCCAAGGTGTTGATCGTGCTCAGCGCCCCCAGTGAGGTTGTGCGGCGTTCCGTTCGCAACCTCGAGAAGGTGAAGCTGATCACGGCTGACCAGCTCAACGTCTTCGATCTGCTCAACGCCAATTCACTGGTCTTGGGCGAAGAGGCAGTCGCAACCATCCAGGAGGTCTACGGAGATGACTGAGCGCTTCACAGGACGCCTGGCGGACGTGATCCGCAGGCCCCTGATCACTGAAAAAGCCACCCGAGCGCTGGAATTCAACCAGTACACCTTCGAGGTGGATCACAGAGCTGCCAAGCCCGACATCAAAGCCGCTGTTGAGCAGCTGTTTGATGTCAAGGTCACCGGCGTGAGCACCATGAACCCTCCCCGCCGCAGTCGTCGGGTCGGCAAATTTGCCGGCAAGCGCTCGCAGGTGAAGAAGGCTGTGGTGCGCCTCGCTGAGGGCAACTCCATCCAACTCTTCCCTGAGTCCTGAGGGGTCTGAAACGTCATGGCAATCCGTACCTTCCGCCCCTACACACCCGGTACCCGCACCCGGGTCGTCACCGACTTCAGTGAAGTCACCGGCCGCAAGCCGGAGCGTTCGCTTGTGGTGTCCAAGCACCGCCGCAAGGGACGCAACAACCGCGGTGTGATCACCTGTCGCCATCGTGGCGGTGGCCACAAGCGGCAATACCGCATCGTCGATTTCCGACGCAACAAGCATGGCGTCCCCGCCAAGGTGGCCGCCATTCACTACGACCCGCACCGCAATGCGCGGCTCGCTCTTCTCTTCTACACCGATGGTGAGAAGCGATACATCCTCGCGCCAGCCGGGGTCAGCATCGGTCAGACCGTAGTGTCAGGGCCTGAATCTCCCATCGAGATCGGCAACGCCATGCCGCTCTCTGACATTCCGCTCGGTTCCAGCGTTCACTGTGTCGAGCTTTACGCCGGGCGCGGTGGACAAATGGTCCGAACTGCCGGAGCCAGCGCTCAGGTGATGGCCAAGGAGGGCGATTACGTCGCTCTGAAGCTGCCATCCACTGAGGTTCGCCTGGTGCGCCGTGAGTGCTACGCCACCATCGGCGAAGTCGGCAACTCGGAGATCCGTAACACCAGCCTGGGCAAGGCAGGGCGCCGGCGCTGGCTCGGACGCCGACCTCAGGTGCGAGGCAGTGTGATGAACCCCTGCGACCACCCCCATGGTGGTGGTGAGGGCCGAGCTCCGATCGGCCGCTCCGGTCCCGTAACCCCGTGGGGCAAGCCTGCGCTGGGGCTCAAGACCCGCAAGCGCAACAAGCCGAGTAACAAGTTCGTCCTCCGCAAACGTCGCAAGACGTCCAAGCGGAGCCGTGGCGGACGCGACTCATGATGCTGCCCACCATTCTGTCGTTCGCTTAATCCGCCATGGGACGTTCACTTAAAAAAGGCCCCTTCATTGCCGACAGCCTGCTTCGCAAGGTTGAAAAGCAAAACGCCGCCGATGACAAGTCGGTGATCAAAACGTGGTCGAGGGCTTCCACGATCCTGCCGATGATGATCGGCCACACAATCGCGGTTCACAACGGCCGCACCCACGTGCCGGTCTTCGTGACCGAACAGATGGTGGGCCACAAGCTCGGCGAATTCGCCCCCACCCGCACCTTCAAAGGCCACATCAAAGACAAGAAAGGAGGCCGCTGAGACCATGACAACGTCATCCCCAACGGCAACTACCGCCCAAGCCCACGGTCGCTTCATCCGCGGCTCCGTGTCCAAGGTCCGGCGGGTGCTCGATCAGATCCGCGGTCGCAGTTATCGCGATGCGCTGATCATGCTCGAGTTCATGCCGTACCGCTCCACGGGTCCCATCACCAAGGTTCTGCGTTCTGCAGTGGCCAATGCCGAGCACAACCTCGGACTTGACCCTTCAACCCTGGTGATCTCCCAGGCCAGCGCAGACATGGGTCCCTCCATGAAGCGCTACCGACCCCGCGCTCAAGGTCGCGCTTTCGCGATCAAAAAGCAGACCTGCCATATCAGCATTGCTGTGGCAGCCCAGACCGACTCCTGACCCCCGAGCACCCCAACTGATGGGACACAAAATCCATCCAACCGGCTTACGCCTGGGGATCACCCAGGAGCACCGGTCACGCTGGTACGCACCCAGCAAGAGTTATCCGAGCCTCCTTCAGGAGGACGATCGGATTCGCAAGTTCATCCACAAGAAATACGGCTCAGCCGGTATCAGTGATGTGCTGATCGCCCGCAAGGCCGATCAGCTGGAAGTTGAGCTGAAAACCGCACGTCCTGGCGTGTTGGTTGGACGCCAGGGCAGCGGCATCGAAGAGCTGCGCTCCGGCATCCAGAAAACCGTCGGTGATCTGAACCGTCAGGTTCGGATCAATGTGGTCGAAGTCGAGCGTGTCGACGCCGATGCTTTCCTGCTTGCCGAATACATCGCTCAGCAACTTGAGAAGCGTGTGGCGTTCCGTCGCACGATTCGCATGGCCGTGCAGCGGGCACAGCGAGCTGGCGTTCTGGGCCTGAAAATCCAGGTTTCAGGCCGTCTCAATGGTGCTGAGATCGCTCGCACCGAGTGGACGCGAGAAGGTCGGGTGCCTCTGCACACCCTTCGCGCTGACATCGACTACGCCACCAAGGTCGCCAGTACCACCTACGGGGTACTCGGCATCAAGGTCTGGGTGTTTAAGGGCGAAGTGCTGGGTGATGAAGCCCAGCAACAGCTGCCTGTGGGGGCAACCCCGCGGCGTCGGGCCGGTCGCAGGCCCCAACAGTTCGAAGACCGCTCCAACGAGGGTTGAACAGGAGGCCTGAACCATGCTGAGTCCAAAACGCGTCAAATTCCGTAAGCAGCAACGCGGCCGCATGCGCGGTGTTGCCACTCGTGGCAACACCATCGCCTTCGGCCAGTTCGCTCTGCAGGCACAGGAGTGTGGCTGGATCACCTCCCGCCAGATCGAGGCCAGTCGTCGTGCCATGACCCGCTACGTCAAGCGTGGCGGCAAAATCTGGATCAGGATTTTCCCTGACAAGCCGGTCACCATGCGCGCTGCCGAAACCCGAATGGGTTCAGGTAAGGGCAACCCGGAATTCTGGGTGGCGGTGATCAAGCCGGGCAGGATCCTGTTCGAGATGGGTGGTGACGAAATCACCCCCGAAATCGCCAAGGAAGCCATGCGCCTCGCGCAGTACAAGCTTCCTGTGAAGACCAAGTTCATCACTCTCGATGAACAGGAGCAGACATCCGGTGCGCAAGCTCCGGCTGCTGCTGCCGCCACCGTCGAGTCCTGACCATGGCCCGTCCCAATGCCTCCGAACTGCGTCAGCTCTCCGACGCAGACCTCACAGAGCAAATCGCCGGTCTCCGTCGAGAGCTGTTCGATCTGCGCTTCCAGCAAGCCACCAGGCAGCTGGCCAACACCCACCGCTTCAAGCAGAGCCGCACCAAGCTGGCCCAACTGCTGACGGTGCAGAAGGAGCGCCTGAGCTCCACCGCCTCCTGATCCTTCGCTTCATACCCATGGCACTCAAGGAAAGGGTCGGCACCGTCGTCAGCGACAAGATGGACAAAACGGTGGTGGTTGCGGTGGAAAACCGCTTTCCCCACCCCATCTACCAGAAGACGGTCAGCCGTACCACCCGCTACAAAGCTCACGACGAGAACAACACTGTTCGCGTTGGTGACCGTGTTCGCATCACCGAGACCCGTCCGCTCAGCCGTCACAAGCGCTGGGCCATCGCAGAGGTGCTCAGCCACAGCCCGAAGGCTGAGGAGGTCAACAAATGATTCAGCAGGAATCCTTTCTCACCGTTGCTGACAACAGCGGCGCCAAGCGCATCCAGTGCATCCGCGTACTGGGAAGCAACCGTCGCTACGCCCATGTCGGCGACGTGATCGTGGCCACCGTCAAGGACGCCATGCCCAACATGGGCGTGAAAAAGTCCGATGTGATCAAGGCCGTGGTGGTCCGCACCAAAGCCACACTTCGTCGTGACACCGGCAACTCCATCCGGTTTGACGACAACGCAGCCGTCATCATTAACGACGACAAAAACCCCAAGGGCACTCGTGTCTTTGGACCTGTGGCCCGCGAACTGCGCGACCGGAACTTCACCAAAATCGTCTCCCTCGCTCCGGAGGTGATCTGAGATGGCTACCGCAACACCGAAATCCGCCGCAGCGAAGCGCATCAAGATGCGTCTGCGCAAAGGCGACACCGTTCAAGTGATCACCGGCAAGGACAAGGGCAAGACCGGAGAGGTCTTGCGCACCCTGCCCAATGAAAACCGCGTGATCGTGGAGGGCATCAATATGCGCACCCGCCACGTCAAACCCACCCAGGAGGGTGAAAGCGGTCGGATCGTCACTGAAGAGGCTTCACTGCATGCCTCCAACGTGATGATCTACTCCACAGACAAGAAGGTGACCAGCCGAGTCGAGCTGATCACTGAGAAGGACGGCAGCAAAAAGCGCCGCCTCAAGAAAACCGGCGAGGTGATCGACTGATCACCCCGATCCGCCTTCTGACCAAGTCCAGAAGTCCCATTCCCCAGCCATGTCACTGAAACAGCGCTACAGGGAGACCATTCAGCCCAAATTGCTGAAAGATCTCAGTCTCTCCAACGTCCATGAAGTCCCCAAGGTGGTCAAAGTCACCGTGAATCGAGGACTTGGCGAAGCTGCCGCTAATGCCAAGGCCCTTGAGGCCTCTGTGAACGAACTTGCTCAGATCACCGGCCAGAAAGTGGTGGTGACCCGAGCCAAGAAAGCCATTGCGAGCTTCAAGATCCGCGAGGGCATGCCGATCGGCTGTGCCGTGACTCTGCGCGGTGATCGCATGTACGCCTTTCTCGAGCGACTGATCAACCTGGCACTGCCCCGCATCCGTGACTTCCGTGGCGTCAGCCCCAAAAGCTTCGACGGACGTGGCAATTACACCCTGGGGGTGAGAGAGCAGATCATCTTCCCTGAGATCTCCTTCGACAAGATCGACGCCATCAGGGGCATGGACATCACCATCGTGACCACTGCCCGTTCGGATGAAGAGGGCCGCTCCCTCCTCCGCGAGATGGGAATGCCGTTCCGCAGCAACTGAGCCCTCCTCGGAAACCACTATGGCCAATCACGACCCTATTTCCGACATGCTCACCCGCATTCGCAATGCGAGTGAGAAACGTCACCAGAGCACGAAAGTACCTGCCTCCCGCATGTCTCGCAGCATCGCCAAAGTGCTGCAGCAGGAAGGCTTCATCGCCGAGATCAGCGAGGAAGGCGAGGGAGTTCACACCAACCTGGTGCTTGAACTGAAGTACAGCGGCAAGAACCGCCAACCCACCATCCGCTCCATGCAGCGGGTGAGCAAGCCTGGTCTGCGCATCTACAAGAACACCCGCGGCCTTCCCAAGGTCCTCGGCGGACTGGGGGTGGCGATCATCTCCACCTCCAAGGGTGTCATGAGCGACCGCGATGCCCGAAAGCAGGGCGTGGGCGGTGAAGTGCTCTGCTACGTCCTTTGATCTGGAGCCAAAACCATGTCACGTATCGGTAAAGCCCCCATCCCCATTCCTGAGAAGGTGACCGTGAGCCTCAACGGCCTCGCTGTCACCGTGAAGGGACCGAAGGGAGAACTCAAACGCACACTGCCTGAGGGCGTGAGCATCGATCAGGTGGAGAACACCATCGTGTTGTCCCCCACCAGCAGCAAGCGCACCTCCCGTGAACGCCATGGCCTGTGCCGCGCTCTCGTCAACAACATGATTGTTGGCGTCGAAAGCGGTTTCAGCAAAAGCCTGGAAATCATCGGAGTTGGCTCCAGGGCTCAGGTGAAAGGCACCACCCTGGTCGTCTCCGCCGGTTACAGCCACCCCGTCGAGGTTGCAGCTCCTGACGGCATCACCTTCAAAGTTGAGAACAACACCAAGGTGACGGTGTCCGGGATCGACAAGGAATTGGTCGGTAATGAAGCCGCCAAAATTCGCTCCATCCGTCCGCCCGAGCCCTACAAGGGCAAAGGGATCCGGTACGAGGGCGAATGGATCCTCCGCAAGGCAGGCAAGTCGGGCAAAAAGTAATCCACTAATAGACGCCGTTCTTCTTTACCCACCATGTCGACCCTCTCCCGTAAACAACAGACCCAGAAGCGTCATCGACGCCTGCGTCGTCACCTCAGCGGCACCGCCGGCAAACCCCGCCTGGCTGTGTTCCGCTCTAACAGCCACATCTATGCGCAGGTCATTGACGATGACGCCCAGAGCACACTCTGCTCAGCATCGACCGTTGACAAGGACCTGCGCACTAGCCTCAAGGCCAACGGCAACGACTGCAATGCTTCGGTAGCCGTCGGTGAACTGGTGGCCAAACGCGCCCTTGCCAAGGGCATCCAACAGGTGGTCTTCGATCGCGGCGGCAACCTGTATCACGGCCGGGTGAAAGCCCTTGCCGACGCCGCCCGGGAAGCGGGCCTTCAGTTCTGATCCTGCTCTCAACATGACCGATTCCAACCCCCAGACCAATCCCAACGACGTGCCCTCGGCGGCCGATGTTCCCGCTGCAGCTGAAGGCCAGCAGCAGCAGGAGCAACGCCGTGGAGGAGGTCGCGACCGCGGTGATCGCCGTGGCGGACGCCGTGGTGACCGACGCAACCAGGAGCGTGACTCCGAGTGGCAAGAGCGGGTTGTCCAGATCCGCCGTGTGTCCAAAACCGTGAAAGGCGGCAAGAAGATGAGCTTCCGGGCCATTGTTGTTGTCGGAAACGAGCGCGGTCAGGTCGGCGTCGGCGTCGGCAAGGCCGGCGACGTGATCGGTGCAGTCCGCAAAGGTGTTGCTGACGGCAAGAAGCATCTCGTCAAAGTGCCTCTGACACGTCACAACTCAATTCCGACCCTGTCCAACGGTCGCGATGGCGCAGCCAACGTGTTGATTCGCCCCGCAGCCCCCGGTACCGGGGTCATTGCAGGAGGCTCCATTCGCACAGTTCTCGAGCTTGCCGGCATTAAAAACGTGCTGGCCAAGCGACTGGGCAGCAAGACTCCTCTGAACAATGCCCGGGCTGCCATGGTGGCTCTCGATAGTCTCCGCACACATAAGGAGACCGCCAAGGAACGGGGGATCTCCCTCGAGCAGATCTATTCCTGATTCCCCATGACTCTCCGACTTGATTCCCTAAAGCCCAACAAAGGCGCCCGACGCCGCAAACTGCGCAAGGGTCGCGGCATCGCCGCTGGCCAGGGTGCGAGCTGCGGCTTCGGCATGCGCGGCCAGAAATCCCGTTCCGGACGGCCCACCCGCCCCGGTTTCGAGGGTGGCCAGATGCCTCTTTACAGGCGCGTGCCCAAGCTGAAGCACTTCACATTGGTGAATCCCAAACACTTCACCGTTGTCAATGTCTCAGCGCTCAATGAGCTCAAGGCCGGCAGCACCGTCAACCTCGACTCACTGGTCAAGGATGGTGTTGTCACCAGCCCCAAGCACCCGCTGAAAATCCTCGGCAACGGGGAACTCAAGGCCAAGCTCACGGTTCAGGCCGCTGCTTTCACGGCATCAGCACGAACCAAAATCGAAGCGGCCGGTGGCACCTGCGAACTGTTGGACTGAGATCCGTCGATCGACTTCTACAGATCTAACGTCTGAGCCGTCCGCCGGATTGACATCCGCGGACGGCTTTGCTGCATCAACCTCAATCATCCAATCTCTGTTCCATGCTCGTCAGTCGGGGACGAAATCCCAGCGCCACTGAAGTCATCACCCAGCTGGTTCAAAACCCTGAGCTGCGAGGCAGGGTTCTCACCACTCTGGGGCTGTTGATGCTGGTGCGTCTCGGCATCTACATCCCGATGCCAGGCATTGACCGTGTCGCTTTTGAGCAATTCATCCAACAGGGTGGTCAGCTGATCGGTTTCCTCGACATCTTCACCGGTGGCGGCATCTCCACTCTGGGCATCTTCGCCCTCGGGATCCTGCCGTTCATCAATGCCTCGATCATCCTTCAGCTGCTCACAGCATCCCTTCCGCAACTGGAGGATCTGCAGAAAAATGAAGGAGAAGCGGGCCGTCGCAAACTGGCTCAGATCACTCGCTACGTCGCACTTGGCTGGGGGCTGATTCAGAGCGTGGTCTTCGCGATGATCCTGCGCCCCTACGCAGTGGAGGGCCTTCCCGTTGGCGTTTTCGTGGTGCAGACAGCCCTGGCGCTGGTCACCGGATCGATGATCGTGATGTGGCTGAGCGAAGTGATCACGGAGCGAGGCATCGGCCAGGGAGCCTCACTGGTGATCTTCCTGAACATCGTGGCTACCCTGCCTCAGGCACTCGGTTCAACCATTGAGAAAGCCCAGACAGGCGATCGCAATGATGTGTTCGGGATCGTGATTCTTGTTCTGGTGTTCCTGGTCACGATCGTGGGGATCATCTTCGTGCAGGAGGGACAGCGCCGGCTTCCGATCGTCAGTGCAAAGAGGCAGGTGGGCGGCGGAGCCGTTTTACCCAATCGCCAGAGCTACCTGCCCCTGAAGCTCAATGCCGGCGGCGTGATGCCGATCATTTTCGCCTCGGCCCTGATTTTTCTGCCGATCACCATTGCCAACTTCAGCCAGAATCCGTTTCTGATCAGAGCAGCCACCGCCCTGAACCCAGGCAGCTCGAATCCATGGCCTTATGCCCTGGTGTTCTTCTCCCTGATTCTTGGCTTCTCCTATTTCTATGCATCCCTGACCTTTAACCCGGTGGACGTCGCCAGCAATCTCAAGCGCGGAGGGGTGGCCATACCAGGAGTCAGACCTGGAACGGCAACAGCGAATTACCTCGAAGGGGTGAAAAACAGACTCACCCTGCTGGGTGGTCTTTTCCTCGGGGCCGTCGCAATCATTCCTTCCGCCGTGGAACGGGCCACCAATGTGCAGACCTTCCAGGGCCTCGGAGCCACCTCGCTACTGATTCTGGTGGGTGTTGCCATTGACACTGCCAAGCAGGTCCAGACCTACGTGATCTCACAGCGCTACGAGGGAATGGTGCGCCAGTAACGAGTCACGGTTCGGGCAGCCGCTCGGAATGAACGCAACCTCGGCGGATCCTCCACACCTTTCATCCCCTCCAACCCAACCACCCAGAATCGCCATGAAACAACGTCTTCTGTTCGTGGGCCCGCCCGGTGCCGGGAAGGGCACGCAAGCTGCGCTCCTCTGCGAAAACCATGGACTTCGGCACTTGTCCACCGGCGATCTGCTCAGAGCTGAGGTGGCCGCAGGCAGCGACCTCGGCAAGGAAGCGGAAGCCGTGATGAACCGGGGCGAACTGGTCACAGACAGCCTGGTACTGGCCATCGTCAAAGCGCAACTGTCTGCTCTCAATGGCCAGGGCTGGCTGATGGATGGCTTTCCACGCAACGTGGCGCAGGCCGAGGCACTGGCGCCGCTACTCCAGGAACTCAATCAAGCGATTGAAAGCGTCGTGTTGCTGGAGCTTGATGACTCCGTTCTGATCGAGCGACTGCTCGGTCGCGGTCGAGCAGACGACAACGAGCAGGTGATCCGCAACCGTCTTGAGGTCTACAAACAGCAGACAGCTCCGCTGATCGATCACTACAGCAGTCAGAACCTGTTGGTCAGAGTGCAGGCCAACGGCAGTGTTGAAGCCATTGCTGAGCGAATCGAAAAGGTTGTTGCTTGACCCTCTGTGGTACGGTAGCTGTTTGCAACAATGGAGAGCTTCGCCCCATGAAGGTGCGTTCCTCGGTTAAAAAAATCAGCCCTGACGATCAAATCGTCAAGCGCAGAGGTCGCATCTACGTGATCAACAAGAAGCGCCCTCGCAACAAGCAACGCCAGGGCTGAAGCCTCGGTCTGCCGTCTCAAGGCGGGGGTCCTTTCCCTGCACCCTGAATTGAAGACTTCCCAGGCATAGGAAGTCATTGTCCACCTCGATTAATTGCTCAGTGGCACGGATTGCTGGTGTCGACATTCCCCGCGACAAGCGGATCGAAGTCGCCCTCACCTACATCTACGGAATTGGCCCGACACGGGCCAGAACCATCCTTTCCAAGACCGGTGTCAATCCCGACATCAGGGTGAAGGATCTCGAAGACGGTGATGTGCAGAAACTGCGCGGTGCCACCGAGACCTTCACGATTGAGGGTGACCTGCGCAGGCAGGAGGGGATGGCCCTCAAGCGCCTCCAGGACATCGGCTGCGTGCGCGGTCGTCGCCATCGCATGAGCCTCCCGGTGCGCGGACAACGAACCCGCACCAATGCGCGAACCCGTCGCGGAGCTCGCAAGACCGTGGCCGGCAAGAAGAAATAAGCCGCTTCGGCCCATCGGATCCTTCAGTTCCTTAAGCCCCCTCCATCTCCAGGCCCATGGCCAAAACAGTCAAGAAATCAGGTCCCAAGAAGGCCAAACGCAACGTTCCCAATGGCGTTGCCCATATCCAAAGCACCTTCAACAACACGATCGTTTCGATCACCGATACCACTGGAGAAGTCATCTCCTGGTCCTCGGCAGGTGCCAGCGGCTTCAAGGGTGCTCGCAAAGGCACCCCATTTGCAGCGCAGACCGCAGCCGAAGCAGCAGCCCGCAGAGCTCTTGAGCAGGGCATGCGCCAGATCGAAGTGCTTGTTCGCGGTCCCGGCTCAGGCCGTGAAACCGCGATCAGGGCCTTGCAGGTTGCCGGCCTGGAAATCACTCTGATCCGCGACGTCACTCCCTTGCCTCACAACGGCTGCCGCCGTGCCAAGCGTCGGCGCGTCTGAGCCAACGCGTCCCCGTTCAGGTCCCTCTCTCCCCCGCCTCAGACCGTGTTGCAATACCAGATCGACCGTATCGAGCATCAGATCGCTGACGATCGCTCCCAAACCGGTGTGTTTCTCATCGGCCCCCTCGAGCGGGGCCAGGCCACAACCCTGGGCAATTCCCTGCGGCGTGTGCTTATGGGCAACCTTGAAGGCACCGCTGTCACAGCAGTCCGGATTGCCGGCGTCAACCACGAGTACGCGACCATCCCCGGAGTTCGGGAGGACGTACTGGACATTCTGCTGAACTGCAAACAGATCACGGTCAACAGCCGCACCAATGAGCTGGAGATCGGTCGTCTTGTCATTGCTGGCCCTGCCACGGTGAAAGCCCGGGATCTGCAGTTCTCCTCCCAGGTCCAGGTTGTGGATGGTGAACGCGTGATCGCCACGGTGAGCGATGGCTACAGCCTCGAGCTCGAGGTTCATGTGGAACGCGGTGTGGGCTATCGCCCCGTCGACCGTCACAACGAAGACACCAGCGCGATTGATCTTCTCCAGATCGATTCCGTGTTCATGCCCGTCCACCGGGTGAACTTCACCATTGACGAGACGGCAGTTGCTGAGGGTGGTTCCGCCCGGGAGCGCCTGCGCATGGAAGTGGTGACCGATGGTTCGATCACACCTGACGATGCCATCGCTCAGTCCGCGAACCAGCTGATCGAGCTCTTCCAACCTCTTGCCACCGTCACCATGGTGGAAGAAGTTCAGGCAGAACCTGAACCCACAGCCGAAGCTCAGATTCCTCTCGAAGAATTGAATCTGTCCGTGCGCGCCTATAACTGCCTGAAGCGCGCTCAGGTCAATTCCGTCTCTGATCTGATGGGCTTCAGCTACGAGGATCTGCTGGAGATCAAGAACTTCGGTTCCAAGTCGGCTGATGAGGTGATTGAAGCGCTTGAAAGGATCGGCATCCAGATCCCCCAGAGCCGCACCAGCGTCTGACTCTTACCTACCTCCTTACTCCAGCCCCTCCAGAACCATGCGTCACCAATGTCGAGTTCCCCAGCTGGGACGTCCCGCTGACCAACGCAAAGCCATGCTTCGCGGCCTCACAACACAGCTGATCCGCGAAGGTCGCGTCACCACCACCAAAGCCCGTGCCAAGGCACTGCGTGACGAAACCGAACGGATGATCACTCTTGCCAAAGAGGGCAGCCTTGCCTCCCGGCGCAGGGTTCTGGGGTACGTGTACGACAAGCAGCTTGTGCATGCCCTGTTCGAGAAAGCTCCCGATCGCTACAGCGACCGCAAGGGCGGCTACACCCGCATCACCCGCACCGTGCGTCGTCGCGGAGACAATGCCGAGATGGCGATCATCGAACTGGTCTGAGGTTCGGCGTCAGCATCACGCAAATCACCATCCCAAACCCCTCGGCTGATTCTGTCGGCATCCGCATTAAACGGATTGCTCTCAGTCTTCAGTACGAGGGGTCTTCATTTTGTGGATGGCAACGTCAACCCAACGGCACCAGCGTGCAATCGGTGCTCGACGATGCCATCTCAGAGCTCGATCCCCATCGACCGATACAGACCGTGGCTGCAGGGCGAACGGATGCAGGCGTCCATGCCTCTGGTCAGGTGGTGCATTTCGACAGCTGCGGCCCAATACCAGCCAGGCGCTGGGCGCCGGCTCTCAATGGCCGCTTGCCCTCGTCGATCAGGGTGCGAGAAGCGGTGGAACGTCCACTTGAATGGCACGCCTGCTACTCCGCCAGCTACCGGCGCTACCGCTATACCCTCTACAACGGTCGAAGGCCAAACCTGTTTCTTGCGCCCTGGAGCTGGCATCGCTACCAGACAAGGCTGGATGAACAGGCGATGGAAGAGGCTCTTCATGGCCTGCTGGGAAGTCACGACTTCGCAGCGTTCCAACGCGCAGGAAGCCGACGATCCCACTCGCGCACAACGATCCAGGACGTGTCCATCCAGCGGCATGGAGACCTGATTCAATTTGAAATTCAGGCCAGCGGTTTTCTGTATGGAATGGTGCGTCTGCTGACGGGTCAGCTCGTGGCTGTGGGAGAGCACCGACTGACCCCGGATCACTTTGAACGCCGTTGGCGAGAACGTCGCCGCGGTGAAGTGAAAGACGGAGCACCGGCGCAGGGACTATGCCTGCTGCGCGCTGGTTATCCGGAAACCATCTTCAGCAAGGGCGGCTGGTACGATTGTCAACCGACGTTTTTTCTGGCCTCAGAGGACCCGCCACCGGATCCTCCACCATGGCCAATCAGTGCCTGAGCGGTCGCTTCCACTCAACTGACTCGATCAGTGAGGGAACCACCGACAGGTACAGTCGATCTTTGAGCTCTGAACAGCACGCCACGGCGTGACTGAAGCTCCCTGCCCAGCTTCGTCGCTCGCGACGAGGCATAACCGAACCGGCATGCCGGCGCGATGAACAAGACCTCCGTCCCTTCCATCGATTCAATCGACCGCCAGTGGTATCTGGTGGACGCTGAGAATCAAACTCTCGGTCGCCTGGCGACCGAGGTGGCTTCCGTGCTCCGCGGCAAGAACAAAGCCAGCTACACCCCTCACCTCGACACCGGCGATTTTGTCGTTGTCGTCAATGCCGAAAAGGTGAAGGTCAGTGGCAGCAAGCCGCAACAGAAGCTGTACCGCCGTCATTCCGGACGCCCAGGAGGCATGAAGGTAGAGACCTTCGCTCATCTCCAGGAGCGACTTCCTGAGCGAATCGTGGAAAAAGCCATCAAGGGCATGCTTCCCCACAACGCCCTGGGTCGCCAGATGTTCCGCAAACTGAAGGTTTACAAGGGTGCCGATCATCCGCATTCCGCCCAGCAGCCTCAGCCCCTGCAGCTCGATCCCGCCGCTTCCGCCAAATGAGCACGTCCAATTCCGTCGTCTATTGGGGCACCGGTCGCAGTAAGACCTCCGTCGCCCGCGTTCGCCTGATCCCCGGCAACGGCACGATCACCATCAACGGTCGTCCTGGAGATAACTATCTCAATTACAACCCTGCCTACATCGCTGCCGTCAAGGCGCCATTGCAGACGCTGGGTCTGACCACTGAATATGACGTGCTCGTCAACGTGAGAGGTGGTGGGCTCACCGGACAGGCTGATGCCATCAAGCAGGGTGCCGCCAGAGCTCTGTGCGAGCTCTCCTCCGATAATCGCAAGCCTCTCAAAACCGAAGGTCACCTCAGTCGTGACCCACGGGCCAAGGAGCGTCGCAAGTACGGCCTCAAGAAAGCCCGCAAAGCTCCCCAGTTCTCCAAGCGCTGATCCCTGTCATGCCCAAGCCCGACATTCATCCCACCTGGTACCCCGACGCCAAGGTGATCTGCAACGGAGAAGTGGTGATGACCACAGGCTCCACGCAGCCCGAAATCCATGTGGACGTCTGGAGTGGTAACCATCCTTTCTTCACTGGCACCCAGAAGATTCTCGACACCGAAGGACGCGTGGACCGCTTCATGCGCAAGTACGGCATGGGCAGCACCGCCAGTGTCAACGAAGACAAGAAAGCTCCCGCCAAGGACGAGAAAAAGGCTGAAGCCTGATGCGCTCTGCAATCGACGCACAAGCGATCGATCTCCACGACTTTTGTCCCCGAATGCAGACACTGCTCTGCCTTCGGGGCTTTTTTCTGAAAGGGCAGAACCGTCAGGTCCTTTCCCGACCGTGCTTCTGAGGCCATGGACTCCTCAACTCTGATCAGCCGTCTCGAGGCCGCGACCAGCAGTTTCCACAATCTGGAACGCCAACTCGCTGACCCCGATGTGGCCTCGGATCCGGAGCGCCTGCAGTCCGTGGCCAAAGAACGCTCGCGCCTTGAACCTCTGGTCGTTGACTACACAAGCCTGCAGAGCGTTCTCCATGAACGGGATCAGGCGAGGACGCTGCTGCGTGAAAGCCGCGGCGACGCCGAGATGGAAGAACTGGCGCAGCTGGAGCTGCAAGCTCTGGAGCAACGTCATGACGAGCTGATCCAGCGGCTGACGCTTGCACTGCTGCCCCAGGATCCGCGCGATCAACGCAGCGTGATGCTCGAAATCAGAGCTGGTGCGGGCGGCGATGAAGCCTCACTCTGGGCAGGAGACCTTGCCCGAATGTATGAGCGATTCAGCAGCAGACGCGGGTGGACGGTCCAGCCCGTGAGCGCCAGCGAAGCCGACCTTGGCGGTTACAAGGAACTGATTCTTTCCGTCAAAGGTGATGCCGTCTTCAGCGAATTGAAATTTGAAGCCGGTGTTCATCGCGTGCAGCGTGTCCCGGCCACCGAATCCCAGGGCCGTGTGCATACGTCCACCGCAACGGTGGCTGTCATGCCGGAAGCAGATCCCGTAGAAGTTCAGATCGAACCCGGAGATCTTGAGATCAGCACGGCGCGATCGGGGGGAGCCGGTGGTCAGAACGTGAACAAAGTGGAAACAGCCGTGGACCTGCTGCACAAACCGAGCGGCATCCGTGTGTTCTGCACGCAGCAACGCTCTCAGCTGCAGAACCGTGAAAGGGCCATGGAGATCCTGCGAGCCAAGCTTTACGAGCGCCAGCTCGCCGAAGCAAATGAACGGGAGAGTTCAGCCCGACGCTCCCAGGTGGGCACGGGCGACCGCAGCGAAAAAATCCGCACCTACAACGCCAAAGACAACAGGGTCACCGATCATCGATTGGGTAGGAATTTCAGTCTTGAATCTGTTCTTCAGGGACAGATGGAGGATGTGATCGGTGCCTGTGTCGCCGAGGAACAGCGCAGCAAACTGGAGCAACTCAGCCAACAGACCGAGGATTGATCCGAATGGGTCAGACGCCGATGACGTATTTGGCCCACTCGCTGTGGCGACCTGAATCAATCTGACGAACGGCCTCGAAACTGAGGCTGCTGAGGGGACGTCGCGGAACCCGTTTGAGAGGCATATCCGCTTCTGAAGGAGTGCGGCTGGCCTTGCGGACATTGCAACTCGTACAGGCCGTGGTCACGTTGTCCCAGGCATCCGTTCCCCCACGGCTGCGGGGGATCACATGGTCGATCGACAGGAGTTCGCGGCTGCCGCAGTACTGACAGGTGTGATTGTCCCGCTGAAACACGTTGCGGCGCGTCATCGGAACCTGGCGAAAAGGCACTCGTACGAACTGACGCAGACGGATGACTGTCGGCAGATGCATGTCACTGCGAACAAGATGCTTGGAATCGTGTTCGAGACTCTCGGCTTTCCCCTTGATCATCATCACGACGGCTCGACGCCAGGTGGTGATGTTCAACGGCTCGTAGGACGCATTGAGAACGAGAACCTGGCCCATGCCAGCTCCCTGATTACACGGCATGCTATCGGGGTCACAAGGGCAGCCTTGTGACCTTCACTACCCAGTCCCGATGCCCGACCTGTCCGCCGATCGCAACAGTCCCTCCGGCATTGAGATGGCTGCTGGAGCTGACCCGCGACAGCGAGCCTGGATGGAGGTGTCGGCCTCCGCTGTTGAACACAACGCCAGAGCGTTGAAACGTTTGCTGGCAACAAACTGCGCCCTGATGGCGGTCGTCAAGGCTGATGGCTACGGCCATGGGGCCGAAACCGTTGCCCGGGCAGCCATCTGCGGAGGAGCGACCAGCCTTGGAGTCGCCACCCTGCAGGAGGGAATCGAACTGCGTCGCGCGGGACTGGAGCTGCCGGTGCTGGTGCTGGGCAATCTCACCCAACCTGAGGAACTGCGCGCCTGCCTGCACTGGCAGCTGATGCCCACGCTGAGCAGCATGCGCGAGGCTCTGCTCTGTCAGAACCTTGCCAATGGCAGTGGCCGTCAGTTCACAGTCCAGCTCAAGCTCGACACCGGCATGACTCGGCTCGGGTGCGACTGGCAGGACGGGGAACGCCTGACCGAGGCGATCCTGCAGCTCGATCAATTGAATCTGGGAGGGGTCTACAGCCATCTCGCTCTGGCCGATGGCGAACTTGAAGGCCATGCCGAACGGATCACTCGCCAACAGCAGGAACGTTTCGAGGCCGTGACCCGCAAGCACCGACAGCAGGGTTTACAGCGACATCTGGCCAATTCGGCAGGCACCCTGCGGGACCCGTCACTGCATCACGATCAGGTGCGAGTGGGATTGGCTCTCTACGGCCATGCCCCCAGTGCCCATCTGGAGAAGAGCCTGGATCTTCAGCCGGCGATGACCGTGAAAGCTCGGGTCAGCCTGATCCGTGAGGTCGCAGCAGGTGTGGGGGTGAGCTATGGGCACCGCTTTGTCACCAGTCGGCCCAGTCGGCTGGCCGTGATCGGTATCGGCTACGCCGATGGGGTCAGCCGCTGCCTGTCCGGGCAAATCCACGCTCTGCATCGAGGTCAAACCCTTCCTCAGGTTGGTGCCATCACCATGGATCAACTGATGCTGGATGTCACTGACCATCCCGATCTTGAGAGCGGTGATGTCGTCACGCTGCTTGGACAGGATGATCAGCAGGTGATCCGCCCTCAGGACTGGGCGGAACTGTCGGGTTCCATCCCCTGGGAAGTGTTGTGCGGCTTCAAGCACCGCCTGCCGCGACTGGTGGTCTGAACGGTCACCCTCTTGATAGGGTGGGCGGGCCGCTGGAGAGGTGGCTGAGTGGTTGAAAGCGGCTCCCTGCTAAGGAGTTACAGGAGGCAACTTCTGTCGAGGGTTCGAATCCCTCCCTCTCCGTTGAACTGAAACAGCGAGTCGTTAATCGGCTCCATAGGCCGCGAGTTCCGTCGCTATCCGCGGCAGCAGATGTTCATCATCAGCACGTTCCTGGCCTTCGCTGAAGACCACCAGCAGACAAGGCGCCTGCCCATCGATGCACCACCACGCTGCGTCATGGCGGGCCTGACTCATCCACCCGGCTTTACTCCAGAGCTGACTGCCTTCCGGCAAACCCTCACCGAGGAAGCCATCCACTTGATTCTCCGGATTATCCAGTCTGTCTGACTTGCTGAGTGAGCGAGCCAACCGGGTTCGAAGTCTCTGACAGGCCGGTGGTGAAAGCAGGCCATCGGTCATGACCGCCTCGAGAACTCTGGCGACAGCGGCCGTGCTGAGAGCATTGCGATTGTTGTTGTCTTCCCCGTAGAACACGCGCTCGCGTCCATAGGGACCATCGCCCCAGGTTTTCTGGCAGCAATTGACGCGCTCCAGCTCAGGCCAGCCGAAACCATGAAACCAGTCATTCACCAGGCGGCGTTGCTGCTGCCACCGCTCCCATGCAGGGGAGCGCAACGGCGGACCACTGGTGGTGCCGGTGAGCAGATCCACGATCAAACCCGTGGCGTCGTTGCTGGAGTCAGCCAGCATGTCGAGGAGCGCTCGACGAAGTTCTTCGCTGTCTGGGATCAGATCCCGCTGCAACCAGTGCTCGGCCGCCACGGCATACAACAGCTTCACCACGCTGGCGGGATACAGCAGCTTCTGGTCAGCCCAGGCAGCACCGCTACCGCTGCCGTTGGTCGGCGAAGTGGTGTCGTAACGCACCCAGCTCACCGCGACCTGATCATGCAGGCCAGGACGGCCATCCGCTGCAAGCTGATCGATCAGGTCGATCAGACGTTGCTGCATCGCCGGCTCGGGACGGTAGAACGCCATGGCACTGGCTACTGGCAATGCCGACCCTAGGCACACCGATAGCTCCGGACCTGATCAGCCCAGGGAGCTGCTGGAAACTGCTTAATGGACAGAACGGTTACGCCAGGCCCACGGAGAAGGGACTCGCCACCCAGGCCGCTGCCGGGCGAGGCTTCAAGGTCGCCGCACCCTTGCGTCCCGAAGATCACGGGCGTCTGCACGTTGTGCTTCTCGAGGATGGCTATCCCTGCTGGCTGTCCATGGATGCTCTGGCCGGTCAGGCTGTGGCCTGTGAAACCTGGCAACCCTGTCTGCTCTCAAGCTCAGACATCAGCAGCCGGCTGCATGCGGTTCTGGAGTGGCTGAAAGCGGCCGCCGAGCGCGACAACACCTACCTGTGGGGAGGCACCATCGGGCCCGATCTTGACTGTTCCGGCCTTGTGCAGACAGCCTTTGCCAACGCTGGGATCTGGCTGCCCAGAGATGCTTATCAGCAGGAACGGTTCTGCCAGCCTGTAGCGGTGCAGCCGGACAACATCGACGAATTGCGCGCCGGCGATCTGATCTTCTTCGGCACCCCTGAGCGCTGCACCCATGTCGGCATCCATCTGGGAGAGGGGCGCTACATGCACAGCTCGGGGATTGAACACGGCCGCAATGGAATCGGCATCGACAGCCTGAATCCCCAGGATCTCCATCCTGTGGCCAGTCACTACAGAGCTGAACTGCGAGGTGCCGGCAGGGTGATGCGCTGCCATGACGGCAGCACCCTGCCCTGACTGCCCCTGTTGATGAGCTCACGGTCTGCCTGAGTTGTGCTCTCAGATTTGGCCCAACAGGTGCCGATTAGGTTGCATTGACATCGATCGGATCCCGATGACGGCTGGGCTGGACCTTTCGGTTGTGGTGCCGCTGTACAACGAAGAGGAAAGCCTGCCTGAGCTGGTGGACCAGCTGCTCAACGCGCTGCGACCCACAGGAGAGCGGTTTGAGCTGGTGCTGGTCAATGACGGTTCAACGGACGACACCGCATCAGTGCTGGAGAGCATCAGCGGACAAGTGCCTGAGCTGGTGGGTGTTCTGCTGCGCAAGAACTACGGTCAGACCGCTGCCATGGCGGCAGGTTTCGATGTGGCCGAAGGGCAGGTGATCGTGAGCCTAGATGGTGATTTGCAGAACGATCCCGCCGACATCCCCCTGCTGCTCCACAAGTTGCGCGAGGGTTATGACCTGGTGAGCGGTTGGCGTTTTGATCGCCAGGATGCCGAGCTGCAAAGAAAGCTTCCCTCCAGGCTGGCCAACCGCCTGATCGGGAACGTCACCGGAGTTCGTCTGCATGACTACGGCTGTTCTCTCAAGGCCTATGACCGCGATGTGCTTTCCGACATGCGCTTATACGGCGAACTGCATCGCTTTCTGCCTGCGCTGGCCTTCATCGAAGGAGCACGCATCACCGAAGTGAAGGTGAATCACCGTGCGCGTCAGTACGGAACCAGCAAATACGGCATTGATCGCACCTTTCGAGTGCTGATGGACCTGCTCACGGTGTGGTTCATGAAACGCTTCCTGACCCGGCCGATGTATGTGTTTGGGTTTGGCGGCCTCGTCGCCATCGCAACAAGCCTGGTGGCAAGCGCCTACTTGCTGGTGATCAAGCTGAAAGGAGAAGACATCGGTAACAGGCCACTGCTCACCATGGCGGTCGTGCTCGGCCTGGCCGGGATCCAGCTGTTCTGTTTCGGACTGTTGGGAGAACTGCTGATCAGGACCTATCACGAGAGCCAGGGGCGCCCGATCTATCGCATCCGGGCAATGTTGCGAGGGGGACGGGCCAGCTGAACCGGAGACGGTCGGGTTGCTCCACGGTGTCGCTCGATTGCTGATGCAGCGGCCTCGACAACCAGACTGTCAGCGTCACGCAGTCCGCGCCTCAGAAGCGGCAGAACGGACCGATGCCCCCATTGACCGGCCACCCTCACGGCCTCAAGTCTCTGGTCTGGGTTGCCTTGATCCATCGTCTCGCGTAACCGGCGCTCAAGCGAAATCCGCTCGGCGATGCTGACCGGAGGCGCAAACGGGGCCGAATCCAAGGCGTCGGCAAGAGACCCTGTCTGATTCTCATCATCTTTCTGCGGCAATGAAGCCTGCACCAGCCCCAGCTGAGCTCTGTTGATGGCTGCCACAGATGTCGCATCAGTGCTGCGCAACAACGTTTTTCCAGGTCGACGGCCAAGACCCCAGAGCACGACCACTAGGACAAGGGCGGCACCGCCTGCAAGCAGCTGATTCATGGGTTCAGAGCGGCGGAGGCCGAATGGATTGAACTTTTATGTCACCGACCGGATCGGTCGAAGACCACTAGAAAGGCAGTCTTTACAGTAACCGCAGACATTTGGGTCGCTGCCATGACAGGAGATTTCGTCGCTTCCTGGATGCCTTCGGTTTTCATTCCATTGGCTGGGGTTCTGGGTCCAGCTGTCGTGATGGTTCTGATGTTCAACCTGATCGAAACCACTGCTGACTGATCGCTCTCAGGCTCCGGCCAACGATCAAGCGCACCGCCCACCCACCGCTTTCCTATCCATGTCTGTTTCCCCCGTCGCTGATCCAACGGTTGGCAACCTCGCCACCCCGGTGAACAGCAACTACTTCACCAAGGCGTTTCTCAACGCGCTACCGATCTATCGACCTTCTCTCTCGCCGAACAGACGCGGCCTGGAGATTGGCATGACCCATGGGTATTTGCTGTATGGCCCTTTCGCCGTCTGTGGTCCTCTCCGAAACAGCGATTACGCATCAACGGCAGGATTGCTGGCCTCCATCGGATTGGTGTCGATCCTGACTGTGTGTCTGTCGATCTACGGCACCGCTGGCAACGGACCCAAGGTGCAACCGGCTGACGCCACCATCAACAATCCACCGTCAGACCTCTTCACCAAGGAAGGCTGGTCTGAATTTGCCAGTGGCTTCTGGCTGGGTGGTTGCGGAGGAGCGGCTTTTGCATGGTTCCTGGTCAGCGCAACTCCATTGCTCTATCTGGCCAAGATCGCTGGTGGTGTAGCGCCCGCAGGCTGATCCACTCACTCCAAGCTTCAACGAGGCAGTTTCAGATCACTGTTGAAGATGCCCTGGATGACGTCATCAATGACTCATTCGGGGCTTTCTGCTGCCAGGATCTGGGCCCTTGCTGAGCGGTCGCCGACTTGCGGTCCATCTCCCAGCCATTTCTGAGACGGCCCGTCTTCACCATCGTCTGCAGCTTGTTGGTGCTGTTGGCTGGGGTGGTGTCTCTGGTGGGCCTCGGCCTTGAAGACCTGCCTCAACTGGCACCCACCCGCGTGAGCGTGAGCGCCAGTTTTCCTGCCGCAGGCCCTGAAGTGGTGGAGCAAAGCGTCACATCAGTGCTGGAAAAACAGCTCAGTGGCCTGGATGGCCTGGAGAGCATGACCTCCAGCAGCAGGCAGGGCGGAGCCAGCCTCAGCCTGCGCTTCGAGTCAGGCGATCCAGAGCTCAACGCGATCAAGGTTCAGAACGAAGTCAACCTGGCCAGCCGTCGACTGCCCCAGTCAGTCACCAGACAGGGGCTGAATGTGAACCGCTCCAGCAATGACCTGCTGCTGATCCTCGGCTTCAGCGCTCCTCCCGGGATGTATGAGCCGATCTTCATCGGTGGCTGGCTCGACCAACGCCTCAGTGAAGGCCTGCGAACCACGCCTGGGGTTGGCGACATCCGTGTGTTCGGCAGTAGCGAGCTCGCCTACCGCCTCTGGCTGGATCCGAGTCTCCTGGAGCAATTCAGTCTGTCCACCAACGACATCACCGCCGCTCTGGCAGAGCAGAACGTTCTTGCCGCAGTGGGAAACCTGGGCGAGGCGCCGGCTCCGGCGGGACAGCTGTTCAGCCTGCCGGTGGATGCCGAAGGGCGTCTGCGCAGCAAGGCCGACTTTGAAGCCATGGTGGTGAAACGCACCAGCAACGGAGGCCTGGTTCGTCTGAAGGATGTAGGTCGCGTTGAGCTGGGCCAACGCAACTACGGCAGCAGCGCGCTCAATCTTCAGGGCGAAAGCTCAGTGGCTGTCGGCATCTTCCAGCGGGATGGATCGAACGCTCTGGAGGTCAGTCGTGCGGTTCGGGAGAGGCTGAAAAGCCTGGAAAGCAGCTTTCCCCCTGGGTTGGACGTGCAGATGATCTTTGATGTGGCCGAAAACGTCCAGGCCAATCTCGATCGCACCAGAGACACCCTCCGGGACGCGGTGCTGCTGGTGCTGGTGGTGCTGGTGCTGTTTCTGGGACGCTGGCGTCTGGCCTTGATTCCTGGCCTGGCGGTGCCTGTGGCGTTGATCGGCAGTCTGGTGGTGGTGCGCCTGAGCGGGTCGAATCTCAACAGCCTGATCCTGTTCGGCCTCGTGCTGGCCACGGGCATCGTTGTCGACGATGCCATCGTTGTCAGCGAAGACATCGCAGGCCGGATCGAACGGGGCGAAGAGCCACAGGGGGCTGCGGAAGATGCGATGGCAGAGCTTGCGGGCGCAGTTTTAGCCACATCTCTGGTTCTGGCTGCTGTCTTTCTGCCTGTTCTGCTGATCCCTGGCTCCATCGGCCGCCTGTATCAACCGATTGCACTGGCCATCAGCGGCGCAATTCTGTTCTCAACGTTCAATGCCCTCACGTTCACTCCGATGGCCTGCGCCCGTGTGCTGGGAAAAGGCGACGGACGATTGCCAGCACCGTTCAGATTGATCAGTCGAAGTCTGCGTGCGGGCATGGCCCGGTTGCAACGTCTTTACGCAAGGATGCTGGCGGTCTGGCTGGCACGGGGTAGAACCGTGATCGCGCTGGTGCTGGCAGGACTGATGCTCACCGGCATTGGTCTGGCGACGATCCCCACCTCCTTCATCCCCGACGAAGATCAGGGGCAGGTGCGCGGTTATTTCACGCTGCCGGAAGGGGCAAGCCTGGAACGTACCGAGGCTGTGATGGAACGCATCCGCGAGGTCGTCGCTGAAGAGCCCCTGATCCGCAGCGGCAATTTTTATGCCGGAAGCTCATTCGGACAGAGCGGCGAGGACACCGGGTCTTTCTATCTACGCCTCTCACCCCTGAAAGAACGCCCAGGGCGGCAGAACAGCAGTCAAGCCGTGAAGCAGCGTCTGAACAGCGAACTGAGACGACGCATCACCGACGCCCAGGTGATTGTGACCACGCCGCCCACGGTGCAGGGTTTCAGCAGCGAATCAGGCCTGCAGATGGAACTGCTGGATCGCAGTGGCGGCCAGCTCAGCCTGCAGGATTTCGAGAATCAGGCCCAGCAGTTCATCCTGGCTGCTCAGAACTCCAGGCAGTTCCAGCGCGTGAGCACGCGCTTCGATGCAAACTCACCGCGCTGGAGACTGGAGCTTGACCGCAGCCAGATGGCAGCGCTGGACCTACCGGTGGGTCCGACTCTCAGGGACATCGGAACCGCCATTGGAGGCCGTTTCATCGATGACACCTTCTCAGGGGGGGAAATCCGCAGCATCTACATCCAGCTTGAGGGAACTGACCGCAGCAAGCCTGGAGATCTCACGAGCCTGATGGTGCGCAACCGCAGCGGCGACCTGGTCTCATTGGCGAACGTTGCGCAACTGAAACGTGATTCAGGAGCGAATCGAATCACCCATTACAACCAGAAGCGATCGATCAGCATCACGGCCATCCCTTCAGATGGGTTCAGCAGTGGCCAGGCCATCGATCTCCTTCAGGCGATCAGTGATCGGACCGGAGGCAACAACCTGGGCCTGGCCTTCACCGGTCTTGCCAGAGAGGAGACCCGAGCGGAATCCGTGACCTGGGTGCTGTTCGGCCTTGGCGTCACGGTGGTGTATCTGTTGCTGGCGGGCCTCTATGAAAGCTTTGTGGATCCGCTGATCATCCTGCTCACAGTGCCGATGGCACTGCTGGGAGCCTTGATCGGCCTGAAGCTGCGCAGTCTCACGCTCGACGTCTTCGCCCAGATGGGCTTGCTGGTGCTGGTCAGCCTGGCCGCAAAGAATGGAATCCTGATTGTTGAATTCGCCAACCAACGGCTTGCCCAGGGCACCGCCCTGATCGATGCCATCGAGGAAGCGGCGATCAACAGAATGAGGCCGATTCTGCTGACAGCGGTGACATCGCTGGCGGGATTTCTGCCATTGCTGCTTGCCACCGGAACAGGTTCCGCCAGCCGCATCAGCATCGGCACCGTTGTCTTCAGCGGACTGCTGGTGTCAACGCTGCTCTCGCTGTTCATCGTGCCGGCCACCTATCTGCTGTTCAAACGCTGGAGAGGCGTCGGTCCTGCGATCCTTGAACTGGATGGCTGAAAGGCGGCGTGACCGGATTCAAGGCCTCATCAATGCGTCTCAGGTCAATGGCTTCATCCCTTAAAAAACCCAGAGTTATGAACAATCTCACGGCCATCTCAGCTAAGAATTAAAGGTTCATCGATACAACTTCTCCAAAATGAGCAGCCAAATCGAAGGCTTTAAGGCCAAGGTCGCCTCAGACGCAACGTTGCGGTCCAAGATCCAAAATGCCAGCGACGCAGAGATCATCTCATTGGCAGCTGCCGCAGGCTTCACAATCACAGAGAAGGAATTAAGGGATCTGAATGCTTCCAATCTGAGCGAGAAAGAATTGGAAGCTTTGGCTGGCGGTGCTGGTGATGATTACACCAAGTACCACACAACCTGCTATACCAAGTGTGCATGCTGGTCTGGCTGTGGCGGGTGACGCGCCAAACGGCGACCGCCGATCAATAAAGCAATAAGATACCGGCCGATGTTAATCATTCAACAACGTAGCCACATGATTGGCTTAATGTAACATCGGCTTTCCAAGCTTTGAATACAAAAAGCAAGGATACAGAAAAAATACAATTCAATTTTTTTTGCGACATGGTTGCATCCCCAACAGCCCACGTGAAAAGAACAATGACAACATGCAAGCGTCATGCAGCAAACAGCTGATGTTCACAAAAAGGCTTAAATTCTCTCAGGATTATTGATCAACGAGAAGAATTCTTAATTCAAGCCGCATGTAGCCAAGACATTCCAACCAAGATCGATGATGCAACCGATGCAGCGATTGCGAGGCTTGCAGCAACAGCTGGCTTCGCAACCACAGAACAGGAGTTGCAAGACCTCAACACCTCAAGACTTGAGGAGCATGGACTGGAAGCCCTCGATGGCAGCGGAATGCGCAACCCCGCGAACGATTCTGGTAACCGCCCGGCCAACACAGAACATCACACGGCTTTTCATGCAACGTACATTTACGAGCAATATCCCAGTTGTTGTTAACAACAACAAATTGACAGCATTCTCAGGGCTGATCAACCTAGAGAGATGACAGATGCCTCAACTGATTGGAAGGATCCTGATCCAGGCCTTTCTTTCCACACTCTGCTTGAAGAATGCCGAGAAATTGATGGCAACGCGTCGACCATCAACTTGAAGGACTTGCCTGAATCTCTCAGGATGAGTTGGCAAGCAGCCCTGGGCCCGGAGGAACCGCACAAACTCGAGCGGCGTTTGCAATGGGATCGTCTAGCGACTGAACGAATTGCCGCACAGATCCAAAGCTGCGAGTCCCCCTCCACCTGTCACCCACTCTGGACTGAACGACTGAAACGGCTCCAGAAATCACTCCAACAGTGCTGGGATCAGCCCCTGTTAGAGGGAGATCAACTCCATCAACTTGCCTTTCCCTTCGTTGACCTCTGGCATCCGGCCGCTCTGCTCATAATGAGCGACCTGCGTCAGCAGGTATCAAGCACTCTTCCTCAGCTGATCCTGCAAGACAGCGCATGGGCCGATCTCGAGCGGAACCTTATTGCCCGACTGTCTTTTCTCGGAGAGCAACTGCTCTGGAAGCCGTTCATGGAAGGACGTCGGTCGGGAACCATGCTTCTTGCACAGCTTGGCCCAGACGGCAGCGGCCAGCACGGTCCAGTGCGCGAGTACTACCAGAGTTTCATCCAGGACTTACGCCAAGACGGACTGAAGTCTTTGCTGCAGCAGCATCCAGTATTCGGAAAGCTCCTTGCCGATCTGCTTGAACGCTGGCCAACCAACATTCTTGAAATGCTGAACCGGCTTCAAGGCGACCGACCTGATCTTGCCAATCGCTTCGGAATCAGCATTGGGGCACCACTGAGCCGGTTGAGGGCCGGACTCAGCGATCCCCACCGGGGAGGGCGCGGCGTCATCCGGCTGAGCTTTGGCGACGAAACATCTGAGCAACATCTGATTTACAAGCCCAAGGATCTTCGCCTGGATGCCACCTGGCAGGAGGCTCTGGCTGACCTCAACCAACACAGCAAGCTCCCGCCTCTACGTACGCTCCAACTGCTATGTCGTGAGAACTATGGCTGGATGGAAGCGGTGCAGCACCGTCTCTGCCGCACGCCCGATGAACTGAATCGCTTTTACCACAATGCTGGCCGGATAACGGCCATGCTCCATTTGCTTGGCTGCACCGATTGCCATGAGGAGAATCTGATCGCCGAAGGCGATCAGCTGCTGCTGATCGATACCGAAACACTGTTTGAACCGGAGCTGCCAAACCACATTGCTGAAGCACGCAGCGAGCCCCAGATCGAGCGCGGCAGCCTGAGGCATCGCATCGCCGATTCAGTACTCCGAACAGGTGTACTACCACGCTGGATCTTCACCGGTGATGGTGCTCAAGACATCAGTGCGCTCGGGGCCACTCCTCCCATAACAGCGGAGCACATGGTGCCCGGCTGGGTCGAGCTCAATAGTGACGGAATGATGCCAGGACAACTAATGCGTCCAGCAACGTTGCCGACAAGTCTCCCGGTGGGGATAGGAGAACGCAATCCTTTCACGCGTCATCTGGATGTCTTCACTCAAGGCTTCACTGATCAGTGGCATGTCGTGATCGAGTGCCGAAAACGATGGCTGCAAAACGATGGGATTCTGCAACGTTTCACCGGACTGCCTCGTCGAATCGTGCTGCGAGCCACGGCTGTTTACGCCACGATCCTCCGCCAGCAGCTTCAAGCCGATGCCTTGCGCTCACCGATTCAGCAGGCCATGAAGCAGGAACAACTGGCCAGAAGTTTCCTGCTCGCCGACCAGGTTCCTCAGCACTGGCCAATCTTTGCCGCGGAGGTGCGCCAGCTGGAACAACTGGATGTTCCCTACTTCGAGCATCGCATCGATAGCTGTGATCTGATCCTGGATCAACAGGGATCCGAACTACAGGGGTTCATCCGCACCAGTGGACTCAATGCGGCACGGATTCGGCTCAAGCAGATGGAAGAGCAGGAACTGGAGTTTCAGCTGAAGTTGATCCGAGGCGCCTGCGAAGCCCGCTTCCTGGGAGAACAAACACCTGAATTCAGCGAATCGCAGCTGATCACGGCGGGAGACACATCCAAATCGCTATCGGATCAAAGCCCAAGCCTGACTCAAGAAGCAGCGGTGGAACGGCTCATTGAGCAATTAAAAAACAGCGCCATCACCGATCCAGACGGCAGCTCCGAGTGGCTGGGGATGAACATTGGTGAGGATGGTGAAGGCTTCACCTTCGGTCCCGTGGGATCCGAGCTGTACGGCGGTTCGATCGGCATCGGCTGTCTGCTGCGAGCCTGGCGAGGCGACGGCCAGGAGAACTCTTTTGAACGAGCAGTGCTCAAACCGTTGCAAACGCTCTGTGACCAGAATCGTCGGGATGGTCGTTTGCGCTGGTGGCGTGATCAGGCCAAAGGGCTGATGGGCTGCGGTGGGATGCTCCTAGCTCTGCAACTGATGGGTGAACAGGGTCAAAGCAACGCGACGCGGATCCTCGATGGACTCATGAGCGAAGCTCGCGCGGACTACCTCAGGCGCGATCGTCAGTTTGATCTAATTGGAGGTGTCGCCGGCCTAATCGGCCCCTTGCTCGCCATCCAGAGTGATCAGAGCCTGGGACTGGCCAGCGTCTGCGGTGAGCGACTGTTGGAAGCGCAGGATCCTGATGGCAGCTGGAGGGATATACCGATGCGGCCGGGCATGCTCGGCTTCTCCCATGGAACTGCTGGAATTGCGGCATCACTAACTCGGTTGCACGCTCACAACGGTGACACCCGACTGCTGGACGCGGCATGCCGTGCACTGGGCTATGAGCGACGGCACTTCGTGCCTGACCAAGGGAACTGGCTCGACCTGCGCCGGGACCAAACCGACCAAACCGGTCAGCCCAAGCAGGTCTGTACCAGCACCTGGTGCCATGGAGCTCCCGGGATTGCTCTGGGCCGAGCCTGCCTCTGGGGAACACCTCTGTGGGATGAGGACTGCGAGAACGAGCTACACACAGCAATCAGAAACACCGCTCAGAGTCAACTCACCCATGCGGACCATCTGTGCTGTGGATCCTTAGGTCTCATTGCCATCATGCGAATGCTTCTGTCAGGTCCCTGGCCGATCCCCACAGCCTTAAGTGAGCATTGCCAACAAAGCATCAAGGCCATCGAAACGGATGTGCTGAACAGGGTGGGGCAAGACCCACCCGATTTGATCTGCCTCGGGACACCCGAGGGAAACCTCACACTCCCAGGTTTCTTCAACGGTCTCAGCGGCATGGGGATGGCACTGCTCGGCAATGAACGGTCGGAGCGCATGCTCAACAGCCTGCTAACTGCAGGGCTATGGCCGAACTAAGTGCTTTCGTTCAACAAGGCTCGAAGCGTTGGTTGAGTGCAGGACCTCCACCTGGAGGAATCGCACAGGACTCGCCGGAGGCAAACATAGACCTCTTCTCTACAGACTGAACAGGGACGGTCTGCTGAGTCGCATTTAATTGAGGCGATCGAAGGGGTGCAGGAAAAACCGCAGGCCTCTGGGTACGTTCCTCCGCCTCAAGCTGAGCCAGGTCGATTCGCTCTCTTGGCAGGATCTGCATGGTGAGGTTGTAACCGGCCGCGACGCCAACCAGCAGCACCACGAGCTCCAGTTTGGGGGGCAGGGAAGGAAGCGACATCAAGGACTCAACCAATCGGTGATGGACCAGTAGACACGAACGGCAGGGTCAAAACGTGACTGAGATCGGTCGAAACAATGACGCTTTGCATACGAAGTCAGGGTCCAGCGATTTGTAAGGTGTGTGCTCCTTTAAGCGCTGAGACGTCACGGCATGCTGAGCAGCGCAACGAATCGCCAAGCGTCATCGTCCCAGGCTCAGTATTTCTCCTACGGCGAAGCGGCCAACCCAATCCGCAGCGGACTGACCGGCGCCGTTCCCTATCGCTCCTTTTCCCCGGCTTTCTTTTCCCAGAGCGGCAGTGCTGTGATGCCTCTGGATCTGAGCGATGAACTGCAGTGCAGTGGACCTGCCAGCGGCCCATCGTTATGCGCCAACTTCATCCGACTGGATGGCGACGGACTGCGCACTGCCGCTGTGGCAACAAGCCAGTTGTTCTTCGTGGCCGATGGCCAAGGTGACACTGAAGCCTGCGGAGAACACTTCCAGTGGACGAAGGGCGACATGCTCGTTCTGCCCGCCGGAGGAGACGCCATTCACAGCTGCTCTGGCAAAGCGTCTCTCTACTGGGTGCACGACGCGCCACTGCTGCGTTTTCTGGGTGTGACTCCCAATGAAGCCCGTTTTAAGCCAACGTTTTACAGCCATCGCGACAGCCAGGGGCGACTGGCTGAGATCGCAGCCAGCCCCAGCGGCGCCCGTGCCAACCGGGTCAGCGTGCTGCTGGGCAACTCTGCGTTTCCCCAAACAAGAACGGTGAGCCACACCCTTTGGGCCATGCTCGGCATTCTTCCCGCGGGGCAGGAACAGAAGCCCCATCGCCACCAATCGATCGCCCTGGATTTCGCCGTGGATTGCAGGCCAGGTTGCTACACCCTGATTGGCACTGAGCTCGATGATCAGGGAAGAATCCGAAACCCACACAGGGAAGACTGGACAGCTGGTGCCGCATTCGTGACCCCACCGGGCTACTGGCATTCGCACCACAACGAGTCAGGTGAGGATGCCTATGTGCTGCCGATTCAGGACGCAGGACTGCACACCTATCTGCGGACGCTGGACATTCTTTTTAGCGGCTGATGAACGGCTGAATTGTTCTGCACCATTCAGCTTCAGCCAACAAAAAACCCCCGCCAGATGTACTGGACAGGGGTAATTGAAATCTTGCCCTGTGGTCAGGGCAATCAGGATTGATCAGCCGAACTTGCCGGATGTCGATGCGATCAGGAAGGCTGCATACGTGAGGATGTAGCCGATCGTGAAGTGGGCGAGACCCACAACACGAGCCTGAACGATGGACAGAGCCACTGGCTTGTCGCGCCAGCCAACAAGGTTGGCGAGCGGTGTGCGCTGATGAGCCCAGACGATGGTCTCGATCAGCTCCTGCCAGTAACCACGCCAGGAGATCAGGAACATGAATCCAGTCGCCCAGACGAGGTGGCCGAACAGGAACATCCAGGCCCAGACGGCGAGGTTGTTGCTGCCGAAGGGGTTGTAACCGTTGATCAGCTGGGAGGAATTCAGCCACAGGTAGTCACGGAACCAGCCCATCAGGTAGGTGCTGGACTCATTGAACTGAGCGACGTTGCCCTGCCAGATGGCCAGGTGCTTCCAATGCCAGTAGAAGGTGACCCAACCGATTGTGTTCAGGGCCCAGAAGACGGCCAGATAGAAGGCGTCCCAGGCAGAGATGTCACAAGTACCGCCTCGGCCAGGGCCGTCACAGGGGAAGGAGTAACCGAAGTCCTTTTTGTCAGGCATCAGCTTGGAGCCACGAGCATCCAGCGCGCCTTTGACCAGGATCAGAGTGGTGGTGTGCAGACCCAGAGCGATGGCGTGGTGAACCATGAAGTCACCAGGACCGATCGGCAAGAACACGTCGGTGTTGCCGTTGATGGCATCCATCCAGCCACCCATGTAGGCAGCGTTGGCATTGGCTGCAGCACCAGCGGAATTGGAGAGAAGAACGTCGAAACCGTAGATCGCCTTACCGGAAGCGGCTTGAACGAACTGGGCAAAGACGGGCTCAACCAGAATCTGCTTCTCAGGTGTTCCGAACGCCACAACAACATCGTTGTGAACGTAGAGACCAAGCGTATGGAAGCCAAGGAAGAGGGTGATCCAGCTCAGGTGGCTGATGATCGCTTCCTTGTGCTCCAGCATCCTGGCCAGGACATTGTCCTTGTTGGCTTCGGGGTCGTAGTCACGGATGAAGAAGATCGCTCCGTGAGCAAAGGCACCGCACATCAGGAAGATGGCGATGTACTGGTGGTGCGTGTATAGAGCAGCCTGTGTCGTATAGGCCTTGGCGATGAAGGCATACGACGGCATCGCATACATGTGTTGTGCCACCAGGGAGGTGACCACACCCAGGGAAGCAAGAGCAAGGCCGAGCTGCATGTGCAGGCTGTTGTTCAAGGTGTCGTAAAGACCCTTGTGGCCAGCGCCGAGATCACCGGGAGTGCCCTTGGGAGGGTTATGAGCTTCGAGGATCTCCTTGATGGAGTGTCCGATACCGAAGTTGGTCCTGTACATGTGACCAGCGATCACAAACAGGCAACCAATCGCCAGGTGGTGATGGGCGATGTCAGTGAGCCAGAGAGCTTCTGTCTGAGGATGGAAGCCACCGAGGAAGGTGAGAATCGCAGTTCCAGAGCCTTCGGCCGTACCGAAGATTTGACCCGCGGAATCAGGATTCTGTGCATACACACCCCAGTTGCCGGTGAAGAAAGGTCCAAGACCGGCGGGGTGAGGCATCACGCTCAGGAAGTTGTCCCACCCGACGTGCTGACCCCTGGATTCAGGAATCGCCACGTGCACCAGGTGACCTGTCCAGGCGATGGAGCTGAAACCGAAGAGGACTGCCAGGTGATGGTTCAGACGTGACTCAGCATTTTTGAACCATGCAAGTGACGGGCGGAACTTGGGCTGCAGGTGCAGCCAACCGGCGAACAATGCCCAGGCCGACAGGATCATCATGAAGATGGATCCCTGATACAGCTCGGCGTTCTTCGTCATGCCGATTGTGTAGAACCAGTGGTACAGGCCTGAGTAGGCGATGTTCACTGGCGATGTGGCTCCCGCTTGGGTGAAGGCGGTAATGGCGCCTTGACCGAAATGGGGATCCCAGATTGCGTGAGCAATGGGCTTCACGTGCAGAGGGTCGGCGACCCACTGTTCAAAGTTGCCCTGCCAGGCGATATGGAACAGGTTTCCCGAAACCCAGAGACCGATGATTGCGAGATGCCCGAAATGGGTGGAGAAGAGCTTTTGGTAAAGCCTCTCCTCCGTCATTCCGTCATGGCTCTCGAAGTCGTGAGCCGTGGCGATCCCGTACCAGATGCGGCGGGTTGTCGGGTCCTGTGCCAGACCCTGGCTGAACGAAGGAAATTTCGTTGCCATTAGAGGGAAAGTTCAGGAAAGGTCAGCCGCCCACCACAAGGATGTGGGCATGGAAGAAGGACCACGTGACTGTGATGCCGCCCAGCAGATAGTGAGCAACACCGACAGCACGGCCCTGGATGATGGACAGAGCACGAGGCTGGATGCCAGGAGCCACCTTCAGCTTGTTGTGAGCCCAGACGATGGACTCAATCAGCTCCTGCCAGTAGCCGCGGCCACTGAAGAGGAACATCAGGCTGAAGGCCCAGATGAAGTGACCACCAAGGAACATGATTCCGTAGCCAGCTGTGTTGGAGCCGTAGCTGTTGATCACCTGAACGGCCTGAGCCCACAGGAAATCACGCAACCAACCGTTGATGGTGATGGCGCTGTTGGCGAAATTGCCGTTGGTGAGGTATTGGACTGAACCATCAGGCCTCACGGCACCCCAGACATCGCTCTGCATTTTCCAGGAGAAGTGGAAAATGACAACCGACAGGGAGTTGTACATCCAGAACAGACCCAGGAAGACATGGTCCCAAGCAGACACCTGACAGGTGCCGCCGCGACCAGGGCCATCGCAGGAGAAGCGGAAACCGAGGTTGGCTTTGTCTGGAATCAGGCGGGAATTACGGGCATAGAGAACACCCTTGAGCAGGATCAACACCGTCACGTGAATCGTGAAGGCGTGAATGTGGTGGACCATGAAGTCCGCCGTGCCCAGAGGAATCGGAGCAGCTGCAACCTTGCCGCCAACGGCCACGACCGAACCGTTGAACACTTCACTGACGCCAGCGAGAGCGTTGGGTGCGGTGCTGCCGGCAGCTGCAGCGTGCAGACTCTGAATCCACTGTGCGAAAACAGGTCTGAGCTGAATCGCCGAATCGCTGAACATGTCCTGGGGGCGACCCAGAGCACGCATGGTGTCGTTATGGATGTACAGGCCGAAGCTGTGGAAGCCAAGCCAGATGCACACCCAGTTGAGGTGGCTGATCAGAGCGTCACGGGCCTTGAGCACCCGGTCAAGAACGTTGTCAACGTGCTTGGCAGGGTCGTAATCGCGAATCATCGCTATGGCGGCATGCGCTGAAGCACCGACGATCAGGAAGCCACCAATCCACATGTGATGGGTGAACAGACCGATCTGAGTCGGATAGTCAATCGACATGTACGGATAAGGAGGCATCGCGTACATGTGCTGGGCAACGATGATGCTCAGGGAGCCGAGCATTGCAAGGTTCAGAGCCAGCTGGGCATGCCAGCTGTTGATCATGAACTCGAACAGGCCGTCATGGCCCTTCGTTGCAGGGAAAAGCAGAGGATCGCCTTTCTGGCCCTCGAGAATCTCCTTGATGGAGTGCCCGATTCCCCAGTTGGTCCGGTACATGTGACCGGCCACGATGAACAGCACCGCGATGGCCAGGTGGTGATGAGCGATATCGGTCATCCACATGCTTCCGGTCACAGGATTAATCCCACCCTTGAAGGTGAGGAAATCGCTGTATGCAGCCCAGTTGCCATTGAAAAACGCACCGACGCCGGCACCGAATCCCGGATAGAGCTGAGCCAACAAATCCTGATTGAGGAATTCGTGGGGAAGAGGAATATCCGCCATGGAAGCAATGGTCTTGCCGTTCAACACCAGCGGCTGGCCGGCATCGATGGCATCCATCAACTTCGTGGTGGGCAGGGAGACATGCAGCAGGTGACCGGTCCAGGAGAGTGAGCCCAGGCCGAGCAGACCAGCCAAGTGGTGGTTGAGCATCGACTCAACGTTCTGGAACCACTCAAGCTTCGGAGCTGCCTTGTGGTAGTGAAAAACCCCTGCATTCAGCATCAGGCCGGCCATCACCAGAGCGCCAATGGCCAGAGACATCAACTGCGTCTCATTGGTGATGCCCCAGGCTCTCCAGACATGGAAGAGACCGGAGGTGATCTGGATGCCTTGGAAGCCGGCACCCATATCGCCGTTGAGGATTTCCTGGCCAAAGATCGGCCAAACCACCTGAGCGCTTGGCTTCACATGGGTGGGATCGGCGAGCCAGCCGGAAAAGTTGGAGAAGTGGGCGCCGTGGAAAAAGGCACCACTCAGCCAGATGAAGATCACGGCCAGATGGCCGAAGTGAGCACTAAAGATCTTCCGAGAAACCTCCTCAAGGTCACTCGTGTGGCTGTCGAAATCGTGAGCGTTGGCGTGGAGATTCCAAACCCAGGTAGTGGTTTTGGGACCTTTCGCGAGGGCTCGGTCGAAATGTCCGGGCTTACCGAACAGTTCGAAGGTCGCTGGATTGTCGACCTTTTCGACCTGAGTCTTCGCGGTGCTCCCACGCTCTGGTGGGCTGATGGTCATCGAGTCGTTCCTCGAGGGACGGGATCGAGGTGGTGGGACACCCCTCCGGAAATCTTGTGGACTGCCGGGGCCCCGGTCGCGGTTCAGCAAAGCCTCACCGCGACCGGGCGCCAGTGGTATTCAGAGTAGACCTCTGTCTCTCACTGGAGCTAGAGCCCCAAAGAGGGGACCGCTGGCGAAAGCATAGGAGGGGGAGCGGGCATCACACGACAGGGAGTTACAAAGGTTCAATCCGGCCGCGGGCCTGTCCAGGCCAGGGGTCTACTTCAGCCCGAGCATCAGCGAGATGCTCCCGATTAGGCACGTTGTGCAACACAAACAAGCCGCAGATAGCGATCTATTTAATGCAAACCATTCCCAATAGTGCGCCGCTTCGATCGGTGCCCAGAATGGGTCGACTCAAGCTTTGCCCCATGGCGGCATCAGGCCGGACGGACCACTTTCATCACTGGCTTCAGGCTCTGCTTGTCCTTTGGATCATGGTGCTCCCCGCCGCAGCCGCGCAGGCCTGGCCCTGGGGAGCAGACGGCTCAGTCAATGGAGAACGCTCTGCAGAGATCATCAGTGTTTCTTCTCCTTCCGGGCGACTTCAGGAAGTCAGTCCCCCAGGTGCTGTGCAGCAGCTACAAGCAGCCCTGAGCAGCCATACCCCCCGTATTGAACTGATCAGCCCCTCGGATGGCAGTGTGCTGAAGAACGGGGAGGTGCAGCTCTCGTTACGGATCGAGGATTGGCCGCTGGCCATGGATCCACAACTGGGGCTTGGTGCGCATGTGGCAGTCCAGATCGACGACGGTCCACCACTGCGTTTCAGCCACGCCGACAATGATCAAATTCAGATCACGCTTCCTGCTCTCAGCCCGGGGAGTCATCGATTGACGGCCTACGCCGCCATGCCCTGGGGTGAAGCTGTGAAATCTCAGGGGGCCAGCCTTCAGTGGCGACTGAATCTCTTGCAGAAGCTTTCAGGAACGCAGCCGGATCAGGATGCTCCCTGGCTTGCAGTGGTCAGCCCCGCCGAACTCAGCAGCGGTGATCCCCTGCTGATCGACTGGCTGATCTGGAACGCCCCGCTGCAGAACCTGCGGGAGGGTGATGGCCGCTGGAGGCTGAGGATCAGCGTGGATGGCGACAGTTTTCTTGTTGATCGCCAGGAGGCCCTTTGGCTGAAAGCTGCGGGCAATAGAAACGGCAGCGTGCAGATGGAACTGCTTGATGGTCTTGGTGATCCGATCACACCGGTCTTCAACAATCAACTGCGTGCCACGGTGGCGCTCCCCGGCACCCGTCCGATCTGGATGCACTCGAGGCTCAGCGATGAACAGATGGCACGCCTGCTCGGCGTCGCCAGTCCTGCAACAGAACAGTCACCTGAGGAAGAAGCAATACCGCCACAGACTGCGCTCGACACTGACTCTGAACCTGAAGCGTCCATTCAGGACGACCCTTCAGCGGAGATCCAGACAGCAGAGGGACAAACCGTTGATGGACAAACAATTGTTGGACAAACCATGGATACAGACGCAGACGGCGCTGCGGACTTGATGCTTGATCCAAGCCAGCATCAGATCGACTCCTCTGCGGCAATCAAAGCTGACGATGAGCTGCCTGTGGTGCCTGATCGGGCAGAGGCTGAAGCAGAAGAGCCGCTGGAGACCAGCAAAGCCGAAAAGGCTGTTCCCGAAGCAGAGATCCGGAAGACCGAACCGGCAGCCGAACCAGAAAAGCTGCGGATCACCAGCAGCCTTGGAGGATCAGCCAGGGAGCTGGTGAACGAGGATGGCACCCAGCGCTGATTCACTGAGGCCGCTTGCCCTGAACGCTGTCAACACCACCACCATCCAGCCGATGGGAGCCTCACTTGCATTGGGACTGTCAGTGAGTGCCTGGCCCCTGCTTCAGCAGCTGCGACAGACCGGCCAGGCTGATCGGGTGGGACTGACACCGCTGGCGGCCGCAGCACTGCAGACTCCTCCCAGCGACTTGCTGGTCGCACCGGCTGCGCAACTTCTCACTGACCAATGGCTGCGTGGAGGGCCCACGATCGTGGTCGGAGCCTTGGGTGCAGTCACACGCCTGATCGCTCCTTTGCTGAGCGACAAGCAGAACGACCCAGCCGTGGTTGTGATGGATGCACACGGTCAGAACATCGTGCCCCTGATTGGTGGTCATGCGGCAGGAGCTGAACAGCTTGCCCATGCGCTGGCAGCTGCACTGGGGGGGCAGGTCGTGCTGACCGGTGATGGAGCGAGCCAGCAGCGACTGGCTCTCGACGCCTTCGGTGAAGGCTGGGGATGGGTGCGTGGCGGCACGCCGAATGACTGGCATGAGCTCATGCTCTCCCAGGCCTCTGGACATCAGATCAATGTTCTTCAACAGACAGGATCAGACCTCTGGCGGAGGAGTGCCGCCGGGCAGGGCTTCGGAGTTGCCGCAGAAAGCGAGCATGGATTGGGGCTCGCCATCGGACCGCGCACCGATGGGGCTCCGTGCCGCTGGCACCCAGCCACGATCTGGATCGGCATCGGCTGCGAACGCTTGAGCAGCCTTGAACTGATTGAAAGAGCCGTGGATTGTTCTCTTGAATCCGCAGGAATGGCCAAGGAGGCCGTGGCAGGCATCAGCAGCATTGAAGCCAAGGGTGACGAGCCGGCCTTGCTGCAACTCTCTGAGCAGCGTGGTTGGCCTCTGCGGCTGTTCGGCGCGACTGCCCTCGCCGATGTTGCCGTGCCCACACCATCGGAAGTGGTGAAAGCGGAGATGGGCACAGCATCGGTTGCGGAAGCCTCAGCACTGCTGGCCTCAGGAGAAGGAGCACAGCTCTTGCAGGCCAAACAGATCTTCCATGCCGAGGGCGGCGAGAAGGGCGCCGTGACGGTGGCGATCGCAGAGGCTGCCCACGCCCTCGCACCCAGGAAAGGAGAACTGCATCTGATCGGCAGTGGGCCCGGGTCACTGCAACTGCTCACGGCCGATGCCCGCGAAGCGCTCAGCCGCTGCATCATCTGGGTGGGATATGGCCTTTACCTGGATCTGCTTGAACCGCTGCGTCGCTGTGATCAGGTCCGCTTAGACGGGCAACTCACCCGGGAACGGGATCGCTGCTTGCGGGCACTGAATCTGGCCCGCCAGGGCACCCGTGTTGCTCTGATCTCCTCGGGAGACAGCGGCATCTATGGCATGGCAGGGCTGGCGCTGGAGCTTTGGCTGGACCTGCCTCAGACAGAACGTCCTCAGTTTCAAGTGCATCCCGGTCTCTCCGCACTGCAGCTGGCTGCCGCCAGGGCAGGGGCACCACTGATGCATGACTTCTGCACCATCTCTCTCAGCGACCGCCTCACACCCTGGGAGGTGATCGAACGACGCATCGAGGCAGCTGCCGCCGGAGATTTTGTGGTGGCGCTCTACAACCCACGGTCCAGAGAACGTGACTGGCAGTTGGCAAAGGCCATCGAGATTCTGCTCTGCGCTCGTCCACTGACCACCCCTGTGGTGATGGCTCGCCAGCTCGGTCGCAGCGATGAGCAAGTGAGCATCAACAACCTGGGCAACCTGCGGCCTGAAGACGTGGACATGCTTACGGTGCTGGTAATAGGAAACAGCAGCAGCCGCGTTCAGGACGGCCGCATGGTGACCCCCAGGGGTTACCCAGGTGCCGCTCTGAGCTGATGACGACTTAGTGCAGTCGGGATGACAGGATTCGAACCTGCGGCCCCTTCGTCCCGAACGAAGTGCGCTACCAAGCTGCGCCACATCCCGATGGCCCGACTGTAGAAGATGACCTCAGTTCTGAAACCTGACTGGTTACGCGTCAAAGCCCCTCAGCGGGAACGCATCGGAGCTGTTGCCGACCTGCTTCTTGACCTCAAGCTCAACACGGTCTGCCAGGAAGCGAGCTGTCCAAACATCGGTGAATGCTTCGCCGGGGGAACGGCCACATTTCTGATCATGGGTCCGGGCTGCACGCGAGCCTGTCCCTACTGCGACATTGACTTCGACAAGAGCGTTCGAGCGCTGGATCCCACCGAACCGGAGCGTCTTGGTGAAGCGGTGTCAAGGTTGAAGCTGAAGCATGTGGTGATCACCTCGGTAAACCGTGATGACCTCAGCGATGGCGGAGCCAGTCAGTTCGTTGCCTGCATCGAACAGGTGAAACAACGCTCCCCCTTCACCACGATCGAACTGCTGATCCCCGACCTCTGTGGGAACTGGGATGCACTAGCAACGGTGATGGACGCTGCCCCGCATGTGCTCAACCACAACATTGAGACGGTGCCAAGGCTCTACAGAAGAGCCAGACCTCAGGGCAATTACGAACGTTCTCTGACACTGCTGAAAAGGGTCAGGGATGGATGGCCCAGGTCATACAGCAAATCAGGTCTGATGGTGGGTCTCGGCGAAAACGATGAGGAGGTGATCGGGGTGCTGCGCGACCTGCGCGACCACCGTGTCGACATTGTCACCATTGGCCAGTACCTCTCTCCAGGCCCGAGACACTTACCGGTGAACCGCTTCGTGACTCCGGAACAGTTCGACAGCTATCGGCGCATTGGGGAAGACGAGATGGGTTGTCTGCAGGTGGTGAGCAGTCCACTGACGCGCAGCAGCTATCACGCCGGTGAAGTGCAGCGCCTGATGATCAGCCACCCACGCTGATGATTCAGAGCTGATCACCGCCGATCTGAATCCATTCCTGCAACTGCCAGGTCACCAGTCCGGACTGAATCATCGGGTCGGCCTGCACCCAGCGGCAGGCGTCCTCGAAGCTGCAGGCTTCAAAGATCAACAGTCCACCGCCGCCGGGCCGCTTCTCGCCATCCACCAGATATCCACTGTGGATACGACGTCCACAGTCGCACTGGGACATCACCCATCGGCGATGAGCCTCGAGGTGAGGCCGCTTTTGCTCAATGGGCAGGGCGGCCGTCTCTTGAGTGAACGTTTCGGTCTTGATGAACCAGGGCACGGTGCGAGAGCTCGATCAGGCCGCAACCGCCTGCTTATCGGCCAGCCCCATGGCAGCACGTTCGCTGGGCGGAACCAGAACCTTGAAACGGCTTCTTGCGGCGGACCAGTCAGACAGAAGAGCCACAGCCTTCTCACTGCCGGTAGCAGCGACATGAAGCTCGAGCAGCTCCTTGAGCGTGGACTCCTGCTCAGATGTGCTGACCGGGCACACCTCAACGATCTCCGGGTTCACACGTGGAGTGACCCGGTCGCCTTCATCCAGAAGGAATGTGACGCCGCCGGTCATCCCGGCGCCCACATTGCGTCCGGTGCTGCCGAGCACCACCACTACGCCACCGGTCATGTATTCACAGCAGTGGTCGCCAGCGCCCTCAACAACAGTGCGGGCTCCGCTGTTGCGCACACCGAAGCGCTCCCCGGCGCGCCCATGAGCGAACAGCTCACCACCGGTTGCTCCATACAGACAGGTGTTCCCGAGAATCACCTGCTCACCGGGATTCGCTGTGGAATCAGACGGCACAAGCGTGATGCGACCGCTGTTCATGCCCTTACCGACATAGTCGTTGGCTTCGCCTTCAAGGCGCACATTCATACCCTGAACCAGAAAAGCACCGAAGCTCTGGCCGGCAGCTCCGCGGAAGGTGAGATCGAGCTGGCCCAGAAAGCCACGATTGCCGTAGCGCTGGGCAATCTCGCCGGCCAGACGTGCACAAACGCTCCGGTCGGTGTTGATGATCTCCACTGTGCGACGAATGGATCGCTGACTCTCAATGGCAGCCATCAGCTCGGGATCAGCCAGCAGCTGGTCTTCGAGAATCGGCCCATTGCCATGGGCTTCGGCACTGTGAATCAGCCATGAGCGATCTTCCGAACCACTGATCGGTGCCAGCAGGCTGGAGAGATCCACGCACTTGGTTTTGGCCAGAGACACACCCCTTGGCTTCAGCAGGTCGCTGCGACCAATGAGATCCTCCAGTCGAGCCAGACCAAGCAGACTCATCAGCTGACGGACCTCTTCGGCGACATACCAGAAAAAATTCACGACGTGCTCAGGAACTCCGGTGAAGCGCTGACGCAGGTTCTCCTTCTGCGTCGCCACACCAACCGGGCAGCTGTTGAGGTGACAGACGCGAGCCATCACGCAGCCTTCGGCGATCATGGCGATCGAACCGAAGCCATATTCCTCAGCACCGAGCAGCGCAGCAATCACCACATCCCAGCCGGTCTTGAGACCGCCATCGGCTCTGAGCAGAACTCTTTCGCGAAGGCCGTTTTCGAGCAAAGCGCGATGCACCTCGGTGAGGCCCAGTTCCCATGGACCGCCAGCGTGCTTGATCGAACTCAGCGGGGAAGCTCCTGTGCCTCCGTCATGGCCAGAGATCTGGATCACGTCCGCGTTGGCTTTGGCCACACCGGCAGCGATAGTGCCAATGCCGATCTCAGCAACCAGCTTGACGCTGACCGGCGCCGAAGGATGCACCTGATGCAGGTCATGGATCAGTTGGGCCAGATCCTCGATCGAATAAATGTCGTGATGCGGTGGCGGTGAAATCAAAGCGACTCCAGGCTTGCTGTTGCGAAGCCAGGCGATGTATTTGTCCACCTTCGGGCCTGGAAGCTGTCCTCCCTCTCCTGGCTTGGCCCCCTGGGCCACTTTGATTTCCAGCTGTTTACCGCTCCTCAAATATTCAGCCGTCACACCGAAGCGGCCTGAGGCGATCTGCTTGATCGCAGAGCAGGCGGTATCGCCGTTCTGAAGCCCGCCGATGCTGGGGAAGGCGATGGATCTGCCGTCGTCATCCACATCAGTGAGCACCTGAAAGCGGGCAGGATCCTCACCACCCTCACCGCTGTTGCTCTTACCGCCGATGCGGTTCATGGCCACAGCCAGAACCTCGTGGGCTTCACGAGAGAGAGCGCCAAGGCTCATGCCACCGGTACAGAAACGGGTGCAGATGCTTTCAACGCTTTCCACCTGATCCAGGGGCAAGGGCGTCGAGGCGACCTTGAACTCCAGCAGGTCACGCAGCGCCATCACCGGACGGTTCTCCAGCAACGTCTTGTAGGTGGAGAAATGGTCATAGCCGGGACCCTGGGCCAGAGCCTTGTGCAAGGCCTTGGAGAGTTCAGGATTGTTGCGGTGGTACTCCGCACCGTTGCGGTATTGAACGAAGCCCATGAACTCGAGCTTGCTGCGATTCAGCTCGGGGAAAGCCTTGGCATGCATCGAGAGTGTTTCGTTTGCCAGTTCCGCAAGAGTCATGCCGGCAACCCGGCTGGTCGTGCCACTGAAGGCGGTCTCGATCACGTCGGCACCCAGCCCGATCGCCTCGAAAATCTGAGCACCGTGGTAACTCGCCAGCAGCGAAATGCCGATCTTGGAAAGAATTTTTCTGAGACCGTTTTCCAGAGAGATGCGCACATTGGCCTGAACCTGATCAGCACTGAGGTCGGGAAGCTTTCCCTGCTCGATGCGTTTTCTTGTTTTGGGGTGTTGAAGCCAGTGGCGGGTGGTCTCCCAGGTCAACCATGGACAAACGGCACTGGCGCCATAGCCGATCAGGCAGGCCATGTGATGGGTGCTCCAACACTGAGCGGTGTCCACCACGATTGAGCAGCGCAGCCGCAACTTGCGGCGCAGCAAATGGTGGTGGACGGAGCCAACGGCGAGAAGCGCTGGCATCGCCACCGTGGTGGCAGTCAGTGGTGTGGATTCAGCATTGGCATCGAAGCGGTCGGAGAGCACCAGAACCTGGGCCCCAGCGTGCACGGCTTGCTCTGCCGCCTGACACAGGGCATCAAGGACGGTTCGGAATCCACCGGTGCAGGATTCAACCGCCACCTGCGTGGACAGGAACTGAACGGGAAGACCTTGCTGGCTGATCTTTTCCAACTCAGCCTCATTGAGAACCGGGGTATCGAGGTGAATCACCGAAGCGGCGTCCGCCTGGGGCTTCAACGCCGGACGACGCTCACCCAGATGCATCTCAAGGCTCATCACCAGTTGTTCCCGCAGGGGATCGATCGGCGGATTGGTGACCTGAGCGAAGCGCTGCTTGAAGTAGTCGTAGAGCAGATGAGGCTTGTCAGACAGCACCGCCAGTGGGATGTCATCACCCATGCAGAAGGTGGGCTCCTTCCCAAGGGAAGCCATGTCTCCGATGATCAGGTCAAAATCCTCGGCGGTGAAGCCCATGGCGGTCTGCAGTCTCAGCAGGTCGAGTTCTCCGACCTGCTGAGACTGGGTCCAGGGTTGCGGCCCCACGTTGCGGCGATGTTGCTTCAGCCAATCGCCGTAGGGGAAACGACCAGCGGCGTCTTCTTTCACCAACCAGTTGTCGAGGAGCTGGCCGGTCTGCAGATCAACCGCCAGCATCTGACCGGGACCGAGCCGACCTTTCTGGACCACGGTCTTGCCGCTGAGATCCACGACGCCAGTCTCGGATCCCATGATCACGAAGCCATCCTCTGTGGAGCACCAGCGCGCTGGACGCAGGCCGTTGCGATCCAGGGTGGCTCCGACACGTTTACCGTCGGCGAACACCAGCAGGGCAGGGCCGTCCCAGGGCTCCTGGATGCCAGCGTTGAATTCATACATGGCCGTCACATCAGGACGGCTATCGAGGTCTGGCTGGTTGCGGAATGCTTCAGGGACAAGGGTGATCAGGCTGTCAGTGACGGAACGACCACTGCGCACCATCAGCTCGAGCGTGGCGTCGAGGTTGGCTGAATCACTAAAAGCGGGATTGACCACGGGGTTGAGATCGTCCGCGGCGTCTCCCCAAACTCCAGCGAGGCTGGCTTCAGATGCCTTGGCCCAGTTGAGATTGCCCAGCAGAGTGTTGATCTCACCGTTGTGCCCCAACAACCGCATCGGCTGAGCCAGCGGCCAGCGAGGAAGGGTATTGGTGCTGAAGCGCCGGTGATACACCGCGAAGCTCACCTCAAAGCGGGAATCACGCAGGTCTGCGTAGTACTGCGCGAGCACTTCCGAACGAACCATGCCCTTGTAGACGACGGTTCGACTGCTCATCGAAGCGACATAGAAGTCGCGTGATCCCTCAAACCCCCATGCTTCTCTGGCTCTGGCACCAACGCGACGCCTGAGACGCAGCAGCAGCGCCTCGAAGGCATCGCCTTCAGCCTCCCCCTTGACGAGCCACTGCTCAATGACCGGAGCCGTTTCACGAGCCATGGGCCCAAGCACTGCCGAATCGACAGGCACCTCGCGCCATCCGGCGAACTGCATGCCAAGCGCAGCGGCTTCCTCGTCAAAAAACTGGCGAGCCTGCTGACGTCGTTCAGCATCTGTGGGCAGGAACATCATTCCGAGCCCTCGGGCATCAGCAGCTTCAGGCCAGATCGCCCTGAGATAAGCCCATGGAATTTCACACAAAACGCCTGCACCATCTCCGGAGTCAGCGTCACCGCCACAGCCACCGCGGTGTTCCATGCAGCCAAGGCCACGCAGGGCCTGCTCCAGAACCCAATGGCTGGGTTGCCCCTGCATCTGGGCCAGGAATCCCACTCCACAGGCATCCTTCTCACCAGCTACCGCCTGGGGCGCAGCGCTGTCGCTGTAAGGCCAGGAGGCGCCGGTGAGGTGAGTCATGACCTGGATAAGAGTCGGGCTGACGCCGCTCTGGATTCAACATCCAGCACGGAGCAAATTCGATCCTAAGGATTGGCCACCCCGGCTAGCGTCTACGCATGTTCTTGCCGCCTCCTCCTCCAGTCCCGGTTGCCGAAGTGCGCACAGCCGGTCGGTACAGCGGTACCGAAGTCAAGGTTGGAGGCTTCCTATCCAAGGGGGCCTGGCAGTGGGTCGGAAACGACCAACGCTCACCGGAGCAGCTCTGGATTCCACTGGATCTGCTGATCGGACGACTCGGCTTCCAGCGGGTGGCCACTGAGGCGGGGGAGGCACTGGAGTGGTTCGGTCAAAGCGTCCCTTTAAAGGCTCTGACCAAGCGCTCCCTCGACGATGAGGTGGCGGTTGACGCAGCACCTTGGTTAAAGGCATTGAATGTTTCGACCAGCCGTCGAAACGGAGTCCTCTCAATCTCACTGCAAGCTCCCAGAGTCCAGAATCTGCGTCAGGGGCGCGGCAGCACAGCAGGGCGGCTGGTGCTCGATCTCAGCGGTCCGGCACTACTTCAACGTCAGAACGATGACCTGTTACTCGGGGTTTCGATCACAGCAGCCCAGGAAGCCCGTTTGCGTGAGATCGGCTTGAAAACCAAGCGCGAAAGGCAGGGTCTGCGACTCCAGGGCAGTGCCGATCGTCCGACGCTCACGCTTGCATCACCCTGGCGGCTTGTGATCGATGGGTTGAGCAGCTCGCGCGCCACCCGAGCCCGTTCCACAGGGAATGCGTTGCGGTCAGCTCTGCTCAATCCAGAGATCCAGGCGGAAAGTGGCAACGGACTGGTGCTGGACACCCGCACGCTTCGTGTAGGGGTCAAGCCGGTGAAGATTTACAGGGCAGGCGTTCCTTTCAACAGCCAATCTCTCCAGCTTCGACCACTGGCCGCTCGAGGAGCACAAACCGGGATTCGATTTCTGAGCCAACTGGCCCAGCCTGAACAGGCTTTGCTGGCCGTCAATGGGGGATTCTTCAATCGGGTTCGTCAGCTTCCCCTGGGCGCCCTTCGTGTCGATGGGACCTGGCTTTCCGGACCGATACTCAACCGCGGAGCAATCGGCTGGACAGCAGGGAACAGGCTTCTGTTCAATCGTCTGCGCCTGGACCAGTCCATGCAGGTCAACGGAGGACGTCGCTGGGGCCTGGGTTTTCTCAACAGTGGCTACGTCCAGCGCGGCTTGAGTCGTTACACCCGTGCATGGGGTCCGGTCTACAAAGCCCTGAGCGGCGAGGAGAAGGCCATCACTGTGAGGGAAGGAGTCACCGTTAGCCAGCACGATCGCGCCGAACTGAGTCGGGGGGTTGCTCTGACACCCGGAGTCTCGCTGATCGTTTCGCGCGCTGGAGCGCCGCTTCCCGCCCAACCCGGTGATCGGGTCAGTATCAGTCTGCGGCCCTCCACTCCCGTTGGAGAGCAACCTCAGGTGCTGGCGGGTGGTCCACTCCTGCTGAAAAATGGTCAGGTGGTTCTGCGGGGTCGCCAGGAAGGGTTCAGTGCCGGGTTCCTGTCCCTTTCAGCTCCACGTACAGTCGTCGCCCAGGACCGCAGTCGTGTGTGGCTGTTGACACTCGAGGGCACTACAGGCACTGATCCCACGCTGCTGGAAACGACACTGGCTCTTCAGCAGCTGGGAATGCTCGACGCCCTCAATCTTGACGGTGGCAGCTCCACCACACTGCTTGCCGCCAATCGAACCGTCATGACCGGACGCGGTGTGACACCCAGAGTTCAGAACGGTCTGGGACTGGTTCGTCGTTGAACGGTCGTTGAACAACGGCTGGCAAACTGGTTTCTCTCCTGAGCTTTGCTCCATGGGCGCCACGCTGCAAATCACCGCCACTGCAGCCGCCGAACTGGGGCGACAGGCGGCAATTGCAGGCACCCCAGGAGTGATGCATCTGGATCTCACGGCAGGTCACTGTGAACGGAATGTCATTCGTTTACAGCCAGGCCAGCTGAGCGGAACACCGGTTGCCAGATCAGAGGGAGTCACCCTGCATGTTCCCGATGCCCAGCACGCATTGCTGGAAGGGCTGACGCTGGATTACCGCAGCGACATCAGTGGCGGTGGATTTCTGATCCTGAGCAACGATGCAGTGCGTTGCTGTGCCTGCGGCAGCGCTTTCAGCCGCCTGTGATCAGTTCAGGCAGGTCGAACCGGTATTGTGATGGATTGTCGAACAGGTCGGATCTCCGGCCGCTACGCGACCGTCGATGCCAACCATTCAGCAACTGATCCGGACCGAGCGCCAGAGCACAAAGGCGAAAACCAAATCGCCAGCTCTGAAAGCCTGCCCCGAACGCCGTGGTGTTTGCACCCGTGTGTACACGTCCACGCCCAAGAAGCCCAATTCGGCTTTGCGCAAAGTGGCCCGTGTGCGCCTCACCTCCGGTTTCGAGGTCACTGCCTATATCGGCGGTATCGGCCACAACCTGCAGGAACACTCGGTTGTGCTGATCCGCGGTGGTCGAGTCAAGGATCTCCCCGGTGTTCGGTATCACATCATTCGCGGAACTCTTGACACCGCAGGGGTCAAGGACCGCCGTCAGTCCCGTTCGAAGTACGGCGCCAAGTCACCGAAGGAATGATCGCCAACGATCCAGCTTCAGGATCGTTCCATCCATTCCCTTCACCCCTTTCTGTTCCTTTTCATCTGACAGTCCATGTCACGCCGTAACGCCGCCGTCAAACGCCCGGTCCTCCCTGATCCCCAGTTCAACAACCGACTTGCCACCATGCTTGTGGCTCGGCTGATGAAGCACGGCAAGAAGTCCACGGCACAGCGCATCCTGTCCGATGCCTTCAGCCTGATCGGCGACCGCACTGGTGGTGATCCCATCGAGCTTTTCGAGACGGCCGTGAAGAACGCGACTCCTCTTGTGGAGGTCCGTGCACGACGCGTCGGGGGTGCCACCTATCAGGTGCCCATGGAAGTGCGCCAGGAGCGCGGCACAGCCATGGCTCTGCGCTGGCTTGTCAGTTTCTCCCGCGCTCGCAACGGTCGCAGCATGGCTCAGAAGCTTGCTGGTGAACTGATGGATGCTGCCAATGAAGCCGGCAGTGCCGTTCGCAAGCGGGAAGAAACCCACAAGATGGCAGAAGCCAACAAGGCATTCGCCCACTACCGCTACTGATCCAAGCCCGCCCTTAAGCCTCGATTGCTCAGGGCGGACCTGTAGGATCTCACCCGCCTTTTTACGCCCCACCCCGGAGTTTCCTGTGGCTCGCGCCTTTCCCCTGGAACGCGTCAGAAATATTGGTATCGCTGCCCACATTGATGCGGGCAAAACCACCACGACAGAACGGATTCTGTTCTATTCAGGCGTGGTTCACAAGATCGGTGAAGTGCACGACGGTGCGGCAGTGACCGACTGGATGGCCCAGGAGCGCGAGCGGGGCATCACCATCACTGCTGCGGCAATTTCCACCAGCTGGAAGGATCACCGCATCAACATCATCGATACGCCTGGCCACGTGGACTTCACCATCGAGGTGGAGCGCTCCATGCGCGTGCTTGACGGTGTGATTGCGGTGTTCTGCGCGGTTGGAGGCGTCCAGCCTCAGTCAGAAACCGTCTGGCGTCAGGCCGACCGCTATTCCGTTCCCCGAATGGTGTTCGTCAACAAGATGGATCGCACCGGCGCCGACTTCCTCAAGGTCCACGGTCAAATCAAGGATCGCCTCAAAGCGAATGCCGTTCCGATTCAGCTGCCCATCGGCGCTGAAGGCGAGCTGAGCGGCATCATTGATCTCGTGGCCAATCAGGCGCACATCTATAAAGACGATCTCGGTCAGAACATCGAAGTCACCGATGTTCCGGCTGAGATGAAGGATCAGGTGGATGAATGGCGCAACGTCCTGATGGAAACCGTTGCCGAGAACGACGAAAACCTGATCGAGAAATTCCTGGAAACCGGTGAGCTTTCGATTGAGGAGCTCAAAAACGGCATCCGCGAAGGAGTTCTGAGGCATGGCCTTGTGCCCGTGCTTTGTGGCTCCGCTTTCAAGAACAAAGGTGTGCAGCTTGTTCTCGATGCGGTTGTCGACTATCTGCCGGCACCAGTGGATGTTCCTCCCATCCAGGGAGTCCTGCCCGATGGCAAGGAAGCTGTTCGCCCCTCCGACGACAAAGCGCCTTTCAGTGCTCTGGCCTTCAAGGTGATGGCCGATCCCTACGGCAAGCTCACCTTTGTTCGGATGTACTCCGGTGTTCTCGAGAAGGGCAGCTACGTCCTCAACTCAACCAAGGACAGCAAAGAGCGTATCTCCAGGCTGGTAGTGCTGAAGGCCGATGACCGCGAGGAAGTCGATGCACTACGAGCTGGCGATCTGGGCGCTGTTCTAGGTCTGAAGAACACAACCACCGGAGACACTCTGTGCTCGGTTGAGGATCCGATTGTCCTTGAGACACTGTTTGTTCCGGAACCGGTCATTTCCGTGGCGGTTGAGCCCAAGACAAAGGGTGATATGGAGAAACTCTCCAAAGCTCTTGTCGCACTGGCTGAAGAAGATCCCACCTTCCGTGTGAGAACTGATTCAGAGACTGGTCAGACCGTGATTGCCGGCATGGGTGAGCTCCACCTGGAGATCCTGGTCGACAGGATGCTGCGCGAATTCAAGGTGGAAGCCAATATCGGTGCTCCTCAGGTCTCCTATCGCGAAACCATTCGCGCGGCATCAAGAGGCGAGGGCAAATTCTCTCGTCAGACCGGCGGTAAGGGTCAGTACGGCCATGTGGTGATCGAAATGGAGCCGGGTGAACCCGAATCCGGCTTTGAATTCATCAACAAGATTGTTGGTGGTGTCGTCCCCAAGGAATTCATCAAGCCTTCGGAAATGGGCATGAAGGAGACCTGTGAGTCCGGCGTGATTGCTGGATTCCCCATGATCGACGTCAAAGTCACCATGGTCGACGGTTCATATCACGATGTGGACTCGTCGGAGATGGCATTCAAGATTGCCGGTTCGATGGCCTTCAAGGACGCCGTCAAGAAGTGCAATCCAGTGCTTCTTGAGCCGATGATGAAGGTCGAGGTCGAGGTCCCCGAGGATTTCCTCGGCTCGATCATCGGCGACCTGTCCTCCCGCAGGGGCCAGGTCGAAGGTCAGGCAATTGACGATGGCACGTCAAAAGTCTCGGCCAAGGTGCCCTTGGCCGAGATGTTCGGCTATGCCACCGAGCTCCGATCCATGACCCAGGGTCGGGGTATTTTCTCGATGGAATTCAGCCACTATGAGGATGTTCCTCGCAACGTGGCCGAGGCCATCATCTCCAAGAATCAGGGCAATTCCTGATCTCTACCCCCTTTTAATTCCACCCCCGATTCTTTAACCAAAATGGCACGCGAGAAGTTCGAAAGGAACAAGCCCCACGTCAACATCGGCACGATCGGCCACGTTGACCACGGCAAGACAACCCTCACCGCAGCGATTACCAACGTGCTCGCCAAAAAGGGACAAGCAGAGGTTCAGGACTATGCCGATATCGACGGCGCTCCTGAAGAGCGCGAGCGCGGGATCACCATCAATACCGCTCACGTCGAATACGAGACCGACTCGCGTCACTACGCCCACGTCGACTGTCCTGGCCACGCGGACTATGTGAAGAACATGATCACCGGTGCCGCTCAGATGGATGGCGCCATCCTCGTGTGTGCCGCAACCGACGGTCCCATGGCCCAGACCAAGGAGCACATCCTGCTGGCCAAGCAGGTTGGCGTGCCGGCCCTGGTGGTTGCACTGAACAAGTGCGACATGGTCGATGACGAGGAGATCATCGAACTGGTGGAAATGGAGATCCGCGAACTGCTCTCCAGCTACGACTTCCCCGGCGACGATATTCCCGTAGTGCAGGTCTCCGGCCTGAAGGCGATCGAAGGCGACGCTGAATGGGAGTCCAAGATCGAGGAGCTGATGGCGGCTGTTGATGCCAACATCCCTGAGCCAGAGCGCGAAGTTGACAAGCCTTTCCTCATGGCTGTTGAGGATGTCTTCTCCATCACCGGCCGTGGCACCGTGGCGACAGGTCGTATTGAGCGAGGCATCGTCAAGGTTGGCGAAGAAGTGGAAATCGTCGGCATCAGAGAGCCACGCAAAACCACCGTCACCGGTGTGGAGATGTTCCGCAAGCTGCTCGATGAGGGCATGGCTGGTGACAATGTGGGTCTGCTGCTTCGTGGCATTCAGAAGGAAGACATCGAGCGCGGCATGGTGCTCGTGAAGCCCGGATCGATCACCCCTCACACCAAATTTGAGGGTCAGGTTTACGTTCTCAAAAAAGAGGAAGGTGGCCGCCATACGCCTTTCTTTGCTGGCTACCGCCCGCAGTTCTACATCCGCACCACGGACGTGACCGGTCAGATCACCGCCTTCACCGCAGAGGATGGCAGCAACGTGGAAATGGTGATGCCTGGAGACAACATCAAGATGACCGGCGAATTGATCTGCCCAGTCGCCATGGAAATGGGCATGCGCTTCGCTATCCGCGAGGGTGGTCGCACCATCGGCGCAGGCGTCGTCTCCAAGATCATCGAGTGATCTAGACCGGGATGATCAAAAGGATGGTCTGACTGCTGTCAGGCCATCCTTTAACATTCCAAACGACTCGAACGTTGCTCAAACACGTTCGATCTGCACCTCGACAATCCACCTCTCGTGATCTCCGCAGGAGATTTCTTCGCGCTTCATGTCCACTGCAATCGCCCAACAGAAGATCCGCATCCGCCTCAAGGCGTTTGACCGCCGCATGCTGGATCTGTCCTGCGACAAAATCATTGAAACCGCCGATAACACTGCAGCAACGGCGATCGGGCCCATTCCCCTTCCGACCAAGCGCAAGATTTACTGTGTTCTTCGCTCACCCCATGTGGACAAGGATTCCAGGGAACATTTCGAGACCAGGACCCACCGCCGAATCATCGATATCTACAGCCCTTCCGCCAAGACAATCGATGCTCTGATGAAGCTCGATCTGCCCAGCGGCGTGGATATTGAGGTCAAGCTCTGAGCCGAGCCCGTTCATTCAGTCAGCTGCCTAGGATTCGAGCCCTCGAGAATTTCCTGCGTGGCTGACCTGTCCGTCAGAGAGCTTCCGTTATTTCCTCTGCCGGATGTCGTTCTGTTCCCCAGCGACGTGCTGCCCCTGCACATTTTTGAGTCGCGCTATCGGATGATGCTGCAGAGCGTCCTGGAAACCGATCGACGCTTTGGTGTCGTCCGTTGGGACCCCCGCAGCCAAAGCATGGCGACCATCGGCTGTTGTGCCGAAGTGATCCAGCATCAGACGGGGGAGGACGGTCGCAGCAACATCGTGACGCTCGGACAACAGCGTTTTCGGGTGCTGAATGTGACCCGTGAGACGCCTTTCCGTACGGCCATGGTGAGCTGGATTGAGGATGAGCCTGAGAGCGATCTCGATCAGCTTCACACCCTCAGCGATTTCGTCACCAAAGCCCTCAGAGATGTGGTGGAACTGACAGGCAAGCTCACCGATTCCCCCACCGCACTTCCTGACGATCTGCCCGACCTGCCAAGAGAGCTGTCGTTCTGGATCGGTGCTCACCTGGGTGGCCCCGTGGCAGATCAACAGCAGGAACTTCTTGAGCTCACGAGTACCCGTACCCGTCTCGAACAGGAGTTCGAAATGCTCGATGAAACCCGTCGTCAGCTGGCTGCACGCACCGTGCTGCGCGACACCCTCTCCTCCGCCGATTCCGGCAACGGTTGATGTCTCTCACCACTTTTTTGGCTCCGGCCGTGATCGGTCTCGCCGCCGCTGCGGGGGCTTATGGACTCTGGACTCGACGTAGCCGGACCTATCACTCCAGTGAAAGCGTCGCTTCTGCCTATGACGCCTGGACCGAAGACCGGCTGCTCGAGACCCTCTGGGGGGAGCACGTGCATCTTGGACATTACGGAGATCCTCCGATTCGACGGGATTTCCGCCGTGCCAAAGCCGATTTCGTGCACGAACTCGTGCATTGGAGTGGGTTGGATCGCCTGCCCCCCGGATCAAGGGTGCTCGATGTGGGCTGTGGGATCGGCGGCAGCGCCAGGATTCTCGCCAGGGACTATGGATTTGACGTACTCGGCATCAGCATCAGTCCCGCACAGATCCAACGGGCCACGGATCTAACGCCGGACAACCTGTCCTGCCGCTTTGCCGTGATGGACGCGCTGAACCTGAATCTTGCGGACGCCGAATTCGACGCGGTGTGGAGTGTGGAGGCAGGCCCCCACATGCCGGATAAGCAACGGTTTGCTGATGAACTCCTCAGGGTTCTGAAACCGGGTGGAGCATTGGCTGTCGCTGATTGGAACCGTCGCGATCCTCGCGACGGTGCGCTGGATGCCCGCGAACGCTGGGTGATGCACCAGCTGCTCACTCAGTGGGCTCATCCCGAATTCGCCAGCATCCCGGGGTTCCAGCACAACCTGGAAAGCAGCTGTCAACGCAGGGGGCTGATCGATACAGCAGACTGGACCAGGGCGACTCTCCCTTCCTGGAATGAATCGATCCTGGAAGGGTTCCGACGGCCCGCCGCCGTGCTCAAACTCGGCCCGCCCGCCCTGCTTCAAGGCCTGCGCGAAACTCCAACGATGTTGTTGATGCGCTGGGCATTCGCCCGGGGAATGATGCAGTTCGGCGTGTTTCGCCTCGCCTCTGATTAGTTGAATTCCGAGCTGGGATAAGCGCCGAAATTGGCCAGATGCTCACACAGCGGGCTGAGAAGGGCCTCGAGTTTGGTCAGCACGTCATCCACACAGGAAGCTGGCAATTCCACATCCACAAAGAACACGTATTCACCCAACTCGCGTTTCGACGGTCTCGACTCGATTCTGCTCATGTTCAGCCCCAGGCCGGCAATCGCCTGAAGAGCTTCGATCAGGGCCCCAGGAGCATTGCGATGCAGAGAGAAGGCCAGGCTTGCGATCTGCCCATCGCGCAGACGCTCTCCGCGATGCAGCAGCAGAAAGCGGGTCCTGTTGCCCACAACATCATTGACCGGGAACGCCAGTTCCCCGAGACCCTGCAGTTCGCCAACGGAGCGATCCGCAATCGCTGCTCTGAAACGGCTGCCTTTGACCATCCGAGCGGCTTCCGCCGTGGATGTGGTCGGTAGTTGGAGCGCCTGCGGCAGATGGGTTGACAACCAGCCGCTGCATTGTGCCAGCGCCTGAGGGTGAGACAGAACCTCAGTCACGCTCTCAATCGAACCACTACTGAGCAGGGCGTGGCGGATCGGCAGAACCAAAGCGCGTCGAATACACAGATCGGGATGAGACCAGAGGGCATCAAGACTGGCCGTGACACCACCCTCCACCGAGTTCTCAACAGGCACCACAGCAGCCTGACAACGGCCATCAGCAACATGGTCGACCACTGAACGCAGCCCGGTGCATGCCACCAACGCAGCATCACTGATCTGTTCAAGCCGGATCATCTCTTTAGCCGCTCGCTCTCCATAGGTGCCTTCCGGCCCAAGAAACGCCATCCGAATCGGCATGGATCCAAGCACTTGCATCGATAGGATCATGCCGCGTCAGCACAAGGGGCATGACCCTTGCCTTCCGCGCCAGTCAGCATCTCGATCTGCCGGTCGCCAACCAGAGTGAACACCTGCGCAGCTACCTGCGACAGGAAGACCGGGTGATTAAAGCTCTTCTGGATGCGCGTCAGCTCGACAGAATCGGGCCTGGCCGTTACCGATACACCGTCACCACACTGCAAGTGTTTCAGCTGCAGGTCTGTCCTGTCGTTTCGCTGAAGATCGAGCAGGGTGATGGAACGATCGCCATTCAGGCGACCGATGCAACTCTGGATGGACTTGGCCTTGTCGATGACTTCCAGCTGAGCCTGGAAGCATTACTCGAAGTGGCGGATCACGGCTTGCAGGGCGAGGCCAAGCTCGGAGTGCATGTCAGCCAGCCACCACTGCTGAAGCTGATTCCAAGACGAGTGCTGGAAAGCACCGGCGAGTCAATCCTGAACGGCATCCTGATGACGATCAAAGGTCGGGTCGGGCGACAGCTGGTGCGAGATTTTGAAGACTGGGCACTGCAACCGGCCGAGGCCGGGGAGACCACAAGTGCGGAGCAGCGCTCAGACCCCGGAAAACACCTTGGTGAGGAAGGTGTGACGATGCATCGGAGTGGGACCTGAAGCCAGCAGCGCCGCTCGATGTTGAGCGGTGCCATATCCGGCATGGCGTTCCAGTGCGTAACCAGGGAAACGTTGCGCCAGACGACGAATCAAGGCATCGCGCGCCTCCTTTGCCAGCACGCTGGCGGCAGCAATCGAGGCCTCACAGCTGTCACCACGCACGATGGTGCGCTGAGCTCCTGTCCAGAGACGCAGGGGCAGCACTCCATCCACCAGAACCAACTCGGGGACCTGGGAAAGTTTTTGAAGAGCACGAAGCATGGCAAGCTCCGTCGCCACCCTGATCCCCTTGGCATCCACATCACGCGCGGCCGCCTGGCCAAGTGCCCAGCTGGTCGCTCGAGCTTCAATCTCGGGAACCAGCGCAGCTCGGCGCTTGGGAGAGAGGGCTTTGCTGTCGGTCAGGCCGAGATCGGAGAGTTCATTCGCGGCGGCATCAGTGAGGCTGACCGCCGCAGCGAAGACAGGGCCGAACCAGCATCCACGGCCAACCTCATCAACTCCAACAATCACTCGGCGATGGCGGAAGACCGTCGACGGCGACGGCCCGGACGGGCCTCTTCAACGGGCTTCTCAGGCTCAGCGACTGCTGCTGCAACGGGTTCAGGAAGCTGTGACTCAGGTCCAGCAGCCGTTTGCGACGGTGTCGGGACGTCGTTGGTGGGGGTCACCTCCAGCGGGGTGATCTCAACCAGCAATGGTGCTTCTTCAGCGGGACCCGAGGCAGACACGGGCGAATCTGTCGGAGCGGTTGAACCATTGCGCCCACCTCCTCGACCTCCACGGGAGCCGCGACGACGGCGGCGACCTGAACTGGCAGCGAGCTGCTGTCTCGCGTCCTCCAGGACCGAGTCGGCATCTTCCCCCGGTCGGACCACACGCACCAGCAGGTTGTCATTTTCAGGAGGTGGATCCAGCAGGAGCACAGGATTCAGACCCAACCAGCCAAAAACCCTTTCCTGGTCGTCGTCCATCGGCACAGCGACCAGTTCAGGATCCTGACGGCGGTTGGCGCCCGCAGGCTCCATGGCCTCCGATGTGGATTCACCGGCAACAGCGGTCTCCAGGGTCGAGTCAACCAACTTGGGCTCAGTGGATCCATTAGGCCGGCCGCGGCCACCCCTACGGCGGCGGCCTCCCCCTGAGTCAGCGGAGGCAGGGACTTCCGCACGCACCGATGTTGCTGACCTCACAAGGCCTGTGGCAGCAGCTTGAGGCTGAGGAAGATCCTTACCAGGCAGCACTGCCTCGTAACCAGGGGAGACTCGACCGAACAGCTCGTAAATGTTCTGCCCCTGACGCTTGCGCGTCATCTCAACCAAGCCCAGCTCGGTGAGTTGCGCAATCTGAGGGCGTGCCGTGTCATCGCGCATCGCCGTCATGAAGTGCTCTAGCAACTGAAGCTGATCACGCCGGGAATCCATGTCGATGAAGTCGACGACGATCACACCCCCTATATTGCGGAGCTTCAACTGCCGTCCAATCTCGACAGCGGCTTCGCAGTTGGTCCAGAGAACGGTCTCACGGGCATTAGCGGAACGGGTGAACGAACCCGAGTTCACGTCAATCACGGTGAGAGCTTCCGTGGGCTCGATGATCACGTAGCCGCCGGATGGAAGATCCACCCTCGGTTTCAACGCATCACGGATGGCCGCATTCACCTTGAAGTGCTCAAGCAGCTCGTCGGATTCGGTGTGTGCCTCCACCGACACGTTGGACCCTTCCTGGCCCAGGAAGGTGGTCACTCGGTCGACGGCGGCGGCATCATCGAGCACCACGCGAGCCAGCTCAGGGCCGGTGTGATCTCTGAGAATCCGATGGATGAAATCCTCGTCCCGATTGAGCAGAACAGGCGGCGAAGCGGTTTCAGCAGCTTTCTGAATCGCTTCCCACTGACGCAGCAAGGACTCGAGATCATCAATGAGCAGGTCTTCACTGACTCCCTCCGCTTCCGTGCGGATGAGCAGACCCGCACCCGGCGGTTTCACCAACACACCCAGAGCTCGCAGGCGATTGCGCTCCCCTTCGGCGCTGATGCGGCGGGAGATATTCACGCCCTGACCACTGGGCTGCAACACCAGATAACGGCCTGGCAGAGCCAGATTTCCGGTGAGTCGAGGGCCCTTTGTGCCGGTGGGTTCTTTCATCACCTGAACCAGAACCTTCTGGCGCGGTTCGAGCAGCTCAGTGATGCCTGCGGCACCTTTTTTGAGCCGCAGCGGGCCCAGGTCGCTCACATGGATGAACCCGTTTTTCTCACTCTCACCAATGTTCACAAAGGCGGCGTCAATCCCCGGGAGCACGTTCTCCACTGTTCCGAGGTAGACGTCACCGATCTGATAGCGGCCTTGCGCCACGATCAGCTCATCAACACGGTCATCGGACAGAACCGCTGCGATTCGCAGCTGCTCGGCGATGACGATTTGCTGGGGCATAAACAGGAACTGACGACGCCCGTCAGGGCAGATGCCGATCAGCGAGCCGCTGGCTCCAAGATCGGGGGTGAATTGGAATTGCTTTGAGAAGACCCTTGGGTCGAAATGGCACGGAGTGAATCACTCCTATGGCAGATCAGTGTCAGCGCGAGGGCGCTGGCTGGAGCGAAGGCCTAGGCCTCTCGTTCCAAACAATGATTGGGACAAGAAGTCCGGGACGAATCCGTGGCTCAAGCCTCTAGATTGAAGTCCTGATTTGAACTTAGCACTGCAACAGAGTCAACTCCACTCGTCGAACACGGGAGAGTGACAAGTCAAACCCCAGATGTTGCGAGAGCCAGAACTGCAACTGGGCCGGCTTGAGACTGCGACCCTGGGAATCAACGGAAGCGATCAGCTCCAGCTCCGCACGGCATCCGACCGCACCGGAAGAGAGCTCAGCCTGGCCGAGAAGGCGCAGACTCTGGAGCAGGTCACGGACATCACGACGACGCGGTCGACCCTTCTTATCGGTGTCTTCCCAGATCAGCTCCTGCTGAGCAAGCAGTGCCGAGACGGCTTGCGACCAGGCAGTGGATTCACAGCGCGACAGCAGCTCAGAGCCACTGAGAACGAAACGCCAGCGACTGGTTCGCAACTGCTGAGCAAGGCTGGGGGATGACACGGCCACTTCTTCAGCCGTGATCAAACGCAATCCCGGTGGCAGTGTCTGCTGCCAACGCTCCTTCACCATCAGCGCATCCACCATCTCCACAAATTCCAGATCCATCCATTCACCTTCCCCTTCCACTCCCAGAGGAAGCGCCAGCGCCAGCTGCAGCCGAGGCAAGGGATGAAATCCACCTGTGAAGCTCACGGGCAGCTCAGTCCTGCGCAACGCCCGCTCGAGAAGCCGCACCAGATCCAGATGACTGAGCAGCGCCATCGCTCCGGTTTTGCTGAAACGAAAGCGAATACGACAGGCACGATCGCTGGGTGGTGCCTGCTGAGGCCTGGCCACTGGGACCACAGGTGGAGCCACCACAACGTTGTGGCCCAGATCGGGGCCGCAGACACCGCAGCTGCTGCATGCCTCAAACGAGCAGTCAGGCACAACGCTTGAGGCAAGCGCATGCTGCAGATCCTGCGCCAGCCAGCCCTTGTCGATGCCGCTGTCAATGTGATCCCAGGGCAGGGGTTGCCGGCAGAAGGCCTCAAGATCATCACGATCCAGCGCCGACACTGCGCTCCAGCCACCAAGCTCCATCTGCCGGTAACGGCCTTCAAGCCCGGCCTCTGCAATTGCAGTGGTCCAGGCGTTATGGGTGCGATCGAGGGCCTCAAACCAGGCATCCATCCCCGCACCGGCACGCCAGGCCGCTTCGATCACAGGTGCCAGTCGCCGGTCTCCTCGACCGACAAAATCCTCCATCGCCGAAAGGCGCACATCCGTGAAGTTGAAGCGCACACCCCGAAGGCGTCGTCCTGCATCACGCAGGAGTTGCTGACGTCGGAGAAACTCAGCTGTGGAAACGCTGTGCCACTGAAAAGGAGTGTGGGGCTTGGGTGTGAAATTGCTGATGGTGGTGTTGAGGCTGAGGCGGCCCAGGTCGCGACAACACTCCTGAAGCATCCGGCAGGTTTCGGCAATCCCGAGCACATCGGCATCGGTCTCTCCCGGAAGCCCGATCATGAAATAGAGCTTGACCTTGCGGTAACCGTTCTGCATCGCCGTACGGATGCCCTGCAGAAGGTCGTCGTCGGTCAGCCCCTTGTTGACGATATCCCGCAGACGCTGAGTGCCGGCTTCCGGAGCGAACGTGAGTCCTGCCTTGCGGGCACCTCCAAGAATGTGAGCGATGTTCTGGTCAAAACGATCGACCCTTTGGCTGGGGAGCTGAAGAGTGACATTGCGATCTGCAAGCCGATTGCGCAGCTCCACTCCCACAGCAGGGAGCGCAAGGTAGTCACTGCAGCTGAGCGAAAGCAGTGAGAAATCGCTGTAGCCCGTCTGACGCATGCCGGTCTCAACGGCCTCGATCACGGCTTCGGGCTCCACATCTCTGGCCGGCCGCGTGAGCATGCCCGGCTGGCAGAAACGACAGCCACGCGTGCAGCCCCGGCGGATTTCCACCGTCAGCCGGTCATGGACTGTTTCCACATGGGGGACCAGACCCATGGCGTAATGGGGCATCGGCGTGGCAACCCTCCGAAGCACCCGCTTGGGCAGTCCTGGCTTCAGCGGTTCAAGCCCTACCCCATCCGGGCCCGGAGCATAGAGAGAGGGCACATAAACCCCTGGCACCAGAGCCAGATCAAGCAGCAGATCCGAACGGGTCAGGCCTGCCTGCTTGCCTTCGGCCAGCACCAGGCCGATCTCCGGCAACAGCTCCTCACCATCTCCCAGGGCGATGAAATCGAAGAAGGCGGAGTAGGGCTCTGGATTACTTGTGGCTGTTGGTCCCCCCGCAAAGATCAGTGGCGGAGCCTGCGGGTCACTGAGCGGAAGGTCTCCACGGTCTGCCGCTCGGATCGGAACCCTGCAGAGATCCAACATCTCGAGGATGTTGGTGGCTCCCAGCTCATAGCTGAGACTGAAGCCGAGGATGTCAAAAGTGTTGAGAGGCCAGCGACTCTCCACACCGAACAGAGCCTGCTCACGCTGCTTGAGGCGATCGGCCAGATCAGCTGCCGGGAGATAGGAGCGATCACACACCTGCCCAGGCAGGGCATTGAGAATCGAATAGAGAATGATGTGGCCCAGATTGCTGGAGCCCACCTCATAAAGCTCGGGATAGGTGAGGGCCCAGCGAACCCTGGCACCGTTCCAGTCCCTTGGCTTGACGCCGAGCTCATGGCCCATGTAGCGAGCCGGCCTGTTGATGCCCGCATCCACCAGCTCATCAAACGCCACAGGAGCGATGGATGTATTCAACGCGACGGTCACGGTCTTCCGACCCGACTTCCTTCATCGTATGTAGCAGGATGCCCGCAGAAATCGGTCTTTCTGTGGTTCAGGTCAACGGCAATTACCTCAAACTCAAGGCGGGCTATCTGTTCCCTGAAATCGGACGTCGGGTGAAGGCCTTTGCTGCCGCCAACCCTGATGCAGCCCTGATCCGCCTAGGCATTGGCGACGTGACAGAACCTCTGCCCAAGGCCTGTCGCGAGGCGATGAAAACAGCCATTGATGAGATGGGCACCGCAGAAGGTTTTCACGGCTACGGCCCTGAACAGGGTTACGGCTGGCTGCGGGAGGCCATCGCCAAGCACGACTTCCAGGCACGCGGATGTGACATCAGCGCCGAGGAGATCTTCGTGTCCGATGGCTCCAAGTGCGACAGCAGCAACATCCTGGACATCCTCGGTGCGGGGAACAAGATCGCCGTCACAGATCCTGTCTACCCCGTCTACGTGGACAGCAATGTGATGGCCGGTCACACCGGCGATGCCGGTGACGAAGGGCGCTATGCGGGTCTGACCTATTTGCCCATCAGTGCCGACAACAGCTTCACTGCCGAGATCCCCAGCGAACCGGTGGATCTGGTCTACCTGTGCTTTCCCAACAACCCCACAGGTGCCGTGGCAACGAAGGAGCAGCTGAAAGCCTGGGTGGACTACGCCCGCGCTAACGGCTCTCTGATCTTGTTCGACGCCGCCTACGAGGCCTTTATTCAGGACCCGAGCCTTCCCCACTCGATCTTCGAAATCGAAGGAGCCCGTGAATGCGCCATTGAATTCCGCTCGTTCTCCAAGAACGCCGGCTTCACCGGCACCCGCTGCGCGCTCACCGTTGTTCCCAAAGGACTCAAGGGCAAAACCACGGGCGGCGAGGCGGTTGAACTCTGGGGCCTGTGGAACCGCAGACAGAGCACCAAGTTCAACGGTGTGAGCTACATCATTCAGCGTGGCGCAGAAGCCGTTTACTCCGATGCTGGCCAGCAAGAAGTGAAAAACCTGGTGGCCTTCTATATGGAGAATGCCGCGATCATCCGTCGCGAACTCAGCGCAGCTGGCCTCACCGTCTATGGCGGGGAGCACGCTCCCTACGTGTGGATCAAGACTCCTGATGGCATGGACTCCTGGGGTTTCTTTGACCATCTGCTCAATCAGGCGAATGTGGTGGGGACTCCGGGAAGCGGCTTCGGCGCAGCCGGAGAGGGTTACTTCCGCCTCTCGGCGTTCAACAGTCGAGACAATGTCGACAGCGCCATGGCGCGAATCAAGGCCCTCTGACTCGCCAGCTGTGCTCCCATCCCCTTTAAATTCGATTTCTCTGAGAACCATGGTCATGGCGGTGGACACCCCCAGCCGTAGCCCAGGTGGAGCAGCCGTTCTGGACAAGGCACCGGAACAGGTCCGCAAGCGCTCTCCCCGGTACAAAGTGCTGCTTCACAACGACCCGGTCAACTCCATGGAGTATGTGGTCACCACCTTGCGCCAGGTCGTTCCCCAACTCAGTGAGCAGGACTGCATGGCTGTGATGCTCGAAGCTCACAACACAGGCGTGGGGCTTGTGATTGTCTGCGACCTGGAGCCGGCCGAGTTCTACTGCGAAACGCTCAAGGGCAAAGGGCTCACCAGCACCATCGAGCCGGAGGAGTAATCGTCAAACCCACTGCTGAAGCCTGGGATGGCCTGCTCAGCCTTCAACCCCGCTGGGTCTCAGCGATTGTCCTGATACCCGCGCTCTACGGACTGGGGTGGTTGATGGCACAGCCCCTCGGTTTGCTGATTCCTGGTGTATCAGCTTCCCGGCTGTCGCTGATCGGCACGGTCATCACGTTTGTGCTGTTCATCCTGGTGTTACCCAGCTGGGTGCGCCAACGCTGGAACAGCCGTCAGCCCTGGCTGACCCTCGGCGTTCGCAGCCGCCGCGATGAGGCATCACCGGGGTCGTGCCTGGTCCAGGGCCTGCTGCGTTCCGCAGGCCTGCTGGCCCTGATCTGCCTGCCCTTGCTGCTGGGATCCTGGGGGCGCTGGCTCGGAGAGCTCACCACGGCGGATGTCATCAACGCCTTGTTGCTCTGTTTCGGACTGGGCTTGGCGGAGGAACTGCTCTTCCGGGGCTGGCTCTGGGGAGAGCTCAACGCACTCGCTGGCCCTCGCCCAGCCGTCATCGGTCAGGCCCTGATTTTCAGCCTCGCGCACACCCGATTTGATCAGGGTTTTCTGCCGATGCTCGCTCTGCTGACAGGCTTATGGCTGCTTGGTCTGATCCTTGCAGTGCAGAGGCGGCTGGACGGTGGTTCCCTCTGGGGTTGCGTCGGATTGCACGGCGGGCTGGTCGGCGGCTGGTTCGCGCTGCGAGCCGGGTTGCTGCAGGTCTCCCCCAATGCTCCTCAATGGCTGATCGGCCCCGGAGGAGCCCATGCCAACCCCCTTGGCGGACTGATCGGAATCATCGCTTTAAGCGTTTTGCTCTGGCGTCAGCTCACAGCCTTGGCTAAGGCGGCTCGACCCTGAAGCGGTGCTCGAAGTGCTTCCTGCAGAGGGGCCACCCCGTAATCCCTCTCAAGCAGTGACATCACGGTTCGGCCGAAATCGGAAGGATCAAGATCAAAGGCCTCCAGACAAATCCTGCCGAACGTGCTGCCCATGGGCTCGGGATTCCAGAGCAGCTTGCGCGCCGTCCAGGGCATCATGCTCATCGGGTTGTAACCGGGCTTGATCAGTCCCTGGTCGAAGCCGTACTGCTCCAGGTGAGTGTGGGGCTGCAGCCCGATGAAGAAAATCGCGGGCTCCACGAGATTGGCGCCAAAGATGCGCTCCAGCTCACGGTGATAGGCAACGGTCTGACGAATCGTCTCCGGACGCTCGTCGATCACGTTGAACGAGTAATTCACCGAGACATGGTCGCGGAAGCCGGCATCCGCCAGCATCCTGCAGCTTTCCAACACCGTGCGCAGGTTGTAGCCCATGCGCATTTTGCGCACGAGCTCCTGGGAGCCTGAGGTGATACCGATTTCGAAGTAACTCATCCCGGTCTCGACCATCAGCTGAGCAAGCTCAGGATCGAGATTGTCGGCCCGGATGTAGGCAGCCCAGCGGATATCGGTGAGACCCTCCGCCTTGATGGCTTTCAAAAGCTCCTTGGCGTCCTCGATGTAGCGCTTGGCAGGAATGAACTGGGCATCGGTGAACCAGAAACCTCGAACACCTCTGTCGTAGAGCTGACGCATCTCCGACACCACCGACTGAACAGGGTTCAGGCGTACCTGCTTACCCTCCACAGCCGTGTAGACGCAGTAACAGCAGTTATGGGGACAGCCACGCTTGGTCTGCACTCCAACGTAGAAATCGCCTCCCTCGAGATACCAGTCGAGCTGAGGCCAGATCGAGGCGATGTAGTCGTAGTCGCATGCCGTTTTCGGTCGACTTTCCGGTTGCTCGTGGATCAACCCCGGCCGAGGGGGCTCGCCGACCACGAAACAGCGCTCGCCCTCGAGTGATTGGCCGAGAAGCAATTTCTCCAGAAGAGGCTCACCCTCACCGACGGACACAATCGTTCCCTTCGGTAAAGAGCGGCCGAGCTGTTCATAGAAAACGCTGACAGCACCTCCGCCAAGTACGGCCCTTGCTTCAGGACGATGACGCCTTGCTCGACGCAGCCCCCTGCGCACCAGAGCCTGATTGCGTGAGAGCTCTCCGTAGTGGCTGGTCATCAGCCTGATTCCACCGAGGGCACCGTGCAATCGCTTCAGGGGATTGCGGGCATAGAAGACCTCAAAGGAATTCTGAAGAGGGTTACCACCCCGACCATCAACGGGGGCATAGATCTGAATGTCCCTCCAGGAGAACACCAGGAGAGTGGGGCGGAACTGATCAATGGTGATGCGCAGAACACGGTGCACATCAAGAACCGGCAAAGCAGCCAGATCAAGAATCCGCTGAGGAACCCCAGGAAAACATTTGTGCAGATGATCAGCGAGATAGATCGGGCCGATCGGAAAAATGGGATTGCAGGGCAGACGAACCAACAGCACCCTTTCGCGGGAATGCTTGGGCTGAGACAAAAGCTCAGGCGGTTGCAGGAGGCCTTGCATGATCTGGACGCTAACAACCACGTCTCTGAGAACGCCTGAGCGAGGTCTCAATGGTTCTTCACGACAGCTTCATAAAGCAGCCGACATCTTGCGCAATGTTGCTTTACAATCACAACTGGCAGGGCTTCCTGCCCTTCCGTAACCGTCTCTTCGGAGACCTTCTTTTCCGTTCTCATGACCACCACCATTCAGCAGCGCTCCGGCGCTAATGGCTGGCAGCAGTTCTGCGAGTGGGTCACCTCCACCAACAACCGCCTCTATGTGGGCTGGTTCGGTGTGCTGATGATCCCCACCCTGCTGGCTGCCACCACCTGCTTCATCGTTGCGTTCATCGCAGCACCCCCCGTCGACATCGACGGCATCCGTGAGCCCGTCGCCGGCTCCCTGATCTACGGCAACAACATCATCTCCGGTGCTGTTGTGCCCTCCTCGAACGCCATCGGCCTTCACTTCTATCCCATCTGGGAAGCTGCTTCTCTCGACGAGTGGCTGTACAACGGCGGTCCTTACCAGCTGGTTGTCTTCCACTTCCTGATCGGCATCTTCTGCTACATGGGTCGCGAGTGGGAACTCTCCTACCGCCTTGGCATGCGCCCCTGGATCTGCGTTGCTTACAGCGCACCTGTGGCTGCTGCCTCCGCCGTGTTCCTGGTGTACCCCTTCGGTCAGGGTTCCTTCTCTGACGGCATGCCCCTGGGCATCTCCGGCACCTTCAACTTCATGTTGGTGTTCCAGGCCGAGCACAACATCCTGATGCACCCCTTCCACATGCTTGGTGTGGCTGGCGTCTTCGGTGGTTCACTGTTCTCCGCCATGCACGGTTCACTGGTGACCTCCTCCTTGGTTCGCGAAACCACTGAGAACGATTCACTGAACTACGGCTACAAGTTCGGCCAAGAGGAAGAGACCTACAACATCGTGGCTGCCCACGGTTACTTCGGTCGCCTGATCTTCCAATACGCATCGTTCAACAACAGCCGTAGCCTGCACTTCTTCCTGGCTGCCTGGCCCGTTGTCGGCATCTGGTTCACCGCCCTGGGCGTGTCAACCATGGCCTTCAACCTGAACGGTTTCAACTTCAACCAGTCCATCCTTGATGGTCAGGGCCGCGTCCTGAACACCTGGGCTGATGTGCTGAACCGCGCCAACCTCGGCATGGAAGTGATGCACGAGCGCAATGCTCACAACTTCCCCCTCGACCTGGCTGCTGCTGAGTCCACTCCTGTGGCTCTGCAAGCTCCCGCCATCGGCTGAGGCTGAAGTCTCCAAGAGATTCAGCTTTAGCTGAATCGGAAAGCCCCCTCTCACGAGGGGGCTTTTTGTTGGCTTGCTGTCCAGACAACTCAAAGCCGAATCGCCCCATCAATGCAACGGGTGCTCTGGGGCGAGATCCAAAACGTGCCTATCAAGAGATCAGACCCATTGAGCCATTCATGGACATCAACCAGGTGGCACCGCTGCTGATCGGTCAATCGCTCTGGAGCGGATGGCTGATGTTCTGGGCAACGCTGTGGCCTCTGGTGCTCGGCTTCTGCCTCTCGGGCTTGGTGCAGGCCTGTGCAAGCCGCAACGCCATGGAACGCGTGATGGGATCACACAAGCCGGGAGCGATTCTGCGCGCCTCCGGGCTGGGCATGGTGTCGTCGTCATGCTCCTACGCCGCTTCGGCCATGAGCAAAAATCTCTTCGCCAGAGGTGCCGACTTCATCACGGCCCAGGTGTTCATGGTGGCCTCCACCAATCTCGTGCTTGAGCTCGGGCTGGTCCTGATCGTGCTGCTGGGCTGGCAGTTTGCCGCAGCTGAGTTCATCGGCGGTCCACTGATGATCATTCTGCTGGCGTGGTGGGGACCCCATCTATTCCCTGTTCGCCTCACTCGACCTGCCCAGGAGAGGCTGCGGGAAAGTGCCATCGCCAATGCCGCGGACGCCGGGTCGTCCACACCGGAGCGTCTTGGAAGCAGGCTGCGCTCACCAGCGACCTGGGCCAACGCCGCCAGTTATGCGCTGGCCGATCTAACGATGCTGCGCAAAGAGCTGCTGATCGGCTTTGTGGTGGCCGGCATGCTCAGCACCCTGGTGCCGGACGCGCTCTGGCGGATTGTATTCATGCAGAACCAGGGGATCTGGACATCGATCCAGAACGCATTGATTGGCCCCCTGATCGCCATCATCAGCTTCGTCTGCTCCGTCGGCAACGTTGCTATGGCAGCGGCTTTATGGACTGGGGGCGTGTCCTTCGGTGGCGTGATCGCGTTCATCTTCGCTGACCTGATCACATTGCCGCTGCTGTTGATCTACAGGAAGTACTACGGACCGCGCCTGGCTCTGCGCATGCTGCTCGGCCTCTGGCTGTTGATGTCCATCAGCGGCCTGTCCGTTGAGGGACTGTTCCGAATCTCAGGACTGATTCCTGACCTTCGAATCAATGCTGGGCAGAGCCTGTCGATCGGCTGGAACAGCACCACATGGCTCAATCTGGTCGCCCTCAGCATTCTTGTGATGTCTTGGTGGCTGGCTCGCAACAAAGAACGCTTCGGAGGCGGTGCCGGATATGCCCTCGATCCGATCTGCGGAATGCAGGTGGAAAAAGCCAACGCACCGGCCACGCGGAAGCGGAATGGCCATCAATTCTGGTTCTGCTCGGATCACTGCGCTGAGCACTTCGATCAGCAGACCGAGCCAGAACCCGCAACCACCCCTGAGGTGAGTCATGACAACTCCACAGACCTCGGGAAGCAAGACAAAGATCCCGTCTGCGGGATGAGCGTCAATCCCGCGAAGCCAGGCAGCCGGCGTGAACACGCCAAGGAGACGATTCTGTTCTGCAGCTCACGCTGCGCGCAGCATTTCGACGCAGAACCCGCGACCTACGTGAAGGAATCAACGGATCCGATCTGCGGAATGCAGGTCCACATCAAGCCCTCCACGCCACATCGACAAAGAGGTCAGGTGCATGCATGGTTCTGCAGCAGCCATTGCGCCGATACCTTTGATTCCCGAGAGTCATCAGCCTGAGGCAATCTCGCCGGTGCTCCAGTAGCGAACGCGCGCCGGATGCGATGCGATGTAGTCGTCAACAGCGGCCTCGGCCGACTGCTCATTGGCCTGCAGCAACAGATCCGACATCTCCTGATCAGGCAAGTAGAAACGCGTGAGGAAACCGGCCACATCTGGCATCTCCAGATCCAGCTCAGGACGACCAAGCGCATGAATCCACTCGATACCACCGAACACCCGTTGCGGATCCTGCAGAAAACGCAACTTGTAGCGAGCGAACATCCAGTGGGGAGTCCAGCTGGTGACCACCACCCAACGTTGCTGACGGATCGCCTGATCAAGCACCGCCGTCATTGCAGCACTGCTGGACGCCACCAGCTCCAGATCATTGAGGCGATAACTCTTGAGTGCTTCGACCGAGGCCTGATTCAGACCCGAACCGGGGTCAATCCCCTGCACGCGGTTGTCGAAGCGGGCCGCCAGAGAAGGATCGCGTAAATCAGCGATGGAGGAGAGATCCGAAGCAGGCACATAGTCCGGAACCACCCAGCCCAGACGGCCTGAGTACATCGAGCCAAAGTCGACGACCCGATCGCGTACCCGCCGGTAATAGTCACGATGCGTCAACGGCAACCATGCCATCAGCATCAGGTCCAGATCACCACGGGCAAGGGAGGCGTACTGAATGCCGATATCGGCGAGAACACGCTCGACCCTCACGTTGTAAGCCTGCTGGATCACAGCCTGAGCAATGAGGCTCACCACCTCAGCATCAGCCCAGGGTGACCAACCAAGGCGCAGTGTGGGTCGTGCGGATGCAGAGCCGGGCAGTGAACTGCGAGGGGCCTCCAAACCTTCCTGCCCGGAGGAGGCTGAAGAACTCAGCGAGGTGGAAGGAGCACTGAGCTTGACCAGGCTTGCCGCGGAGATCCCCGCGACCCCAAGGCCCCCGAGCAGAAAAGCTCGTCGTCGGATCTGTCGAGCGCTCATGAAGCCCTCCACACAGACATCCAGGCGCGCAAACGCTCTTGCAGTGATGATCCACGACGACCGGCAAAGCTCTGACTGAGTCGGTCGAGGATCACCGCCAAAATCACCACGGCGATCCCTCCTTCAAAGCCCATCCCCACATCAAGCTGCTGAATTCCACGCAACACGACATCACCGAGACCGCCACCACCGATCATCGAAGCGATCACGACCATGGAAAGTGACAGCATGATCGTCTGGTTGACCCCGGTCATCACGGTGGGAACGGCATTGGGCATCTGCACCTTCCAGAGCAACTGTCGATCAGTACAACCAAAGGAGCGACCGGCTTCGATGAGGTCATCCGGAACCTGAACGATTCCCAGGTGCGTGAGCCGGACCACCGGTGGCATGGCAAAAATCAGCGTGGCCAGGATCGAAGGAACAGCGCCCGTGCTGAACAACATCACAGCTGGAATCAGATAAACAAAAGCCGGCATGGTCTGCATCAGATCCAGGCAAGGGCGCACCAGCCTCCACACCAGTCGTGAACGTGCCGAAAGAATGCCAAGAGGAAGGCCGATCAGCAGAGCAAGGCCTGACGCAGTCAGCACCAGCGAGAGAGTGGCGATCATCTCGCTCCACAGCGCCATCGAAAGCACAAGGTTGAAACCGAGCAAAACAAACAGAGCGAAACCCCCATTGACTCGCCAGAGCCCGAGCGCCGCGGTGATCAGAGCGAACAACCAGGCCGGCGGCCACTCCAGCAACCAAGCGGTGACCGAGACCAGGGCCAGGACCGACGCCTTGATCACATCAAACAATCCCTGGGCATTGGCCAACAACCACGCAACACAGAGATCGATCGCCTGACCGAGCCAACCGGCTTGAGAGGCAGCGGCAAGGATCAGCATCAGGCGCCTCCCTCCATTGCGAGCAGCAATTGACGCGGGCTGATCACGCCCAGCAGGCGCTTCTCGTGATCCAGCACTGGCACCGGCTCAGAACTGTTCGCCACCACATCAATGGCTTCCTTCACGGATGTTCCGGCTGACAACGTCCTGATGGCAGCCACGTCGAACCAGCCGCGACCTGCTCGCAAAACACCACGCAAATGCTGCAGACGATCCGTCACGTACACCGTGACGTCCCCTTGATCAGGCAGGAGTTCGTCCAGATCACACACCTGCTGATGGAGGGGAGGCTGCGCAATCGCCTCCACTGTCAGAACGGACGCCACATCGACGTCGCGGAAAAAGCGTTTGACCTCATCATTGGCGGGGTGATGCAACAACCGCTGTGCGGTGTCGCACTGCAGAAGCCGCCCGTCCTGCATCAAGGCGATCCGGTCACCGATCCTGATCGCCTCATCAAGATCATGGGAAATGAACACCACCGTGCGACGCTGCTCCGCCTGCAGCTCCAGCAACAGATCCTGCATGTCCTTGCGGATCAAGGGGTCCAGTGCAGAGAAGGCCTCATCCATCAGCAGAATCGGCGGGTCAAGGGCCAGGGCTCTGGCCAGACCAACTCTCTGCTGCATCCCACCGGACAGCTCACGCGGGTGCTTGCGGGCCTCTGCAGCCAGCCCTACACGCTCAAGAGCCTGCATGGCACGATCGATCCTCGCCTTGCGTGGCATGCCCGCAACCTCAAGGCCAAAAGCTGCATTTTCAAGCACGCTGCGATGAGGGAAGAGCGCAAACGACTGAAAAACCATCGCCATCTGATGACGGCGCAGCTCCGCCAGCTGCTGTCCAGTCATCGCGTTGAGCGAACAACCCTGGACAATCACCTCCCCTGCGCAGGGAGAGATCAGTCCATTCAACATTCTCAGCAGAGTGGATTTGCCTGAACCGGAAAGCCCCATCACCACAAAGATCTCGCCGGCGAGAATCTCCATTGAGACATTCTGGACAGCAGCCCGCACGCCACGACTGGCATAAAGAAGCTCAGGATCCACGCCCGAGCGCAGCTGCTCGATCAACTCAGAGGAGGATCCGCCAAAAAGCTTCCAGACCGACTCGATGGAGATCTCTGATTGCACTTCAGAGCCTCCGCCCAAGTCTGAGCTGCTTATAGCAGTGGCCTGACCGCTGATCAGCGATCAGGCACGATCCGTTTGCCCAAGCCTGCGTCCGCGTAGCTGACAGCTCCAAACGCCGTGATTAGGTTGCCGATTGAGCCCGTTTCGCAATGTCGATACAGCTCAGAGGGTCGGTGACGAGCTGTCAGACAGCGCCGCTGCTGTCCTTCGCACCCCCCGCGCATAGAGGATTCGACCGGCATGACCACACTCAGAAGCCAACCGTCAGCGGAATCCGATGATTCGCAACGCTTCGGGCAGCGACCCGAACGCGTCAGGGAAACAGATCATTATCAGCAGGAATACATCGAGCAGTTCGCAGACCGCTGGGATCGCCTGATTGATTGGGATGCCAGGGAAGAAGCTGAGGGCAACTTCTTTGTGCGCTTACTGCACGAGCACGGTGCCCGATCGGTGCTGGATGTGGCCACAGGCACGGGCTTCCATTCCGTCCGACTTCTGCGCGAAGGCTTCGATGTCGTCAGCGTGGATGGCAGTCCCAACATGCTTGCCCGTGCCTTCAAAAACGCCAGGGAACGCGACCTGCTGATGCGCACGGTTCATGCCGACTGGCGCTTCCTGAACCGCGACATCCACGGCGAGTACGACGCCGTGATTTGCCTGGGCAATTCATTCACCCATCTGTTCCGCGAGCGGGATCGTCGCAAGGCTTTGGCCGAGTACTACGCGGTGCTGAAGCACAACGGCATACTGATTTTGGACCACCGCAACTATGACCGTCTGCTGGAGGGAACCTCCACAAGCGGCAAGAGCAATGTCTACTGCGGCAAGGACGTCGAAGTGGGACCGGAACACGTCGACGATGGACTGGCCCGTTTCCGTTACGCCTTCAGCGATGGCAGCACCTATCACCTGAACATGTTCCCGCTGCGCCACGGCTACGTGCGGCGTCTGATGCGCGAGGTGGGCTTCCAGAGGATCACCAGCTACGGCGACTATCAACGCGGCCACGATGATCCCGACTTCTACGTGCATGTGGCTGAGAAGGAATATCTGTTCGACACCGACATCACAGCGATCTGAGCGATGACGAGCGCTTATTCCGCCGCAGCCAGCACCGCAGCCAATTACTACGACAGTGATGATGCCGATCGGTTTTACGCAGGCATCTGGGGCGGTGAGGACATTCACATCGGCCTGTACGAGAGCCCCGAGGAACCGATCGCAACCGCAAGCCGTCGAACTGTCGACGCGCTGATTGCACTGATGGGGCAGCCTCCAGCCTCAGACACAGCGACCACACTGCAGGTTGTGGACTTCGGGTCCGGCTACGGAGGTGCAGCCCGACGACTCTGCGACAGCCCTGGGGTCCGGGTGGATGCCATCAACATCTCCGCGGTTGAGAACAACCGACATCGGCTGCTCAATCAAGAGGCCGGCCTCTCTGAGCGGATCACTGTCCACGATGCATCCTTCGAAGCGGTGCCTCTACCCGATGGCTGCGCCGATGTGATCTGGAGCCAGGACGCGATTCTCCACTCCGGTGACCGCCCAAGAGTGATGCGGGAAGCAGCTCGTTTGCTGAAACCCGGCGGCGTCATGGTGATGACCGACCCCATGGCAGCGGATGGGGTCAACGCTGATTCACTCACGGCGATTCTCGATCGCATTCACCTTGCTGATCTCGGATCACCGGAGCGTTATCAACACTGGGCAATCGAAGCGGGACTCACAAGGACTGCATGGCATGACCGCACACTTATGCTGATCGAGCACTACAGCAGAGTGCGATTGGAATTGCGACGGCGGCGAAAGGATCTTGAATGCAGCATCACACCCGGTTATCTGGAGCGGATGGACACGGGTCTTGGCCATTGGGTTGATGGTGGACAGTCAGGAAAGCTCAGTTGGGGCTTGATGCGTTTCAGCAAACCCCTGAACTGATGGAGCCAATGCCTGAGGAGTCCCCATCAACGAATCGCTCGCCGATGGAGGTGGTGAATCAACTGATTCTGGAATGGAGCCTCGAGCAACATCCAGAGGGTGGTTGGTTCCGTGAGCTGTATCGGAGCCCATCACGGGTCACCCGTGCCGATGGTCAGCAGCGGGCCGCAATCACCAGCATCCTCTATCTGCTCGATGCAGGGTCCAGAAGCCGCTGGCATGCGGTTCATCAGGCCGATGAGGTCTGGACCCATCTGCAGGGAACACCACTGAGTCTCTGGACGCTTGAACCGCAGGGAGGCCAGGCCGTGCAGCACGTGCTATCCATGCACAATCCTGTTCACGTGGTGCCCGCAGGCCACTGGATGGCAGCACGCTCAGAAGGGCAGTACTCCTTGGTGAGCTGCTGTGTCGGACCCGGTTTCGACTTCGCGGACTTCGAGATGCTTCGAGACCGGCCAGCGTCTGAACATCCTTCAGGGGCCCTGAGCGAGCTGATCTGAGCTCTCTTACGCTCAAACGAGAGAAGGCATTCCATTGGGCAGCAGTTTCGGCACCCTGTTCCGCATCAGCAGCTTCGGAGAATCCCATGGCGGCGGAGTCGGCGTGGTCCTGGAGGGTTGCCCGCCGCGAATGGAGCTCGACTTGCCAGCGATTCAGGCCGAACTGGACCGGCGCAAACCAGGCCAAAGCAGAATCACCACACCGCGCAAGGAAGCCGATCAGGTGGAGATTCTCAGCGGCGTTATGGATGGCATCACCCTGGGCACTCCGATTGCCATGGTGGTGCGCAACAAAGATCAGCGGCCCCAGGATTACCGAGAGATGGAGGTTGCCTTTCGTCCCTCCCACGCCGATGCCACCTATCAGGCGAAGTACGGCATTCAGGCCCGCAGCGGCGGAGGCAGAGCATCGGCCCGCGAAACAATCGGCCGCGTGGCAGCCGGTGCCATTGCCCGGCAGTTGCTGAGCAAGGCCCATGGCACCGAGGTGGTGGCCTGGGTCCGACGCATTCATGACCTCGAAGCCACGGTGGATATCAATGCGGTGAACCGCGAAGCCGTGGAAGCCAACATCGTGCGCTGTCCGGATTCTGCAATGGCCGAGCGGATGATCGAACGGATTGAGGCGATCGGCCGCGACGGTGACTCCTGTGGAGGCCTGATCGAGTGCGTTGTACGCAGACCTCCCGTGGGTCTGGGAATGCCTGTGTTCGACAAGCTGGAAGCGGATCTGGCCAAGGCGGTGATGTCACTACCTGCCACCAAAGGGTTCGAAATCGGCTCAGGTTTTGCCGGCACCCTGCTGAAAGGGAGCGAGCACAATGATGACTTTCTCCCAAGCGAAGACGGTCAACTGCGGACAGCCACCAACAATTCCGGCGGAATTCAAGGAGGCATCAGCAACGGTGAGCCGATTGTGATCCGGGTGGCATTCAAGCCAACAGCCACAATCCGCAAAGAGCAGCAAACGATCAACGACCGCGGGCAGGCCACCACACTCGCCGCCAAAGGTCGGCATGACCCGTGTGTACTGCCCAGGGCCGTGCCGATGGTGGAGGCAATGGTGAATCTGGTTCTGGCCGATCACCTGCTCAGGCAGCAGGGTCAGTGCAGCCTCTGGTGAGACCGCACTGTGTGGATCAGCTTGTGGATCAGCTGCGAGCCGGAGAAGGGATGCCGCTGCTGCTGCCCAGCTGAGCTGCAGCCTTGGCCATGCGTCCAGCCACTGATCCAGCGGGAGCTGACTTGGTGGCCTTGCGGGCACGTCGAGCTGCGCGTGGCTTGCTGGCAGTGCTCACGGTTGTCGACGTTGTCGTGGTCTTTTTGGCGGCTCTGGTCGTGGTCGGCTTACGCGAAGCGGGTTTCTTCACGGAAGCCTTGGCAACCGAGGCTTTCGCTGCAGGAGCCTTAGCCGTGGCGGCCTTTGCGGCAATACGCTTTTTGGCTACGGGCTTTTTAGCCGCAGGCTTTTTGGCAGCGGTTTTTTTGGCAGCCGACTGGCGAGCAGGCTTGCCTGTGGACTGACGGTTGCGATGGCTCAACACCATCACCCACTCTTCATCGCTGAGAGAAGAGGGCTTACTGCCATGGGCATTGGCCAGCTTGGCGGCCTTTTCGATGTCCTCAATCAGATTGACCCAGGAGGTTGAGAAACGCTTGTCGGACTGCGATCGAGCCCCGCTTTCCACCAGGGTCTCCACAACGCCGGAGGCAGTGACCTTCTTGCGTCGTCGATTGAAAATTTCTTTTTGCAACTGAGCGATCAAAGCATCAGCTTTGTCGCTCAACTTGATGGATAGCTGAGACATCGTCACCAAAACATCTCTCTTATCTGTAGCAGATGGGTCTCATCGCTACCACTCATGCGCCAATCCAGGCGGAAAGACAAGGATCAAAACCATCGTTTTCGAACACCGTCCGGCCAAGAGCGATGGCGTCATATCCAGCTCCCAGCCAGGAGTAGAGGTCACCGGCACGCAAGCCTCCAGCAGCAATCATGAAGGGAAGATTGCCCATTGGCGCAGCGATCTGTCGATAAAAACCGCGACCCAGCACGCTGGCCGGGAACAACTTCACCAAACGGCAATCCAGATCGCAAGCTTGCCTGATCTCAGAGGGCGTCATCACGCCTGGCACCAACAGAAAATCGAGCTGCTTCGCCTTTTGCTGTAAACCCCTGTCCAATAGCGGCGACATGGCGTAGCTGAATCCCAGCTCAGCCACCTGCTTCAAAGCCAACTGCTGGGTGATCGATGCCGCTCCTAGAGACACACGTGGATGACGAGACATCGCTGCCATCACCAGATCGGGCCAACGAGGATGCTCAATCCAGGCAATTTCGACGTGTTGAACACCCGCCTCAACCAGCTGATCGAGCTGACGACTCAGGCGGGTGCCTGGAAAGGATGCCTCCAGGTCAGTGCTCTCTGGACGCAAAACAACCAGAAGGGGCTGGATCCGCAGGGAGCGGATCAAACCCTGCTCATGATCAGACGTATTCAGCAATACGGACATCGCTGCGGATCAGCAGTTCTTGGAACTCTTCAGCATCCACAGTTTCCTGGTCCACGAGCATGTCAGCGAGCTCGTCGAGAACGGATCGGTTATCGACAAGAACCTTGGTGGCACGCCTGTAGGCGAGAGCCACGAGATCGGAAACTTCTTCGTCGATAGTGGCCGCAGTGTCTTCAGAGAAGTCGCGTTCAGCAGCGATATCTCGGCCAAGGAACATGCCTCCCTGAGAACGACCGAGAGCCACTGGGCCAAGCTTGTCGCTCATGCCGAAGCGGGTGATCATCTGTCTTGCTGTCGAAGCCACCTGCTGCAGGTCATTGGAGGCGCCTGTTGTGACTTCATCCTCTCCGTAGACGATCTCTTCGGCGACACGGCCACCCAGCGCGACGGCCATCTGGTTCTGAAGGTAGGTGCGGGAATAAAGGCCTGACTCCATCCGCTCCTCGCTGGGAGTGAAGAAGGTCAGTCCTCCAGCATTTCCACGCGGAATGATCGAGATCTTCTGAACCGGGTCGTAGTCAGGCATCAGGGCACCGACCAAGGCATGGCCAGCTTCGTGGTAGGCGACGAGACGCTTACGACGATCACTCATCACGCTGTCCTTTTTCTCAGGACCAGCCATGACGCGCTCAATGGCATCACTGATCTCGTCGTTACTGACTTCGCTCAAATCGCGACGGGCCGCCAGGATCGCCGCTTCGTTGAGCAGATTGGACAGGTCAGCACCCGTGTAACCCGGTGTGCGTCGTGCCACCTTGTCGAGATCAACGTCCTTAGAAAGAGTCTTGCCACGGGCGTGAACTCCGAGGATCTGTAGACGACCCGCGTAGTCGGGGCGATCCACCGTGACCTGACGGTCGAAACGACCAGGCCTCATCAGAGCAGAGTCGAGGACATCCGGACGGTTGGTGGCCGCCACAATGATGATACCGGTATTGCCTTCAAAACCATCCATCTCAGTGAGCAGCTGGTTGAGCGTCTGTTCACGCTCATCATTTCCACCGCCCATGCCAGCACCACGCTGACGACCGACCGCATCAATCTCATCGATGAACACGATGCAGGGAGCGTTTTTCTTGGCCTGCTCGAACAGATCGCGAACACGACTCGCACCAACGCCGACAAACATCTCGACAAACTCCGAACCGGAGATTGAGAAGAAAGGAACGTTGGCCTCGCCTGCAACAGCTTTGGCCAGAAGCGTCTTACCTGTACCTGGAGGACCTACAAGCAGCACACCCTTGGGAATCTTGGCCCCGACAGCTGTGAAGCGATCAGGATTCTTGAGAAAGTCGACCACCTCAGTGAGTTCAAGCTTGGCCCCTTCAATGCCTGCAACATCACCGAAGGTGATCTGCGTGGAAGGTTCCATCTGAACACGGGCCTTACTTTTGCCGAAATTCATGGCGGGATTACCGCCACCACCGCCCGACTGGGCACGACGGAAGAGGAAGAACAGCCCGCCGAGCAACAACAAGGGGAAGATCAGGCTTGAAGCAGCTTGCTGCCAGGCCCCTGGCTGACGCGAAGGCTGAACCGCGATGTCAACGTTGTGATCGGTGAGCAGCTTGAGCAGGTCCTTGTCGGGAGCGAGATTCACCTCAGCGCGACGGCCATCGGTCTCGACAACCTGAGCAGTACCACGATCGGGAGAAAGAAGCACACGGCTGACCTGATCTTCCTGGACCCGCTCCACAAAATCGCTGTAACGAAGCGAGCGAGCTTCGGGTTGAGGCCCACCGGCACCACCGAAGAAAGCCGGTGCGATCACAACGATCGCTAGCACTAGGAGGGCCCCAAGCCCGATGTTCCGCCAACGTTTGTTCAAGGGTCTTCCGCCTCTGATGAAGGAATGTTAATAGGAAGCTGAGAACTCAGGCGGACCGGAGCACATCCACAACGCTTTTGAAGGCGAACCACTCGGGGATCTCTTCACCGCTGCGCAGCATCTTGCGGAACTGAGTGCCGCTCAGCTTCTTCACGTGCAGACCTCTGGCCTCGGCATGTTCAGCAGTGACGTACCCCTCTTCTTCGGTGTAGACGAGGTTGAGAGAGGGCACGGTTTCCATGGTGAGCTCAGGCGCGCACTCCTTGGCAAAGTTCTGAGCGTCATAGGGGCCGTAGAAGTCGTCGCCGCTCAAGGACGACTTACAGCCGGCCATGTCGCGTCCAATGATGAAGTGGGTGCAGCCGTAATTACGGCGAATGATCATGTGCTGCAAGGCCTCACGAGGGCCTGCCATGTGCATGGCGTAGGGCAGATAGGCCCAGCGGATCCGCGGGTTCCCCACCTCGGCCGCCAGGCGCTCATAGGTCTGAAATCGCACAGCGCCGGGAATGTCATCCTGCTGGGTGGGACCACAGGTTGGATGCACTAGCACCACAGCGTTCTCACTGACATTGCTGGCATGCAGAGCTCGGGTGAACAGCTCGTAATGGGCTCTATGGATGGGATTGCGGCACTGGAAAGCCACAACGTCTTCGCCTTCAGGCAGACCTGCGCGAACTTCAGCTGGGGTCTTGCAGGGGAACACGCGCGAAGGCAGTTCCAGGCCCTGAATCAGACCACCGAGGTAGAAACGGCGGCGCTCGGTGGCGATCATGCGCACAGCGGGATGTTCCATCGACGTGGTGCCGTAGCAGCCCTTGGCCTCAATCACCTTGTCTGGCTCCCACTTGTCCTCAACGGTGAGCACCGCGAGATCCTGACCCTTGTAGGTGAGCAGAATCTTCTGCCCCACCGTGATGTCCTCACGGTCGGTGTCCATCACGATCGGCAGTCCGAACAGGTAACCCGTTGTGGTGCGATTGCCTGCCACCACGGCGTTGTAATCGGCCTGGAGCATGAAGCCCCTTTCAGGGGAGAAGCCACCGACCACCAGCAGCTCAACATCACAGGCATTGCGGTCGGAGCACTCGATGCTGCTCACGGCTGAGGCCTTCACAGCGGCTTTGTCACCCTCAGGCACCATCAAATCCACAAGGGTGCCGCCGTAGGGAGCGATCACACCGGTCTGAGAGGAAGGGGAGCTGGCGGTCATGACAGGCCGGAGTGGATTGGGAAGACGGCGCGATTCTCCCAGACGACAGCCTGCGGCTTCAGCGAAAAGGGTTCACAACAAAAAAGGGGCCGAAGCCCCTTGTTGCTGATCGAAGTGTGTTGAAGGAATCAGGCTTCCTCAAGCTGGCCGTAGAGCTCCCCGGTGATCTTGACGTCCACAGTTTGTCGACTGCCCATATCAGAGTCTGAGGGCTGGATCGCGGTGAACACCCCTGCGAATTCACCCGTGGAAGGATCTACACGAGTGATCGACAGGCTCATCACACCCTGTCCGTCGATGTACTGCTTCTTGTTCTCTTGCTCGAGCTCCTGGTAATCACCACCCAGACCGATCAGACCCTGCGGGTAGTCCACACCGGTTGTGAGTGAACGTCCTTTGGGGTCAAGGAAGTTGCTGGTGCGGTAGCTCGGTGTGCGGTACTCGCCTTCAAAGTCTGTACTGGTGGTGATGGCTGCACCTTCAGACTCGGCCTTCAGGTTTTTGCTGGAGAACGTAAAAGGGAACTCCTCACCGCCTGGAACCAGAACGGTGATCGCCTGGAAGTCAATGCCACCCTCCTCAGTGAAGGAAAGGCCTTTCTCACCCACAACGAGGTCTCCGTAGACCTGGTCAAGACTGGAGGTGTAACGGGTGAGGATCTTGCCCTCAATGAATTGGGCTTCCTGACGCTTGTTGGCAGGCTCACCCTTGACGAAGACCTGACTGGGGTGCATGCAGATGGCACTCAGCTGATAGTCATTACCGGGGGTGAGCGGAATGGATCCTCGGGCGGATTCAGGGAGCGTGGGGCAATCATTCGCCTTGCCGGTGTTACGGATGTCGTCGTACGTGATGTTCGAACGATCAACAGCCTGAGCATCTCCGCTGCAGGCAGTGACGAAGGTCAGACAGAAAGCCAGCACAAGGGCCAGCAGAGGACGGATGCGCATGGAGGAGAAGCCGAAACGCCGGCTGTTGACGATGTCCACCGGACAGGCGGATCCTACAGGTGGCAAACGGTCGCACCGGCTGGCCTTTTGCACGTCTCAACAAGGTGAAGTGTTCTCGATGCAGTACGACGGCCGAGAAACCATCCAAAAGAAGCTGAAGCCGGCGCTGAAAACACTCCGAGAACTATCGGAACTGCATCGAGACGATCCCGAGTCTCTACTGGTGCTCCTGCATGATCTGGAAGCCCTGCACAGAGACATTCAGGAGGATGCATTTCGCGAAAGCCTTCCCGAAGACCGCCAAAAGCTGTTCGCTCTGCTTAAAACGATGGAACGCAGTGGCGGCTGGCCCTATATCCCGCGCCTTCAACTACGCACGTTCATCGATCTGCTGCAGCATGATCCTGTTGATATGGCTGCCTGATCAAGACAGCTGACTGATCAAGTCGGCTGACTGACCAAGCCGGCTGACTGATACAAGTCGTCAGAATTGATCTCCAACAGTCGATCCAGCAATCGGTGGGACAACGCGAGCTTGTCTTCGAGGGGGCAGATCTGATGATGATCGCCTGGACCCAGAAGCCAGCCGGCGTTCTGATCACTGTCGAGCCCCTGACCCGGACGATCGACGGGATTGACCATCAGCAGGTCACAGCCCTTGGCTTGGAGCTTTCGGCGGCCAAGCTCAAGCAGTTGCTCGTCGGATCCCGTCAGAGCGGCAAATCCCAAAACAGACTGCCCCTTGGGACGCCTCCTCACCAGAGCCTGAAGCAGATCTGGCGCCAGTTCCCAACCAGCCTCAATCGAGTCAATCAGCTGGTCTTTCGGCAGCTTCTCAACATCAGCAGAACCGGTCCGGCGCAAATCGGCCACAGCCGCGCACATCAACACCGCATGCGCTTGCGGCTGCAGTTGTTGGAGCGTGTTGTCCATAGCAGCACTTCCGACCACAGGATGACAGCGCAAACCTTCCAGCCAGGACGGGGGAACCTGCAGCGGGCCATGCACCAAATCGACGGTGGCACCTCGCAGATGAGCGGCCTGGGCCAGCAGAACACCCATGCGGCCGCTGCTGCGGTTGGAGAAGACGCGGACACAGTCCAAAGCTTCCAGAGTGGGACCTGCGCTGACCAGCACATGCCTGCCACGCCAGTCGGATTTGAGCAGGCCCTCAGCATCGGCTTGCAACAGAGCGCTGGCGGCGGCCAACTCAATCCTGACGGGGTCTGCCATGCGTCCCGTGCCGAGTCGGTCACAGGCGAGCAGACCGCTCTCAGGCGCCAGGGGCAGCACGCGAGGGTCGTCAACCAGAAAGCCCCAGTTGCGCTGCACGGCTGGATGCTTCCACATGGCTGTATTCATCGCTGGCGCCGCCAGAACTGGGCACTCACAAGCCAGCAGAAGACTGGCCAAAAGTCCTTCGCCATCGCCCTGAACCCAGCGGGAGAGTGATGTCGCACTGAGCGGGGCCACCACCACGAGGTCCGCCCATTCGGCCAACTCGATATGCAGTGGTCGCGGGCGCGCAGGATCCCACTGGTCAGCGTCCTGCAGGCAGGGTTCACGACTGAGCGTTGCCAGAGCCACTGGGCTCACCAAGCGGGCTGCACTGGCGGTGAGCACACAGCGGACCTGAGCCCCTGCCTGCACAAGGGCACTGACCAGCAGCGGAGTCTTGACAGCAGCAATGCTTCCCGAGGCAGCCACCAGCACCCGTCGTCCCTTCAGCAGCGCCGGCATTGGCTCAGTCCTCGTCGAAGGGTTCCTGATCGATCAGATGGGCGTATGGAGCGGTGAGTTCCGGTCGATGAATGGCGAGGGCTCTCAACAGATGCCAGTCACTCAGGCCCTCAAAGGGAGTTGGGTAATCGTCGTACTCCAGACGGCGCGCCAGCGTCGCAACGGATGCCTCATTAAAAGAAGCCAGTCGCTCCGGAGTGATCAGCATGCAGGCACGAAGCACTGATGTTCATTTTGCCTTCGAGTGCGTTTGAAAACCGGCGCTAAGTTGCTCAGCCCGGGGAATTAGCTCAGCTGGTAGAGCGCTGCGATCGCACCGCAGAGGTCAGGGGTTCGAATCCCCTATTCTCCATCGAGGTCGTGAGAGATCAAGGTTGAACTGGAGTGCTGAAGCAGAACAGTCGCTCAAGGAAGTTCCCTTTTTCGTGCGGCCGGCCGTTCGCCGCAGAATCGAATCAATGGCCCAGGAGTGCCAGCTTGAATGCATCGATTCAACGTTCTACGCCGAAGCCAGGGCGAAGTTTGCAAAGAGCTGAACCATGATCAGGCCCACGCTTGGCTACCGGTACGCGATCAGGTCTTCGCTGCTGATCGCCCTCGGCGTTACGAGCTGTCTTTCAGTGCTCGTTAGACCTTCCGCTCTTTTGACCTACGGGCTGATTCTTCTGGCAGGTGGCCTTTCCCGCCGCTGATTAACGCTGATTAAGAGCGTTTCATTCAGGCCATGCGGTAAAAGAGAGGCTGAGAAAGCCACGATTGATGTCTCAGTCGAAACGGGAACAGGTAGTGAGCCATCTGCGCTACATCCGCCAGGAACTGCGGGAAATGCATCAGGGCGTTATGGAAGACGGTCTGCTTCCTGAAGCTGGTGAGGTGCGGGGAGTGATGGCCCAAATGGAAGCGCTACTTGAACTTCTCGAAGGCAAAAGCTCTCGCAAAGCAAAAGCTGAATCCGACTAATCCTGAAGCCTGCTCTTGCCAAGCAGCGTTGTTCAGGCTTTTCTTTGGGAGTGATCAGCCGCTGAACCGGACAATTTCAGGCTTTTTGCATCAAAAGCCTCAATATGTAGCGGTTGATAGAGGCATTAACCCCACAAATGGTGTATATATTGAACGGCAGGGTTCGGGCCGGGTGATGGGGATCATCGGTTGTTGTCCCTGCCCCTCTTTTGAGAGGTCGTCAAGTTGACAGCGCGTCTCCAAACAACACGCCTGCAGCGAACGATTGGAGAAGCCACGACCAGGCTCGACCTTTGGGCGACCAACCCGTGGAGACGCTTTTCACTCCTGCTGATCGCCCTGACAGGAAGTTTCATGATCGGCAACGGCGTTGCTTCCGTCTCCGGTGCTCTCAATCTGATGGATCCTGTGGCTGCGATGCTCAGCGTGGGGCTGATGGAAGTGATGGTGCGGGTGAGAAGACACTGGGCCAAAGATCGGGGCAGTCATCTAGGCCGACAATTGCTCGACATGACGCGATTTGGACTGCTGTACGGCCTGCTCCTGGAGGGATTCAAGTTGCTTTAACCAGCTCATGTTGTTGAAAGCGCAGACAAAACCCTTCGGCATCCATACGCTGAATTGAGATTGTCAACCTTGCATCCATGGCTGGAGAGCACTACTTCCTCGAGCTGGATCCACCTGAAGAGCGTCTGCGACACGCTCCCCACGTCGTCATCGTGGGCGGAGGATTTGCAGGTGTGCGTGCCTGCAAGGCGCTGGCCAAGGCAGACGTACGCGTCACCCTGATCGACAAACGCAACTTCAATCTGTTCCAACCTCTGCTCTATCAGGTTGCAACAGGATTGGTTTCCAGTGGTGATGTGGCGACTCCGCTGCGCCAGCTGGTTGGACGCCAAAGCAATGTGCAGGTCCTGCTTGGTGAAGTCACCGAAATCAAGGCGGAAGACAAGCAGATCATCTTCAGCGGCAAGGCTTACAGCTACGACCACCTGGTTCTGGCAACAGGATCAGGCAGCACCTTCTTCGGCCACGAAGAGTGGCGGACCTTTGCCCCGCCAATGAAGATCCTGGAGCACGCCGAGGAGATCCGACGGCGGCTGCTGATGGCCATGGAGCAGGCCGAACAGACCCCTGATCCTGAGGCACGTCGCTTTCTGCAGACCGTTGTGATTGTTGGAGGAGGGCCCTCAGGATGCGAAATGGCAGGAGCAGCTTCCGAGCTGATGCGCAATGCCATGCGCAAGGAATTCCGCCAGCTGAATCCGGAGGAGACCAGGATCGTGCTTGTCGATCCAGGCGACCGCGTACTCAGAGCCATGCCCGAAGAGCTCTCTGAGGCTGCTCAGAAATCCCTGTCGGCTCTCGGCGTGGAGTTTCTGTTCAAAGGACGTGTGCAGAGCATGCAACCCGGTGAAGCGATTGTGGGAACACCGGATGGTGAGCGCCGGCTGCAGGCAGCCACCGTGATCTGGACCGCTGGCGTACGGCCCTCACATCTTGGCCGCAAGCTGGCGGATTCGGTTGGCTGCGAAACGGACCGAGGCGGCCGCGTGATTGTGGAGCCTGACTTCTCAGTCAAGGGGCATCCCGAAATCCGGGTGGTGGGCGACCTCTGCTGCTACAAGCACACCCGAGACGGAAATCAGCTGCCCGGCATGGCAGGGCCGGCCACCCAGGCCGGGGGCTTCATTGGCAAGGACATTGCCGCGATTGTGGCCGGCGGATCGCGTCCGAACTTCAGCTGGTTTGATTTCGGCAGCATGGCCGTACTGGATCGCGTCGACGCGGTCGCTGACTTGCGTGGCTTCAAGTTCAAAGGCAGTCTTGGCTGGCTGCTGTGGGCCGCTGCACACCTCGCTTTCATGCCCAATGATGAAAATCGCTTCTCATTGCTGGTGAAATGGATCTTTGCGGTGGTCTCTCAGGCCAGAGCATCGATGCTGCTCACGGGCATGCCAAGTCAGCACATGGGCTTGGATTCGCCTGATGCTGCCTTCCCGATGGCACCAGGGGCCGGTCCCTCCATCTCCGAACCTGGAGCAGCGCTGCGAGCGGCAATGGACTACTACTCCAATCAGGTTTCCGGCCTTGCGCCTCAACCCAAAGGAGGTGAGTCCACAGAGGATTCAGCCGCTGCCATCAAATAAAGCAAGGCCATCCTGATCGGGATGCCATTGCTCACCTGACTCTCCACCAGGTTTGAGCTGAGGTCATCGAGCAGAGCGCCACTCATCTCAATCCCCCGGTTCACCGGACCGGGGTGCAGCACCGGAATCGAGGCACCACATCGAGCCAAGCGCTCGTGGCTGAGACCGTAGTCGCGGTGATAGCGATACAGATCGGTGAGCATCTGCTGCCGCATGCGTTCCTTCTGAAGTCGGAGTGTCATCACCGCATCGGCTCCGGACAGGGCCTCATCCAGATCACGGCAGATGGTCAGCGATCCCCGCTGCGTAACAGGATCCATGGTCTGGCCAGGGGGAGGCTCAGCCAAAAAGTCGGCGAAAGCATCCGGAACCAGCGTGGGCGGACCACACAGCACGACATCGGCGCCGCAGGCACTCAGGGCCCAGAGGTTGGAACGGGCCACACGTGAATGCAGGATGTCACCCACGATCAGGACACGCCGACCCTGCAAAGCCTCTGGCAAAGGATTGGCGGGGTCAAAGTGATAGGCCAGGGTGTAGAGATCGAGCAGTCCCTGGCTGGGATGGCTGTGCAGGCCATCACCGGCATTGAGGATCACAGTGCGTTCACCGGTGCGTTCCAGCGCGTCTGCCAGCTGGCGCGGCACACCGGTGCAGCGATGACGCACCACCAGCATGTCGGCGCCCATCGCCACATAGGTGCGTGCGGTATCCAGCAGTGACTCCCCCTTGCTGAGCGAACTGCTGGAAGGCGAAAAACTGGAGACGTCTGCCGAGAGACGCTTGGCCGCCAGCTCGAAGCTGCTGCGGGTGCGCGTGCTGGGCTCGAAAAACAGAGTGGCCACCAAGCGTCCCTGCAACGCCGGCAGCCGACGGGCACCCGTAACCGGCATCGACCGGAAACGATGAGCCAACTCCAACACAGTCGCGAAGTCTTCTCGGGAAAAAGCCGCGAGATCCAGAATGTGTCGGTGTGTCCAGGCGCTCAACTGGGCGGCGGCTCACTGCTCTCAACCGTAGAGGCACACCGTGCATCCACCCAAGGATCAACGGGGCTGAAACGCAGCGTCAGGCTTCGGAGAGCGATCCCCACGAGCGCGTTTGCTGACACTTCGACTGGCCTTCAGGTACCAGCGCAGAGCAAGATCTTCGCCCTGATTGATCCCGATCCGGGTGGTGGTGAGCAAAACAGGTTTGCTCAGCTCGACCGGGCGGGGTGTAATCCAGAGGTCACCGTCACCGCAGACCGATAGACCATCACAACCGCGATCGATCCCGAACCGACGGGCCAGCAAACCCGGACCGGCAGCAACCCGTTCAGGCTCATCAGGCAATGCCACAGCACGCAGCAACACGCCATTGGCCCATTCAGGGCGGTCGGTCACCACATTCACGCAGTGGTGGATGCCATAGCTCACATACACATAAAACCGCCCTGGCTCTCCAAACAGGGTTTCGTTCTGCGGTGAGCGGCGCCGGTAACCGTGACAGGCAGGCTCATCCTGTGAATACGCCTCCGTTTCCACAATCACGCCCCACAGCAAACCTCCATCCGCTTGACGTTTCACCAACCTGCAGCCCACCAACTCAGGTCCAACAACTTCTGCAGGACGGCAGAAGAAGGATTGAGGTAGTGCTGGGAAATCCTTGGCGATGTGCTGAGTGGCTATGGGCGTGGCTGGAGCGACAAACCTTCTTCACCAAAGTCTGACAACGCTGCTTGAAGAAGAGACAATGAAATGAATGAAGCCCTTTCTTTCAGATGTCAGAAGAGCAACTCGAAGCCTTCTTAGAAAAAGTCAAAGCTGACACCAACCTGCAGGAGAAGCTCAAAGCAGCTGCTGATTCAGACGCAGTTCTTGCGATTGCGAAAGAGGCGGGATTTAGTATTTCTGCTGATGACTTGAAGAACGCTCAATCAGAACTTTCAGATGATGAGCTTGAGGGTGCGGGTGGCGCTGTTTGTTTTTTTACCTGCGCCTACTCGAGATAGCCTACACACTCAAAGCCCCTGCATTAGCAGGGGCTTTTTATTTCTTCAAACACCCCAAAAAGACCATCAATCAGCCTTCAATACCTGGCACCATTATCCATAAAACAGTCAAAGCTTTCACACGCCCAGCCGCCTAATCCATCCACAAAAAATACAAGACACAGCAAATAAAGCCTCAGCTTTCTTTAGCCTTACATCTACTTATATCTCCTCAACGCAACTGCCAAAACCTTCGCTCCCTATCACCATCACGGATGCCATTTGCCCGTCTAAATCTCACCGCAACTTGATACCACTCCTCTGGGATTTGATTGAGCCGAACATCAAAAGCAAAAGGGAGTTGCTGTTGCCCTGGTGAGACCCGTTTCTTCTTGCTTCTACTGCTCCCAACCAATCGCTTCAGCATCCTTGAGCCCCTCTTGCCTCAACCACATGCCTGGAACCACGCTGAGGAAGATCGGACGCTCTGAAGGGTTGCTCTGGTTGTAGTGACCGTGATCGAATGGCATGCGCTCGAAGCTAGGTCACCTGTACTAGCCATGAGAGCAAAAAGGGCTGCTCAGCCAAAGGGTTTGTTTAGGAGCCATAGAACCACTGCAAATACTGATGCGGTCGTCGCTGAATTGCGGTTCACGCAAGCGATCTTTCCGGTGAGTGCAGCGCCATAGGCCGCCCCGTAAACAAAGCAAAACAGCACTGTGTAGAGAAGGAGGAGCCAGGGATTCATTAATGCAGTGAGCAACTGACCAGAGCTCTAGCAACACTGCTAAACCCGAGCCAGCACCCTTTCAGCCGCAGCAATCAGCTCTGACTCTCTGGCAAAACCAAGCCGGATGGTGCCCGGAGTACAGGTAACGCTGCAGCTGGCCATGGCTAAGCCTTCTGTGCTAAAGAACATGGCCACGAATTCACTGCTGATAAGATTACTGAACTCAGTGAAGAGGAACTAGAAGGCGTGTCTGGAGGTCAGTGCTGGAAGAAAACTAACAACTAACTAAATGGCTGAGAAAACTGGAGGGTTGTTTGCTAACTGGCAGGAGATGAGTAAACTTAGTGATGTGGGATGAGAGTATAGCATTGGTATTCCCCTCGCCTTCAAAACTTACACACTCAAGCCCCTGCATTGACAGGGGCTTTTTATTTCTTCAATCACCCCAACAAGACCATCAATCAGCCTCCAATACCTGGCTCGATAGAGCCCAGTTGAGCAGAAGTTCGACGGGTGAAAGCGTTGCTCAACTTAGTGGTGAATTGGTTCTAAGCCATTCACCAAAAGCTCACCAGAACGTCGCTGGTTCTGCACCAAAGTGTGTAGTGGGGTTCACCAGAAGAGCTGTGATCTTAAGGGAGTCGAGGGGCAACACACCCCAACATTCACTCCTTAGAACCATGACACAAGAACAACTCACAGCTTTCATCGCTAACGCCAAAGGCAACACCAGCCTGCAGGAAAGGCTCAAAGCTGCGGCTGATACCAATGCTGTTGCTGCCATTGCTAAAGAAGCAGGATTTAGTATTTCTGCTGATAGATTGAAAAACGCTCTGTCTGAAATGTCAGATACAGAGATTGAAAGCGTGGCTGGTGGTTATTGCGATAAGGAGTGGTGCCTTCACTCCTGTTAACTAACTCATCATAAAACATATTAGAAAACCGAAGCCCCTGCATTGACAGGGGTTTTTTATTGCTTCAATCACCCCAAAAAACCCCCACAAATCAGCCTCCAATCCCTGGCACTATTGAGCGCAGCAAGTGCTAGCTAAAGGCACTTTGTGAGGTCGCTGCTATGGTTATAAAAGACTTCCGATAACCATGTCAGACAAGCAATTCAAAGCCTTTCTCGAAAAAGTCAAAACTGACATCAGTCTTCAGGAGAAGCTCAAAGCCGCTGCTGATTCCGATGCAATAGTTGCAATTGCTAAAGACGTGGGGTATATAATTTCAGCCGATGACATTCAGATCGAGATTTCAGAAGAGGAGCTTGAAAGCTTGGCTGGAGGTCAATACAGTGGGTGCTCAGGTATAGCTTGTATTAGTTACTCACCATAGAGTGTGGAGTCTACAATGTTATGCGCGAGTTGGCATAAAAGTTGTATACGACAAAGAGTAGACAGGGTTGGGACAGTAGCTCATTGCATTCCACCAAAGCCCCTGCAAACCCAGCTAATTTTTATTGCTTCAATGCCTGACTAATCGCATAAATCAGCCTCCAATATCTGGCACAATTACCAATAAATCAGGTACAGACTTTACCCATCCAGCAGCCCAATCCATCCACAAAAAACGCAAGGCAGAGCCAATAAAGTCTCAGCATTCTTAGGCACTACATCAACTCATATTCCCTCAACGCAATTACCAAATGCTTCGCTCCTTATCGCCATTACGGATGCCGTTGGCGCGTCTAAATCTCACTGAAACTTGATGCCACTCCTCTGGGATTTGATTGAGCCGCACATCAAATGCAAATGGGAGTTGCTGTTGCCCTGGCGATACACGCTTTCTCTTACTTTTGTTGCTCCTGCTGCTCTGAACCAATCGTTTCAGCATCCTTGAGCCCCAATGGCACTTAGCTACTCCCTTGGCGTTGCACCAACCTGCAGCCCTCCAAGTCAGGTCCCACCAGCTCGGCAGGGCGGCAGAAGAACAATAGAGGGACAGCGAGTAGACCCTTAGTGACTATGAGAATATCTACAAATTTATACTAAAATAATGAAAATTTCCTATGCGAGACGTGAGCAAGCTCATACATATAATCGCTGTAGCCTACAAAAGACTACCGGAACTACGAGTTTTCATACAATCTTGGATAAATCAAACAAATGACAACTGGCAACTAACCATCATTCATGACGGAGAAAGCCAAGGGTTCACAAACTTAATGAATGAAGCAAACTACATCCACCCCAACATAGAATTCTTCAGCACAGAGAAAAGACACAACGACTATGGTCACACGCTTAGAGACTTGGGACTGAAAAGATCAGAAGGCAAATATACGATTCTGACAAATGCAGACAATTACTTTATACCGAGAACGACAGAATACATTTCAACATTAGTCCAGAATTCGGATAATACATCTGACGTGCCTGATATTATTTTATTTGACATGATCCACTCTCATACCAACCCTGGGACAAGGAAGCAGCCTGCTTACAATCTTTTTAAGACTGAATTCAAGCTGTACTGCATTGACGTGAGCTCTGCAGCTGTCAGAACAGAGCTCGCTAAAGCAGCAGGCTTCAGAGACAAAACTCACGATGGAGACCAGACTTATTTCAAAGATATCGCATCAAGAGCGACAAGCTTGAAAATTGCGAAGATTAATCGTGTTTTACTGATTCACAATTAACTCACAACAACACAAACACTAAAGCATTAAGAAATCACCAATAAATGCCTATATTTCATTGAATTGTTTGTTTATATTGAGAATCAATGCCTACTGAAAACCCATTAAATCGTTGACCCTCTTTTGAGCCTTTACCAGCAGGCCTGACAAGCTCAGCCAACTCAGTGAAGATATACTAGATGGCATAGATTGTGATACATTTTCATAATGCTCGTCGGTAAAGCCATGTGGCACCAAGCTAAGAATTTGATTATTAATTATACCCATACTTAATTCCGGCGAAAGTAGGTGTTTCAGTACTCTTCAATCACCCCCCATGACTCCACCAATTGCCCATCAATCACGACAACATAAGCAAAAAATTGGCAATCAATCAGAGAGGCACTGCTTGACATAAGCATATGATTTAATGGTGATATCTTTACCCAGCTCAAGACAAATCTTGTAATGACTAAGCACCGCTGCTTGCTGATACTTATGCTTACTCACCATCTTTTGCGAAAAATCAAAACGCCCCTGCATCATGTCAACCAACCTTGCATCTAACTTTTGACCAATAGGCAGATGTTGATGCACGGAGCGAACATGCTTAGTAGCCGACATCGTTAGACCGAAAATATCAGCAAGCTGATCCAAGACCAACCAGTTTCTAGTTTCAGACATTACCTGAGACGGAAAAATTTCAAAGCAAAAACGGGGAGCAATTGCAGCTCGTTGCAAATTCATATCGAGACACAATCTAAAGGTTATGTCGCTCACTTTAAGCAGACTCACAACAGCAGAATTGACTTGATCCAAAAACTCTGCTGACACATTGACGCAACATTCCACGCTCAGAGCCTTACGAATATCAATGGGGCTTTTTAAGCAACCAAATATAAGCTTAAGATCTTGCGAACGACCAACCATCACACCCAGATTAATGGGCTCTCCTAACACTTGAACGAGACTAGTGATTAGACTTTTTAGGCCATGTTGATGCTTAATCGACGATTCACTTTTGGCCCGCTGGATCTCACAGATAACATCAAAGGCTGAAGAAAATACAGGCTTAGCATGCTCCTTAATCTCATGACTCAATGAAATAAAAACACCAGCGACAGAGATTTGACCATTGCGCGCCTCACACTCAATAATATGATCACCTAGCAGTTGCAAAGTAGAAGTAGCATGATTGGTCAGCCGGCCAGAGATTGAATCGTTACCAGAAAAGAGACTGCCACCAAAATCACCACTGCGACCGGATGGTTCCAAACAAATTTTTTCAATCTCAGACCACCATTCAGGCATGATGTTTTTCTGAATTTTTTCGCTCCATTCATGGCCAAAGAAAGATATGTCAACAAATTCTGATTTGTCGTGATGGAACTCAAGCCCTATAATGATTTCATCTACATTTGAATAGTGATCGACGAATAACAGACAATTACTGATGGGCAAACATTGTGCTTGGATCAGCTGAAACATCTCCGGATAAGCAAAACTTGTCACTGCGCGCAGAACATATGAAATCTGAGCTTTAGAGGGGACAGCGTCTGGATTATCAGAGAGAACTTCCACGAATTAAACTGCTAAGGCTTTCTTTAATTCTATTGCCACTGCTTCTGAAGACTCGCTGCGGAAGATGTCTAATCGAGACAATACAGCAACTAAGTGCTTACAACCTAGAATGAATCTATAAACTGCTTCGATGCTTTTGAACCTGAATAAAGCTGATCATCATCAATTCGAACTCCAGGCGTTCATCAAAACCACCGCTCAAACCCAGAAGCCGCTTCAACCTCGACAAGAATATATCGAAAATCGTAACAAAAGGATGAGAACATGCTTCGTTTGTGTGACAAGTCAAGGAGCTCCTATAGCTCGACAAGGAGTCAAAATCACATCATTTTATCAGTACAATTTGACCTTTCTAAATCGAAAACTGTTTGCCTGACCGCTATGCCATCTCAACATGGCTCAGCAGCGGGTATCGAACAGTCATCCCCGCAGCAGGCTGCAAGAGCGTGGTCCGGCAACCTTTTCACTTCACGCCGCAGATCTCTCTTGGGACTAGCACCAGGAATTCCCTTCAGCAACCGCGTTCGCCACGGAAGCATCTAACAGCCAACTTTTTCAATAGCAATCAGCTTTGCTGCAACTACCACCACTGCTCGACGCCTAGAAGGCGAACGCTTTTCAGGCCAAGGGGACATCACTCATCTGGTGCTGGCAGAGCTGTTTCTAGGGACGCTTACGATCCTCAACATTCCTGCACTGAAAGGCTTTCTTGCACTAAAAACAACGACTTCTGATCGATTGTTGTGGCAACAGGCTCAATCGAGGAATACGCCCCTGTCTTCAAATTCACGCCCAAGAGCTCATGAGCGTTTAACGAGCCGGCAGCCCACCAGGTCAGCTTCCAGCACCTCTGCAGGGTGGCAGAAGAAAGTGCTTGGTAGAGCGTAAGAACCCGTAGGAACAGGCTTTGTGACTATCCGATGTGGCTTGAAAACTTCCCTAACCTTGACTGAACCCTCCTGATCAATCGTGAGCAAGCCCAGAAGAAAGAGCTCTGGATTCTCCAACACCCCCAAAAGTAAATCGAAAAATGGCAACCCTGATAAAAAAAGAAGCTTTACGGATCACACCCGCAAAGAGCACCAAGCCATCGAACTAATTAATCAGGGGAAACCGCAAGAAGCAGAGCGTATTTATAGAGACTTAATTACATCAGGAACAAAAAATCACATTGTCTATGGAAACCTGGCTGCAATCTTGGGAATGCAGGGCAGATTTAATGAGCTTATAGATCTGCTCAGGAAAACTATAGAATTGGAGCCCAATTACCCAGATGCTCATAACAACCTGGGAAATGCGCTCAAAAAGAAAGGTGACCTCGCAGCTGCCATCACCTCCTACAACACCGCCCTGCAACTCCAGCCCAACTACCCAGACGCCCACTACAACCTGGGTAATGCTCTCCAAGAGCAGGGCGACCTCAGAGCTGCCATTGACTCATACAGGGCTGCCCTCCAACTCCAACCCAACTACCCAGACGCTCATAACAACCTGGGAGTTGCGCTCCAGGAGCAGGGCGAGCTCAGAGCTGCCATTGACTCATACAGGGCTGCACTCCAACTCCAGCCCAACTACCCAGACGCTCATTACAACCTGGGCGATGCTCTACAGGAACAAGGGGACCTTACAGCTGCTATCGCCTCCTACAACACGGCCCTCCAAATTCAGCCCGACTATCCCGGGGCTCATTACAACCTGGGGAATGCCCTCCAGAAGCAGGGCGAGCTCACATCTGCCATTGCCTGCTACAGCACCGCACTCCAACTCCAACCCGACCACCCAGGCACCTATTACAACCTGGGCAATGCTCTCCAGAGCAAGGGCGAGCTCACAGCAGCCATTGACAGCTATCAAAAGGCGATTGAGATGGATCCGGATAACTCAGATGTTTTGCGCGCAATTGGTCGGGCACAACAGAAAAGAGGAGACATCGATGAAGGCATTCTCTACTTCCTTCGAGCAATAGAACTCAATCCTAAAAATACGGCCGCATTTTTTGAACTTAGCAAGAGCCTTAACAGTAGCGAGGAAGCGATCAAATTAGCCGCAGACATAGAAAAGCTCGACAAAAAAGAATTTAACAATAGAGAAGCTTCATTTTTAGAGTTTGCGCTGGCAAACTGCTTTCATAAAGCACAAAATTACACAAAAGCAGCTCAGCATTTAGCCAATGCAAACAAGCAAAAGCTAATTTACATGAGTTCAGACCTTGCCTCTCAGCTAAAAGAATCCACCTTAGCTTTATCAATATCTGAAAAAATTCAAATTGGTGAGCCAAGTGACGGAACAGGCAGAATTTTTATTGTTGGAGCTCCCCGCTGTGGCTCGACGCTACTCGAGTCAGTCTTAGCAACAAATCCCAACATCAAAGATCTTGGAGAATCCCAAGCATTTGTCCAAGCCCTTGCTCATGAAAAAGCGGAGAACAACTTGCCAACCGAACGATCTAAACTAGCCAATGCTTACACGAAAGCAGCAAATGAACCACTGAAAAAATTCACTCATAGCGTCGACAAAAATCTCTACAATTTTAGATTTGCGGAAGCAATCAATCGTTCAATGCCCGCCGCAAAAATTATCCACTGTCGCAGAAATCCCCTCGACAATGTACTTTCCATGCTTAGAAGCAACCTGAGCGCCGGGAATAATTACACCGCAGACCCGGTAGATGCGGCCAAATTTATAATACATCAACAAGAATTACTCTCCCCGTTAAAGGAAAATGCAGGTAATCAAATTTTCACTTTTGACTACGACAACTTCACAAACAGTCCGGAGAACCAAGCCAGAGAGTTAATTGATTGGATTGGCCTGCAATGGAATGATCATTATCTACATCCAGAGCAAAGCGATAGGAGTATCAATACCGCGAGCGTCATACAGGCTCGTCGACCCATCAGCAATAGATCTGTTGGCGGCTGGAACAATTACAAAGAGCTTTTGAAGCCGGCAGAAGCCGTTTTACGAGAAAGCGGGCTTTTCAACATCTAAAAAAAACAGTGAGAGAGATGAATAACCGCCAGCCTGAAACCATCGAGAAGCGTCAATGATGAATCCCGAGCTGCAGCAACGGCGAGAATTCTGCTTTCTAGTCCTTGCAGGCCTCTTCCTGGGAACGCTGGGCATGCTCAACATCCTGGGCCTGACCCGTTTTCTCGAGCTGGGTCACATCGGCTCATGGCCAGTCGTGGTGGCCGTTGGCGCCCTGCCCTACCCGATCACCTTTCTCTGTACAGACCTGATCAGCGAGCTCTGGGGGGAAAAGAGAGCAGCTCAGGTTGTCTGGGTTGGACTGCTGCTCAACGGCTGGGTCGTGCTGATCCTCTGGCTGGGCGGAGTGTTACCAGGCGTGGACGGTGCACCCGATGCCACCTTCTTCGAAATTCAACGCCTGGCCTTTGGCTCAGTGATCGCCTCCATGGCCGCCTACCTCACGGCCCAATTCGTGGATGTGCGGATGTTCCATTTCTGGAAAAGGGTGAGCAATGGCAAGGCTCTCTGGCTGCGCAACAACGGCTCCACGCTGGTGAGCCAGCTGGTGGACACGAGCGCTGTCGTGCTGATCAGCCATTACGCCTCTGGTGTGTTGCCTGTGCGGCCCGGTGAACCCGTGGCTCCGCAACTGATCTCGTTCATCGCCAGCGGCTATCTGTTCAAATCCTTCGCTGCACTGGCGGACACGCTTCCTTTCATCTGGATCACCGGTTGGCTGAGACACTGGCTGGAGATCCCCAGCAGCGGCAGTGAGATCGGCGGCGATGACGATCCCTGCATGCAAGTGATGACAAGCATCGATCCCCTGCCAGGCTTGGAGAAACGGATCTAAAGCCATGGATGCTGCACTCTCCGGCTTCAACCTGGGCACCGTGCTGTTGTTCAGCAGCGGTCTGTTTGTGACCGCCACCCTGTTCTTCGGAACTCAGGGCGGGTACTACAACACTGATCAGTACGACGGCAACGGCACAGCTCACTAGAGACACCTAGCAAGATCGATCATCAAGCCCACGCCACGCTCGGCATGCCTTCCATCCTCCCCGGCCCGGCCGCCAGCAAAGACGCCATTCGCCTGGCTCTACAGAGCTGGCCCGACGTTGATCAGTACCTGCAGAGTTGCAAGGGAATCATCGTGCCCCTTGGATCCACGGAGCAACACGGCCCGACAGGCGCTATCGGCACCGATGCCCTGACCGCCGAAGCAGTGGCACTCGAGCTGGGACAGCTGAGCGGTGTATTGGTCACACCCGTGCAGGCTTTCGGCATGGCCGAACACCATCTTGGATTTGCGGGCACCATGAGCCTGCAGCCCGCGACCTTGATGGCCGTGATGCACGACCTCGTGATGTCACTGGCCACCCACGGCTTCGAGCGAATCCTGGTGGTGAATGGTCACGGCGGTAACATCGCCACGACCAAAGCTGCCTTTGCCCAGGCCTATGGCACCGCCGCAAGCCGCGGCCTGGAGGTTGCCCCACGTTTGCGCTGCAGGCTGGCGAACTGGTTCATGGCGGGTCCTGTGATGAGGCGCGCCCATGAGCTCTATGGCAATCGTGAGGGCCAGCACGCCACCCCCAGCGAGATTGCCGTCACCCTGCATCTCCATGACAGCCTGATCAACAAGCAGAGATCGCTACCGGAACCGGCGCCCTGCGGATCGATTCATGGACCAGCGGACTTCCGGCGCCGCTACCCGGACGGACGCATGGGTTCAGACCCCTTTCTGGCAAGGCCCGAACATGGCCATGAGCTGTTGAACACAGCCGCGATGGCGTTGCGCGAGGATCTTGAAGCTTTTCTCGCCGCTGCATGAGCAAGATCACTGCCGACGACGTACGCAAGGTGGCCCATCTGGCCCGCCTCGATCTGCCCGAGGAGAAAATTACGGCCTACACAGGTCAGCTCGAGCGCATTCTCGATTATGTGGATCAGCTCCAGGGCGTGAACACGGAAGGTGTTCCTCCTACAACCCGTGCAGTGGAGGTGGTGAATGCCACCAGAGAAGACAAGGTGGAACCCACCAAGGTGCGCGAGGAACTCCTGGAACAGGCGCCTCTCAGAGAAGGAGATTTTTTCCGAGTACCCAGAATCCTGGCTGAATGATTCAGCGAGAGGAGTGACGCTTTTGCTCGGTTTTGATCGCAATTTGATTGACAAATCCAAGCCATGAACGCCTCAATCGACGCAACGGCATGAACCTGGCCACGCGACGCATTTTCCCCCTGCGGCGTTTATGGCTGCGAACACCGACAAGAATGTCATAGAGGAAGTTATACCCATCACGGCGTGTTTCAAAAATTCCCAGACGTTGGGGTGAGCCTTTGGAATCCAGCAAAGGCTTTGTGGCTTCATAAGCAGGCTTGTAATCAAACCAGGGAATTGATGGCCAGAGATGATGAATAAGGTGGTAGTTCTGACCCATGATCAACCAGTTCATTAACCTGCCTGGATAGATCCTGGAGTTTTTCCAGCGATTACGGGACGTAAAAGGTCGGTGGGGAAGGTAATCAAAAAAGAGCCCCAGAGTCACGCCCACCATCAGAGCTGGAGCAAACCAGCAATTGAAGATGAAAGGGAGAAATTGAAACTTGGCAGCAGCGAGAACAATCACCAGAAACACACTGCGCTCAAGCCCCCACTGCATCAATTCCCAGCGCTTCCACAACCGGCGCTGAAAGAAAAACCACTCGTGATAGAAGAATCTCGGAGCGATCAGCCAAAGAGGTCCAAAGGTGCTCACGATGTGATCCGGATCATTACTTGGATCGTTCACATGGGCGTGATGCTCCAGATGAACCCTCGTGAACACAGGAAAACTGAACCCGAGCAAGAGTGCTGATCCATGACCCATGGCCTGATTGATCCAGGGAACCGGATGGGCCGATTTGTGGCAGGCGTCATGGATGACGGTGCCTTCCAGGTGCAAAGCCAGAAAACCTGTGCTCAAGAGCACTGGCAGGGGCCATCCCGCTGAAAACCAGCCCCAGATGGTCAGTGCGGCCAGCACATAACCACCGATGAACAACCCCAGAGTGAGGTTCAAAGCTGCAGGTGGTGCCAGGAATTCCCTCGGAACAGAGCGCAGGCGCTTCTCGGTGCCTTGCGTTGCAGGTTTTGTGAGAGCCTGTGTCATCAGCGAGGGGAGATTGGCTGACCGCAGAGAGTTGAACCAAATTAGGGAAACGGATGCCCACCGGGGGACTTGAACCCCCACGACCGAAGCCACTGGTACCTAAAACCAGCGCGTCTACCAATTCCGCCAGATGGGCAGGTTGCAACTCTAGGCAGAGAACCAGAATGCACTCAGACACGCGGACGCCTTAATGCTGGCCACAATCGCAGGAGACCTCTGCCTGTTGCTGGGCCTGGCGGTACTGCTGCTGCCATTGCTCGCCACTGAGCTGAGCCGGCCCAGGGATGGGGTTTGGGGGGGCGTTGTGCTGTTACTCGGCCTGGTTCTGGTCACCAGCAGTGACCGTCTGCGCGGCGCACCGATGCTCGCCGTCATCTGCAGCGCATTGCTCATCAGTCGACTGGGAGCAGAAGTGGCCCAATCACGCTGGCAACATCTCAGCCAGGAGGAGCAGAAGCGCCTCCGCTCAAAAGAACGTTGGGCGACAAGCGTGCAACAACTCGGAACTTCGTTCACCACCCTGCTAAGCAATATCGGTTCAGCTTTCGGCAGCCTGAAACCCGAACCACCCGCTGCCAATCGTGAAGAGGGCAGCAACCGCAGCGGCAAACGCTGGGTTCGTCCAGAGGACTCCAACCAGCAAGGCACCCCGGAGCAAACTCCTTCAGCAGCCCTGGAGAAGCCCAAGGAGGTAAGCGCACCCAAGTCGGCCAGCGAGGACGGATAATTTCGTCTGCAGCTGCCCAACCGTGAGCAAGGAGACGCGCGACGCCAATGCCGAAGGACGTCCCTCCTACAAGGACACGCTCAACCTGCTGCAGACCAGCTTCGGCATGCGTGCCAATGCGGTGAAGCGGGAACCGGAGCTGCAGGCGTTCTGGGCAGAACAAGGCATCGACCTGAAGCTCGGCCTCCACAACCCTGGGGCGGTCTTCACGCTGCACGACGGACCGCCCTACGCCAACGGCCCCCTGCATATGGGCCATGCCTTGAACAAGGTTCTCAAGGATGTGATCAACAAATACCAGATCCTGCGAGGACGCAAGGTTCGGTACATCCCTGGATGGGACTGCCATGGCCTGCCGATCGAGCTGAAGGTGCTGCAGTCGATGGATTCCGACCAGCGCCAAGCACTCACCCCGATCAAGCTGCGCAAAAAGGCTGCCGCCTACGCCCGCAAGCAGGTTGAAAGCCAGATGAAAGGGTTTCAACGCTGGGGCATCTGGGCCGACTGGCAACAGCCCTACCTCACTCTTCAGAAGGACTACGAAGCCGCACAGATCAGAGTCTTTGGGGACATGGTCCTCAAAGGGCACATCTACCGGGGCCTCAAACCGGTGCATTGGAGCCCCAGTTCGCGGACAGCTCTGGCTGAGGCCGAGCTTGAGTATCCCGATGGCCACACCAGCACCAGCGTTTACGTGGCCTTCCCAGCGGTTGAACTGCCCCCGGCCCTGCGCGACGCCCTGAAAGCAGAGGGGATCGCCCTGCCAGGCGATGCCGATGCCCTCGGCCAGGCTCTTCAGGTGGCGATCTGGACCACAACCCCTTGGACTCTGCCGGCCAACCTTGCGGTCTCGGTGAACGAACGGCTGGACTACGCCCTGGCCGACGATGGCAACGGGCGACTGCTTTTGGTTGCCGTCGACCTGATCGACTCCCTCGCCAAAACGCTCGAGCTACCACTCGTCCGCAAAGCAACGGTCAAAGGAGCGCTGCTCGCTGGACTGACCTATCGCCATCCTTTGCTGGACCGCACCAGTCCCGTTGTGATTGGCGGCGAATACATCACCACGGAATCAGGCACCGGCCTGGTGCACACCGCTCCCGGACATGGTGTCGACGACTTTCACACGGGCCAGAAAAACGGATTGCCGGTGCTCTGCCCTGTCGACGAGGCAGGAAACCTCACCGAGGAGGCGGGACCCTTCGCCGGCCTCAACGTCCTGAAGGACGCCAACCCGGCAATCATCGATGCGCTTGAGACGGCCAGTGCACTGCTCAAGCAGGAGGCTTACGGGCACCGCTACCCCTATGACTGGCGCACGAAAAAGCCCACGATCTTCCGTGCCACAGAACAATGGTTCGCCTCCGTTGACGGCTTCCGCCAGCAGGCCCTCAGTGCCATTGATCAAGTCGAGTGGACTCCCGCTTCAGGGCGCAACCGCATCGAAGCGATGGTGAAGGAGCGGGGCGACTGGTGCATCTCACGTCAGCGCACCTGGGGTGTGCCGATCCCAGTCTTCTACAACCGCCGTGGAGGCGACGTGCTGCTCAACGCCGAAACACTGGCTCACATCGAAGCTCTGATCGGCGAATACGGTGCAGACGTGTGGTGGGAAAAGGACGAAGCCGATCTGCTGCCACCCGCCTACGCCGAACAGGCGGACCAGTGGCGCAAGGGCACCGACACCATGGACGTGTGGTTCGACTCCGGCTCCAGCTGGGCTGCAGTCTCCAGCCAGAAAGAGACCCTCAGCTACCCCGCCGACCTCTACCTGGAGGGCTCAGACCAACATCGCGGCTGGTTCCAGAGCTCACTGCTCACCTCGGTGGCAGTCAATGGCCATGCCCCTTACCAACGGGTGCTCACTCACGGTTTCGCCCTGGATGAGAAGGGTCGCAAGATGAGCAAATCGCTGGGCAACGTTGTCGACCCGATGGTGATCATCGAGGGCGGCAAGAATCAGAAGCAGGAGCCTGCCTACGGCGCTGATGTGCTGCGCCTGTGGGTGAGCTCGGTTGACTACTCCGCTGATGTGCCGATTGGTGCCGGCATCCTGCGTCAGCTCGCTGATGTCTACCGCAAGGTTCGCAACACCAGCCGCTACCTGCTTGGCAACCTCCACGACTTTAACCCAGGCAGTGACACCGTTGCTGTGGCAGAGCTGCCACTGCTGGACCGCTGGATGCTGCAGCGCACTGCGGAGGTGATGGATGAAATCACGGAAGCTTTCGAGAGCTATGAGTTCTTCCGCTTCTTTCAGTTGCTGCAGAACTTCTGCGTCACCGATCTGTCGAACTTCTATCTCGACATCGCCAAAGACAGGCTCTATGTGAGTGCGCCCTCCGACCGGCGACGGCGAAGCTGCCAGACCGTGATGTCTCTGATCATCGAACGCCTGGCCGGTCTGATTGCTCCTGTGCTTTGTCACATGGCCGAGGACATCTGGCAGAACCTGCCCTACCAGGTGGAGGAGACATCGATTTTCAACCGCGGCTGGCCGACCGTTCCGCCCGAGTGGCGCGATCCCAGCCTCAGTGAACCCATTCAGCGATTGCGCGAGCTGCGTGCTGCGGTGAACAGAGTTCTTGAAGACTGCCGTAGCCGACAGGAACTTGGGGCATCGCTGGAGGCAGCCGTCAGGATCGAAACCCGAAAGCCCGAGCTGGAATCAGCCCTCAACTGGTTGAACGAGAACGGCGACGCGGAGGCTGATGGCCTGCGCGACTGGCTGCTGGTCTCACAACTGCAATTAGGAGGAGAGCCCTGGGCCGAACTCCTGGCCAACCAGACCGATGACACCGCGATCATTGAGGTGAGCAGAGCTCGCGGGATCAAATGCGAACGCTGCTGGCACTACGAAGGCGATGTCGGACAGAACAGCCAGCATCCGGCACTCTGCGGGCGCTGCTGCAGTGTTCTGAATCGACGTGATCACCAGCTGGCCTGAGCCAGCAGGTCGTCCGGTTTCAGAGGGCCGACAAGACGTGTTTCGCCGGCGGGGTCCAGAGGGCCCTGAAGCAGTTCCGCCCAGTCCAGACGGGTTCCCTCGGGGATCACCGAGGCGTCTGGATCGAAGGCTGTTGGATGGGTCGTGCTGCTGCTGAAGCCACGAAAGATCAACAGTTCAAACGGCTCATCCAGCACAAATCCGTGCAACCTCACCACCCGATCAGGGCTCAGACGCGTGCGCTCTTCCAGCCCCTGAACCAGAGCGATGGAGTCCATGGTCAGAAATCCCCTGCAACCCTTCCCTGCTTGGGAAGGCGCACCAGAGCCCACTGCAGCAGACCCACGACGTAAGCCACCAGCGCCACGTATCCGATGAACGCGGCAACGGCCATCGTCCACTCACCGCCGAAGACGAAGTCAAACACCCGCTCTGCGACCCGATGCAGCCCCTGGGGCGCTTCCAGCCACACCCGACAGGCTGCACCCGCCAGCTGGCGGGTGCAGCCCAGTGCCGAACCGGACATCACGGCTGCAAACACAGCGAAGACCGTGAGGGACCATCGCCAGACCCGCACCGTGAACGGCAGCGCACGACCCGGAGGGCCGTCGGCCAGCTCCTCATTGAGGTCAACCCAGAACCACAGAGACGCAGCCATCAGAAGAGGAGCGAGGAATGCCGTGAGATAGCCGATCGGCCGTTGATCAGTGAGCAACAGCACGCTGATGGCCAGCAGGCTCGCCACTTTCCAGTAGATCCCGAGCAGCCTCACAAGGGCAGGATCACGTCGCAGCCCCGACCAGATCAGAAGCACCAGCGGAATACCGAGAGCAATCGTTGCCCCCAGGCGATAGGTCAGCCACACCAGGGAGCGTGTTGTGAAGTCGGACACCGGCCAGGGACATCAGAGGGCCATTATCACGGTCATCCAGCAGGACGAAAGGATTGGTATGGTCCAATCCATGGTTCCGTTCAATCCTCTCGACTGGTTCCGGAGCCGCGGGCTGCAGGCCCGATGCCGACATGCCCTCTCCGGCAAGCCTTCTCTTGAGGACGCTGCCCGGGAAGTGACCAGTGCTCTGGGCTCGAATGAGGCCGATCTGGCGTTGGTCTTTATCTCTAGTCACTTCGCGAGCGACTTGACCCGCCTGCTCCCCCTGCTGCAACAACGCCTCAACGCCAAACACTGGCTGGGTTGTCTGGGTGGGGGTGTGGTTGGCACCACCACCTCAGGGGAAGCCCATGAGCTGGAACGCACTCCAGCACTCAGCATCAGTCTCCTCAATCTTCCAGGGGCTGAACTGAGCAGCTTCAGTCTCGACAGCAGCCAACTTCCAGATCTTGATGGAGCCGCCAAGAACTGGCAGGACTGGGTGGGGGTGAACCCTGCTCAGAGCCGTTCGATGTTGCTGCTGCTGGATCCGGGATGCGATGCCATCAACGATCTGGTGAGCGGACTGGATTACGCCTACCCCGGCATCGCCAAGGTCGGAGGCATCGCCGTTCCTCACAACGCTGATCATGGCTCCCTTCTCTACGGAAATCAGGTCGTCGGGGGAGCAGTGGGGCTCAGCATTGGCGGAACCTGGAGCCTGGATCCAGTGGTCGCCCAGGGATGCCGACCGATCGGACCGGTCTTCGCCATCGAACAGGCTCAACGCAACGTTCTGCTCGAACTGAGTGACGGTGACCGCCGCGCCAGTCCTGTGGCCTGCCTGCAGCGTGTGCTCGCTGATCTCAGCGCCGAGGACAGAGAACTGGTACAGCACTCACTGTTTCTTGGTGTGGAGCGAGAGGAATTGATTGCCGATGCCATGCTGGCTGGGCTGAATCAGGGCGGCGTATCAGCCGACCGCCCCGAAAGAGCCTTCCTGGTGCGCAATCTGATCGGCGTTGATCCCCGCAACGGCGCTGTAGCGGTTGCCGATCGCGTCCGTGCTGGACAAAACGTGCAGTTCCAGCTGCGGGAAGCGCAGGCCTCAAGAGTGGAAGCCCGCCAGCTGTTGCAGACCCGGCGTGATCAAAGCAGCGACGCAGCACCGCTGATGGGAGTCCTGTTCGCCTGTCTGGGCCGGGGCAATGGCCTGTTCGGAAGCCCCGATGGCGATGTAACCATCGCTCGCGAGGTCTTTCCGCAACTTCCGATTACCGGCAGCTTCTGCAACGGCGAGATCGGACCGCTCGGGGGTGCCACCCATCTGCATGGCTACACCGCCTGCTGGGGTCTTTTGCGCTGCGATCCTCCCGAGGCTGAGGCTGCGAAGCGGTCCTGATGCGGCAGCACGTCAATCCCCTCAGCCGCTTCTTTCAGCTGCCTCTGGAGCTGCCGGGTCCCGATCAACTTTTCGACTCAGCACATCGCCCCATCCATCTGGATATCGGCTGCGCCCGAGGCATCTGTCTTCTGGCGCTGTCAGCACTGAAACCCGACTGGAATCATCTCGGTGTGGAAATCAGGCGTCCGCTTGTGCTGGCAGCCCAGCGTGACCGCGACAGACTGAAACGACACAATCTTCATTACCTCTTCTGCAACGCCAACATCAGCCTGGAGGGATGGCTTGCGGAGCTCTCCACGGATCAGCTGCAACTGGTGAGCATCCAGTTTCCGGATCCCTGGTTCAAGCGTCGCCACCGCAAACGCCGGGTGATGCAGCCCTCGCTTCTGCTGGCAATCGCGGCGGCGCTCAGCCCCAGTCGCGAACTGTTTCTGCAAAGCGATGTCCTGGAGGTGGTGGAACCGATGGTGAACCTCGTGGAACTGAGCGGTTGCTTCGAGCGTCCCAGCGAAGACAGCCGTCCCTGGCGAGCCGACAATCCCCTGCCGGTGCCGACGGAACGCGAGCGCTACGTGGATGAGCAGGGCCTGCCCACCTACAGGGTGCTGTACCGCCGCAACAAACAGCCCTTACCGGAGCGGGAAGAACTGGAGATCGCCTGGCAACGGGTCGATAATCCGGCTGATGTTCCTCTCAATCACTGATGGCTGAGGCTTCGGCGCCAACCCCATGGTTGCTGCGCTGGCAAGGGCTCCTGCCAGGTTCCGCGGCACAGCAGAAGCGACTTGGCGACCTGGCGGGGATTGTCCTGATCCTGCTGATGGCTGGACTGCCGGTGCTCACGCGAACAGGCCTGGGCCTGATCGTGCTGGCCTGCGGAGCCCTCTGGCTGCTCTGGTCACTCACGCGCACTCCCGCTCGCATTGGCGCGATCAGTGGCTGGCTGCTGCTGTTCCTGGCCGTGGCAGTGCTGGCCAGCGGTGTTTCACCCGTACCGAACGCCGCCGCCAAAGGACTCCTGAAACTGGTCAGCTATCTCGGGGTGTATGCACTGATGCGCCAGTTGCTGAGTGTCAGGCCTGAATGGTGGGACCGTTTGGTCGCGGCCTTGCTGGGAGGATCTCTGCTGAGCAGCTTGCTGGCATTACGTCAGCTTTACGCTCCAACAGAAGAGCTCGCTCGTTGGGCCGATCCCAACTCGGTGGCGGAGGGCACCATCCGCATTTACGGGCCGCTTGGCAACCCCAACCTGCTGGCGGGGTATCTCGTTCCCATCCTGCCCATTGCCATCGTGGCGATGATTCGATGGCGTGGCTGGGGGTCCAGGCTCTACGCCGCAACCGCACTGATTCTTGGCTGTGCTTCAACGCTGTTCAGCTACAGCCGCGGAGGCTGGCTGGGCATGGTGGCCTCGGTCGGTGCACTGCTGCTACTGCTGTTGCTTCGCTATATCCGCCACTGGCCAGTGTTCTGGCGAAGGCTGCTGCCCCTGGCGCTGCTTGTGGTGACTGGGCTGGTGCTCGCCATTGCTGCCACTCAGCTGGAACCAATCCGCACCAGAGTCGCCAGCCTGCTGGCAGGCCGAGGCGACAGTTCCAACAATTTCCGCATCAACGTCTGGCTGGCAGCCATCGACATGATTCAGGACCGTCCCTGGCTGGGCATCGGCCCAGGGAATGCAGCGTTCAACAGCGTTTATCCCCTCTACCAACAACCGAAGTTCAACGCCCTCAGCGCCTATTCAGTACCGCTTGAAATCCTTGTTGAAACAGGCATTCCTGGCCTGCTCGCCTGCCTTGGGCTCGGGGTTGCCAGCATCCGCAATGGCTTGCGTGCACTGACCGCAGACTCAGAACTTGCTCTTCCCTGCCTGGGCTGCCTGGCGGCCATTGCCGGATTGCTGATCCAGGGTGCAGCCGACACGATCTTCTTCCGCCCGGAAGTGCAGATCAGCGGCTGGTTCTGTCTCGCCACCCTGAGCCAGATGGGCCGGAACTCTTGAACAGGCCCCTGCCCATCCTGGCTGGATTTGATGCCGGTCAAACCAAGTGCCGCTGCCGGCTCAGTGTCTGGGAAAACGGCAAGCTGAAGAGAGTCGCTGACGGCTCAGGGCCTGGAGTCAGTCATCTGGATGCCGATGACGGCGAACAGCGCTTTCGCTCTGCCATCCGCTCCAGCCTCAACAGTGCCCGACTCAACTGGACACAGCGATTGGGACTGCATCCCGACGAGGCAGAACCAATCACTGCTGCGGCTATCGGAGCAAGCGGCGTCGAGGTTGGGACGCCTCTGCAGGCGAGGGGCGGAGCGCTTCTTGCTTCAGAGCTGCAGCTGCCCGAAGCTCGCTGTCTGGCCACCGGCGACGAACGCACCGCCTTGCGGGGCGCATTCCCCGATCAGGCGGGCATCGTTCTGATCAGTGGCACCGGAATGATTGTGGTTGGTCGGGATGCCAATGGCCGCGAGCATCGCTGCGGGGGCTGGGGCTGGCGTCTGGATGGCGCGGGATCTGCCTTCGACATTGGCCACCATGCACTTCAACTGAGCGTGAAGATGGCCGACGGCCGTGCTGCTGATGGGCCCCTGCGCCAACGGCTCTGGAATGCGCTCAGCTGTCACAGCTCCGCCGACCTCAAATCTCTCGTGGTGAGCCCTCTCCATAAGGTCGCCGACCAGGCGAAGCTGGCACCGCTGGTCGACGAGGCAGCCGCACAAGGAGATGCAGCCGCTCGGACAATCCTGCAGCAGTCGGCCTCTGCTCTCGCTCAGGCAGTCGCGGTCACTGCTCATGCACTCGATCTGAAGAGGCCATCACTGGGCGCCCGCGGGGGAGCACTGGAGCATTTGGCGGAGTTCCGTTTACTCGTCAACAAAGCAATCTTCGAGCTGCTGCCGGAGAGCAACTGGCAGTCAGCATCGGGGGATGCCTGTGATGGTGCGCTGGCCTGCGCGCTGGAACGTTCCGCCCTTAAGCCACATTGAGATGGCGGTCGGCAGCCTCAGCCAAGCGACCGGTCCAGAGTTCCACCACATCCGCTTCTGCCGCCTCCACCATCACCCGCAACAGAGGTTCGGTGCCGCTTGCGCGCACCAGCACCCTGCCGTCGTCGGCCATGGAACGTTCTGCTTCGTCGACCAGCTCTCGCAGAGGGCCGCACTCGGCCCAACCCTTGCGACGCGCCAGGTCTGTCACCCGTACATTGACCAGCTTCTGGGGGTACGCCTGGAAGCTGCGGTCAAGCCAGTCCTCCAGATTCATCTGCTGGCCATGGCAGAGAGTGGCGAGCTGAAGCGCCGTTAGAACCCCATCTCCGGCGAGTCCATGGGCGGAGGAAAGGATGTGTCCGGACTGTTCACCTCCGAGAGCTGCACCACTGCTCACCATGGCCGCGTGCACATGCTGGTCTCCCACAGGAGTCCGCTCCAGCTGACCACCTCTTGCCTGCCAGGCCCGCTCAAATCCAAGGTTGGACATGACCGTGGCGACAAGGCGCTGATCAGGCAGAGCACCGCTGTCCTGAAGCACAGACCCCCAGAGATAGAGAACGTGGTCACCATCAACCACGCGGCCACGACCATCGACCGCAAGCATCCGGTCGGCATCACCATCGAAGGCGAAGCCCATGGCCGCGCCACGATCGATCACGGCCTCACGCAGAGGGCCGAGATGGGTGGATCCACAACCCACGTTGATGCGTTCGCCGTCGGCGACTCCGTGCAGAACGGTGAGGTCGGCCCCAAGTGAGCGGAAGACCTCTGCACCGCAGGCGGTTGCTGAACCCCAGCACAGATCGAGCACGATCGGCACGCCATCCAGACGCTGATGCTGAACGCTGCTCAGCAGACTGTCGCGATAGTGCTCCAGCAATTCAGCACGGTGGCTTGCCGCACCACAGGCGCTCATCGACCCAGCTGCATCAGTTTCTCCACGCAGACCGGATTCGATGCGGCGTTGCAACGCAGAACCCAGCTTGCTGCCGTCAGGCCCGAACACCTTGATGCCGTTGTCTTCAGGCGGGTTGTGACTTGCGGAAACCATCAGTCCACCCGCTGCCTGCAAGCGACGGATGAGGCCTGGAACCGCCGGAGTGGGGCAAAGGCCAAGCGTCCAGACCTCGCGACCTGCCGCCGTGAGGCCTGCAGTGAGAGCTGACACCACCATCGAACCGCTGCAGCGGGAATCCATCCCGATCAGGACAGGACCATCCGGTGGCAAAACGCGTCCACACCAGAAACCCACCTGCAATGCCAAAGCAGGAGTGATCGCCGAACCGACGCGCCCCCGCAAACCATCCGTCCCGAAACTGACCTCGGGGGATTGGAGTGAACCAAGCGGATGGGCAGCGGAAGAGGCCATGAGGTCTCATTTGTGGACTGAACCTTAAGAGCCTTGAGACAACCGATCTCTGAACCAGTGACAGGGCCTCAGCCGCACGATGCCAATCAGTTCCATCGCTGAGGCACAAGCAGCAGTGCTGCCAGCTCAAGCAGAGCCCACAAACCCACCAGCAGCACGACCCAGCCAGGCAGCCACTGCAACGGCCAAAGCCAGCGCAGGCCCCACACCACAAAAGCCAGCCCTAAGGCCACAACCAGGCGCAAGCGTTGGCGCTGGCCAGGCCGGGGTTGCCGACGCTGAGCAACCATCCAGTTCGATCCTGCTGGGCACAGAATGCCAGCAGTTTCCAGCCATGGCTTGAACGCTCGAGAGACCCGCGGACCGCTGCTTCTCGGCGGCACCACGCTTCTGACTGTTCTGGCGATCCTGGGGGGTCGCGCCATGTTGCGCAGTCAGCACAGTCCGATCACTCCGAAGTGGAGCGATGCACAGCTCTGGAGGCACTACCGCTGGTCCGCGAACCCTGAGCAGCGACGAGAAGCGGCCTTGATGCTGGGCAGCCGCAGCAGTGATTCTCCGCAAAGGCGCAGGCACCTGCTGACCGGACAAGGCTGGGGGCCAGCCCCATTGGCCGCCGTCGCCCTCAAACAACAAGCTCTGGCAGCAAAGTCGCTGGGCCGCAACCAGGAGGAGCGTCAGCACTGGCGCGATCTGCTCCGACGTTTTCCCACTTCGCTGGCCAGTGCCGATGCCCGCTATCACCTTGCTGATCGCCAGCCACAACTGAGGGCCGAGCTGCTCAGACTTCAACCTGCCCATCCCGCTGCTCTGGCGGCCGCCGCCGAACTGCCGGACGCCGCCGACCAGACTTTGGTCCAGGCCAATGCCCTGCATCTGGCGCGATGGGGAGCCAGATGGCCAGGAGCGAGGCGACTGCTTCGCCAGGCCTGTGGCGACATCACAGGCCAGGGACTTGAGCAGCAGCAGCGTCTGCAACTCGCCGCGGCCCTGGCTGAGCTTGGTGATGGCCGATCCGCTGAACTTTGTCTACAGGGAACGCCCCTGGCACCGTCGCAGGCTCTGACGATCGGGCGCACACTGTTGCGAGCCGACAAGGAACAGCAACAGCGCGGCGAAGCGATGTTGTTGCAGCTGGCCAAGGATCATCCGGATAGCCAGGAAGCGCTGGAGTCAGCAGCGTTGCTGAGCGAGCCCTTGCGTCCGAAACAGGCCTTGATCGACGCCTTGCCTGAATCCCTCCAGAAACGGTCAGCTGATGTGGCCGCCGCACGGGTCCGTCTGGCAGGGGGCGAGGGAGGGCTGGTCGTGCTCAAACGTTGGCCAGGCCATCCAGCCAGCTGGCAACTGCAGTGGGACCTGGCTCGTGACGCACTCCTGACCGGTCAATGGGAACTGGCACGGTCATGGTTGGTTGCGATCCCAGCTGAACAGCTTCCTGACCCCCTGCGTGCTCGCCAGCAGTTTTGGCTGGGGATGAGCATGGACAAACTCGGAGACAACAACGCTGCCAGACAGATCTGGCAAACCCTGACGCGTCAGCAGCCGCCCGGTTACTACACCTGGCGAGCTCAGGCCAGGCTTGGATCTGACAACTTGCCTGCTCTCTCAGGAGACAAGGTGATCACGGCCACAGAGGCTGACCGTCTGAACTCTGACCAGACCTGGAGCCCTCTCAACAGCGGTAGCCCGTTGATTGATCAGCTCTGGCGCCTTGGCATGAATCAGGAGGCCTGGGAGACCTGGCGCAGCGATGCAGGCAACGCCGATCCATCACCACAGCAGCTCCTGCGGGAAGGCCGGCTTCGACTGGGGGTGAACGACCACTGGACCGGTCTGAGCCGGCTGTGGCGGGCCAGCCTGCGACTGGTGTCCCCGGACTGCAACACGCGCCAGTTGCTGCACAACAGTCTTCACCCCAGACCGCTACTGCCTCTCTTCCTGGCCGCTTCAGAACAGGAGAAGGTGCGATTGGAACTGCTGCTGGCCATTGCCCGCCAGGAATCTCGCTTCTCGCCTGGCGTGGCTTCACCCGTGGGTGCCGTGGGACTTCTGCAGCTGATGCCAGCCACTGCCGCGGAACTGGCAGGAGAAGAGCTCAGCAACGACGATCTACGCGAACCGGAGCGCAATGCGATTCTCGGAGCCCGCTATCTGGCCGATCTGCTGGACCTTTGGCAGGGCAACCCATGGCTGACAGTGGCCAGCTACAACGCAGGGCCGGGGGCAGCAGAATCATGGGTGAGCGCTGAACTGGAAAAAGACCCTGAGCTGTGGGTCGAACGCATCCCATACCCTGAAACCCGTCTCTACACCAAGAAAGTGCTCGGCAATCTCTGGGCCTACCTGAACAACAGCTCAGGCAACGATCGCGGCACTGATCGCTGCACCGAATGAAGCCGGGGGGTTGGGCAGATCTTGCCCGATCCAGATGCCGGCGATCACGATCACCGCAAGCCAGAACGCCATCAGCTGCGGAGGGGGAACCACCTTGATACGGCTCAGGTCAAGGCGCGCCAGCAGGGTGGCGGACCCCAGAATCAGCACATCGGACAACAGGCTCAGGCTGAGAACGTAGAGGCCAACGGTGATCAACAGCGTGAGAGTGACCACCAAGCTGAGGACGCGACTCGATGCCATCAGCATGGAAAGCTGACGAAGCAGCAGATCGGGCATCGTGCAAATCACCACCACCACCACCGCCTGGATCATCTCGAGAGCCCAGAACGTGCTCACCGAAATCGAATGGGCCTCAGCCAGCCAGGCCTCCTGGATCGCCCAGTGATGGCCGAGGAACAGCGACACCACGAACAGAACGATCAGCAGCGGGGCCCGAAGCGGCAGCAAGAGGAAACGCAAGACGGGCATCGGCTTGGGGCAGATTCGCGGCGGACAAGCGTCGATCAACGACGCGATCATCTGCGGTCAGACGCTAGCAACAGCAAGCGGTTTGTCCTGTCAGAGTGGTGTCATTGATGTCAGTCCGGGATGAGCGACAGCGCTCCAAACTCCAGTCTCACCACATTTCAGAAAGTTCTGCTGCTGGTTTCAGCCCTGGTCTTGGCTGTCGGCCTTTTCCTGGTGCGCAACGGCGGTTCGATCGAATCGCCGCTTGATCAGCTCGCCAGACGTTCACTCTCTCCGGAAGTGGCTCTCAGCAACGGTCGGCCCACGATCCTTGAGTTCTATGCCGACTGGTGCGAGGTCTGCCGGGAGATGGCTCCAGCGATGCTTGAGGTTGAGCAACGCCACAATGCCGATCTGGATGTGGTTCTCGTCAACATCGACAATCCGCGCTGGCTTGACCTGACCGATCGCTACGACGTCACCGGAATTCCTCAGCTGAACCTGTTCTCTCCGGACGGCACAATGCGAGGTCGCTCGCTCGGAGGCCGCAGTGAAACCGAGCTGGATTCGATCGCCAATGCCTTGATTGAGGGCAGCCCACTTCCAGCACTGGCCGGGGTGGGCAGCACCAGTCCTCTTCCGGAGGCCGCCTCGGCGGATTCCACCGGTCCACGAAGTCACTCATAACCCCGGTTAATGCTGACCGGGGAGGCGATGATCGACCGACACCCGTACCCGAAACCTCAAAACCTCATGGATTCCCGCTTCCGGGTCGAACTGATCGCCGCCACGCCCAATCCCCAGCAGAGCGTGTATGCCGGCATGCACCAGGACTACAGCGAGGGATTCGTGGTGATGGAACGCGACCAGTGGCCGAACGAAACGCGAGCTGGGGAAATCTGCATCAAACGGCTGCTGGGTGGCATGAAAGGCCATTACGGCCCACTGGAACATGCCCAGATCGTGCTGAACGTGGGCTGGTTTCCTCACTCGGTGATGCAGCAGGCGCGAACGCACCGGGTGGGAGTGAGCTTCGATGTTCAATCGATGCGTTACACAGGCGAGCGGATCTGCCGTGCGGCTGATGGGGAACTGGATCTTGAGGAGGTGTTCTATCTGCGGCCGGTGGGTGAGTATCGAGACCGGCTGGGCAAGAAATACACCTACGTCCAGGAACAGAGACTGATCGATCTGAAACTCTGCCAACTGGCAGCGGAGCGCTATCGCGATCTGTTACGCGAAGGCTTTTCCGAAGAGCATGCCCGAGGCATCCTGCCGTTTGACTACAGACAGCATTTTGTTGTCAGTTTCAGTCTGCGAGCCTTCCTTCACTTCCTCGATCTGCGTTCCAAACTTGACGCGCAACAGGAAATCAGAGAGCTCTGTGACTTGATGTGGCCCCATCTCCAGAGCTGGGCACCTGAGTTCGCTGACTGGTACGAGAAAAACCGCCTGCACAAGGCGCGATTGGCTCCCTGACCGAGAGGCGAGATCCATGTCTTGTCGGCCTTAAACCTTGGCCAGTGTCACCTTTTCAGGTTGATGCTGGTATTTGCCTTGGCGATCGCTATAGGTGGTGTCACAGGGATCGCCTTCGAAAAACAGCAGTTGGCAGATGCCTTCATTGGCATAGATGCGGCAGTCAGCTCCTGAACTGTTGCTGAATTCAAGCGTGAGATGCCCCTCCCAGCTGGCTTCAGCCGGTGTGGTGTTCACGATGATTCCCAGACGTGCATAAGTGCTTTTGCCCAGGCAGATCACGGTGATGTTCGGCGGGACCTTCATCTTTTCCAGAGCCACACCCAAGCCATAGGAATGGGCTGGAAGAATGAAGTAGTCACCATCGTCATCATGGTGAAGCTCTGTGGGCTCAAGATTTCCAGGATTGAACCGTTTGGGGTTCATCACTGTTCCAGGAACATGCTTGAAAATCAGAAATTCCCGAGGCGATAAACGCAGGTCGTAGCCGTAGGAGGAACATCCAAAGCTGAGAACAGGTGCAAGCTTCTGTTCAGGATCCAGATGACGAATCAAGCCTCTCTGAAAGGGTTCGAGCATGCCTGCGGCAGCCTGTTCCGTGATCCAACGGTCGTTCTTGAGCATCAGAAACCCCTACGCAGTTCCGTCACTTGATCGGCCAGGCCCATGAGAGATTCCGGGATCGACGGTCCTGTGATGATCACATCCATGGAACCAGGGCGTGCATCCAGGCTGTCACGCACCTCAGCTTCGTTCAGATAGCCCAGTGCGATAGCCAAACCGAGTTCATCCAGCACCAATTGATCGAGATCACCACTGGCGAGGTGGCGGCGACAGATCTGCCAGACCGCCTGCACAGCATCCACAGTCGTGGGTTCAGTTGAGCTGGCCGGATCTGAAAGACATCCCATCACTGCAGGCCTCATCCAGACCATGCGATCGCAGAGCGTGATCGCCGCATCAGGCCCCTGTGCGACTCCACCCTTGAGGAACTGCATCACTGCGACACGGCTGCCAAGCCCAGCGGATCGCAGTGCCTGACTGAGCACTGTGCCGAAACTGCCTCGATACGGGGCGGTATGCACCTGCAACTGCCCCTCAGGAGCCACCAGATGCAGTGGCTGATGAGGCTGAAGCGAGGGCAGGGGATGCAGGCCGGTACGGTTCAGAGCCCGTTGATCGGCGCCGCTCTGCTCGCGGGAGCGATGGCTTGGGCTCAGGCTGGCTGTCATCTCGGTCGCTTCCGTCGTAACTGGAATCGAATCGACCCAGCGGAACTCGAATCTAGCGGCGAAAATGCAAATCACAATCCCTTTGACACCATCCCTGGTGTCTCTAGGCCAACTGGCAGGCTCAAGATCCCGAACCTTTCCCCATGAGCGAACCCCAGCGCAACGTTGATCGCCAAGATGGCCGCCAACCCGCCGACCTCAGGGCCTTCTCTGTCGACTGGGATCCCATGGGTTTCGCTCTGAGCTCCGTCATCGTTCGCACCGGACGTACCACCGTGCTCTGCAGCGTCTGCCAGGAAGACGGTGTCCCTCGCTGGCGACGTGATCAGGGCCTGGGGTGGCTCAGCGCTGAATACCGACTGCTGCCGGGATCCACTCCTGATCGTCAGCGCAGGGAACTGATGAAACTGTCAGGACGAACCCAGGAGATCCAACGCCTGATCGGCCGCAGCCTTCGCGCCGCAATCGACATGGGGGCTTTGGGTGAGAACACACTGCTGATCGACTGCGATGTGATTCAGGCGGATGCGGGGACCCGGACAGCGGCCATCACCGGCGCATGGCTCGCCCTGCAGAAGGCCTGCGAACGGCTGCTTGCACAAGGCCGCATCAGCACCAATCCGGTCATCAACCAAGTGGCAGCGGTCTCTGTGGGCCTGATCGAGGGGCATCCTCTGCTTGATCTGGACTACAGCGAAGACAGCCGGGCCGATGTGGATCTCAATGTGGTGATGAACAACGCCGGCGATCTGCTCGAGCTGCAAGGCACTGCCGAGGGTGCACCATTCAGTCGCCGGCAGCTCAACAGCCTTCTGGACCTTGCCGAACCAGGGCTCAAGCAACTCATGGCCGCACAGCTGAATGCACTCCATGGGGACTGAGCCAGAAGAACCGTGTGCGTTGCTACAGGGTGACGGCGCATCGCTCCTTAACTTCCCCGCATTGATGCGTTGGTCATGGCCGAAGTGATGCGCGGCTTCAGTCGGACTGCTCCCCAACCTGGGCGATCCACAGAGACAAGCCTGACCAATGCGCCCAACCCCGCCAGCAGAACCCTGCTGGAAGTGATCCGTGATCTGGATGGTGCCAGCACCGAAATGGTGGAGCGGAACAAGACAATCTTTTTCCCTGGCGACCCCGCCGAACGCGTCTATCTGATCCGAAGGGGGGCTGTACGTCTGTCGAGGGTGTACGAGTCGGGGGAAGAGATCACCGTTGCCCTGCTGAGGGAAAACAGCCTGTTCGGAGTGCTCTCACTGCTCACCGGGCATCGCTCCGATCGGTTTTATCACTCCGTGGCATTCACCAGAGTGGAGATGGTGACAGCACCAGCGAGCTCCGTGCGCCAGGCGATCGAAGCGGACACCAGCGTGGGATTGCTGTTACTGCAGGGTCTCTCCAGCAGAATTCTGCAGACCGAGACCATGATCGAAACACTCACACACCGGGATATGTCCTCCCGTCTGGTGAGTTTTCTGCTTGTTCTCTGCAGGGACTTCGGCATGCCTGGGTCCCAGGGCATCACCATTGATCTGCGTCTGTCTCACCAGGCCATCGCTGAAGCGATCGGATCCACCCGTGTCACGATCACGCGACTGCTTGGCGATCTACGCAATTCAGGCCTGGTCGAAATTGACCGCAAGAAAATCACCGTTCTCGATCCGATTGCACTGGCCAAACGTTTCAGTTAATCCCTCGACAGGTGAAGATGGGCAGCACCTCAGCGGCCTGCCGCATGTTTGACCGTCCGTGACCGGCTGGCTTCTGCTGCTGTCCCTGTTGATCCTCGGGGGGGTGCTCTCCACCCTTGGTGATCGACTGGGTTCAAGGGTCGGCAAGGCCCGGCTGAGCCTTTTTGGTCTTCGCCCACGTCAAACCGCGGTGGTGATCACAGTGCTGACGGGGAGCCTGATCAGCGCCCTGTCGCTGGGGCTGATGCTGCTGGTGAGCCGTCAGCTGCGGGTTGGACTGTTTGAACTCAACGACCTGGAAGCACGCCTGCGCAGCAGTCGCTCAGATCTGAAAGGAAGCCGCAAGGCTCAACGCAAGGCCCGTCAACAACTCGAGGAGGCTCGCGCCGATGAAATCAAAGCCAGGAAGATCCTGGCTGATGCAGAGGCCCGGGCCGGTGAGCTGCGCAGCACACTTCAACCGCTGCAGGAACAGACGCGCCGACTTGAAGCTGAACGACAGAGACTCAGCCAGGACGTGCGCAACCGCGATGCGGAAATCCAGCGCACGGATGATGAACTTCAGGCGGTGCGCGAACGCATCAGCTCCGGTGAAGCGGAGCTCCAGCAACTGGAGGAGAACCTGCTGGCACTGCGGCGTGGAGATGTGGCCATCAGCAGTGGTCAGCCACTGGCCACCGTCACGCTCAAGCTGGATCGTCCTGATCAAGCCCGGCAAGTGATTGACCAGGTGTTGCGGGAAGCCAATCTGCAGGCCTTTCAGAAAGTTCTGCCAGGACAGGCACCTGATCGCCAGATCATCCTCGTGCCCCGCCAGGACATTGAAAGACTGGAAAAAGCCATCCGAAAACCTGGCACCTGGGTGGTGCTGCTGCGCTCAGCGGCCAATGTGCTGCGTGGTGAGCGAGTGGTTTACGCCTTCCCGGATGTACGTCCCAATGTGGCCATCACCATTGAGGGAGAAGTTCTGGCCAGAACCACTCTTGCCAGCCAGGACACCAACCCGGAAGCGGTGCGAAACCGCATCAACCTGCTGTTGGCATCCACCCTGGCAGAGGTACGCCGACGGGGGTCGCTCAGCCAGGGACTTCAATTTGATGCCAACGGCGTCAACACGCTTGCCCGGGAGCTGACCGAACGCAGTGGTGGACTGGTTGAACTCGAAGCGGTGGCCGTGCGGCGCAGTGAAACCGCCGATCCCATTGCCATCGAGCTGCGTCCGAGCCGCCGGCTGCGCCCAAGATCGACGCTCCAGGACGACACTCCATGAGCTGGATCGTCTCGGTTGACCCTGGACGCAACAAGTGCGGCCTTGTCCTGGTCGATTGCGGCAATAACTGCGTCATCGAAGGGCGAGTGGTTGCAACTGAGGATGTACGGGACACTCTTCAGTGCTGGAAGCAGATCGCACCCATTGAAGGCATGGTGCTGGGAAATGGCACAGCCAGCGACAGCTTGAGAGAGCAGCTGCCTGAAGATCTTCCCGTCAAGCTGGTGGATGAGCGCGGCACCACACTTCAGGCACGCAAGCGGTATTGGCAGCTGTGGCCCCCCAAGGGATGGCGGCGATTGATCCCCCGAGGCCTGCTGCTACCACCCACCGAACTGGATGCCCTTGCAGCCCTGGTGATTCTTGAATCCGAGCTCGGTCGCGAGATCCTCTGGCCTGGTCCAGCCCCACTCAGAAACGGGCTCGCACCGTAAAGCTGTAGTCACCGCCGGCTTCAAGCCTGTAGTCGGATTTCACAAGGAACCGAAGCAACGCGTCCTGAATCAGCGCTCTGCCCAGGGAGGGCTCCACGCTCAGCTCACCCCGGTCAAACAACCAGTGAAAGGTCCAGGTAAAGCCACCCGCCTGAACCTCTCCCTGCAGACATTTGTCTCGGAAGCTGTGCTGGTGCACCCGGAGATGAGCTGTGGTGACAGGCAGGGGCGCCATCAGGCCGGTTCGCCATCAACAGCAGGAGCCAGATTCACTGCATTGATGGCATTCCCAGCCCGATCCAGGCCTTGTCGCTGAATGTGATCGAGGCCTGACAACACTTCGCGCAGCACGTCCTGGAGCAGAGGTTCCTCAGCACGGTTGAACTGACCGAGAACATGGGAGATCATGCGGGCACGACGCTCCTCGGGATTGCGGCCGGGAGCGCCGATGCCAATGCGAAGGCGGGCGAACTCCTGTGTGCCGAGGTGCTGAATGGTGCTCTTCAGACCGTTATGTCCACCAGCACCTCCCTGCGCGCGCAGGCGCAGCCGTCCTAGCGGCAGATCCATGTCATCGACGAGCACGATCAACTGGTGAATCCCTAGATCAAACCAATCCAGTGCCGCACGGATCGAACGCCCGCTGTCGTTCATATACGTCTGTGGCATCAGCAGCCTGAGTCGATCACAACCTGAACCGACATCAGCGAGATCACCCTGAAGCTTGGACATCGGCTTAAAACGCCCACCTTCACGGTCTGTGAGCAGTTCAAGAGCCATGAACCCGACGTTGTGGCGGGTCGATGAATATTTTTCACCGGGATTGCCAAGTCCGACCACCAGACGGAGGTCTCCACGCTGGATCACCGGTCAGTCCTCAGAACCCTTGGATGATGATGCTGAATCCGTTGGTGAGGAGGATGGAAGTTCCTCTGGATCTGCCATCGCCTTGCTGATTTCCCGTTCGAACTCCTTCGAAGCCGTCTGAAATCCTTTCAGGGTCTTGCCAAGCGTCCGGCCAAATTCAGGCAGGCGCTTTGGGCCGAACACCAGAAGCGCGACTGCTCCGATGACGGCCATCTCAGGGAGTCCGATGCCGAAGATGTTCATGGAAGGGGATGAGTGGGCCGAATCAGGCGCCGCCGTTCCAGTTCACGTTGATTCCCTCGAGGATCAGAGACTGGTTGTAGAGCTGAAGAATCACCAGCAGGAAAACCAGAAACAGCACCATGAAGATGCCCATGACAGGAGTCGTTCCCCAGCCGGGGACAACCTTGCCGTACTCGGAATTGAGTGGACGGAGCAGATCGCCCAAACGAGTGCGTTGTGCCATAGCGGCCCTGAGGTCTCGGGTGAAGTTCAGTTCCGATACTGTAAGGGTCCCGACCCGTAACAGGGTCGATCCTGTCGCGAGATTTGATGGAAAGCTCCTCCCCGGCGCTGTCGGTGTCGATTGCCGTGCTTACGGCTCTGTTTGGGCTCACCGGTTTTGGCGTTTACACAGCCTTCGGGCCACCGTCGAAGCGCCTGGATGATCCCTTTGATGATCATGACGACTGAGGGGCCAAGCGAAGCTCTTGCAGTGCTCCTGGAGAGATCACTGTTGAGTGCTGTTGATCCTGAACCCACCAGCCCTCGTCACCGGGCGACCAGTTCACCCTTGCGCTGCCTGGGTTGAGCAGCTGGAGCAGAACAGCGCCTTTGACAGCCCCAGCAGACTGATCCACTCGTATGGAGACCGGCACCAATGTCTCAGGCAGTGCCGGAAAACCCTCCCAACGACGACACAGTTCGATTGGACCCAGCCACCCGGGTTCACGGAATTGAATGGCTGCCTGTGTGAGGCCATCCCGATACCAGCCCCGAGACACTGGCATCAGGGCGAGGCGATGACGATGCAATCGCTGATCAGCCGATGGATCAGGCCAGGTCGGCCCGCGCAAGAGGGACACTCCCAGATGATTCGGTCCGGCATCAACACCCTGAGGACCGTCGAGCAGGACGCCAAGCCCACCACCCGAGGCTGCTTCCTCACTCGCCAACCAGGAGATCACAGGCAGCTCCCAACGGGCGTGTTCCCAGGGCGTCAAGGCAACAGCGGGTCGTTCGATCACACCGCCGCTGGTGTCCGCCGCCCAGCGAACAGCTGGCCTGACCAGGGGACAGACCATGCGAAGCAGTTCATGGGTCTGCCGCCAGTCGATGGTCAGTTGCAGTTCAACGGCGGGGCTATCAGCTCGCAGCAGCACATCCAGACGCATCGCACTGCTCTCGATTGAGCTGCGCAGCACGATCCTGGCCACCAGAGGGCCCTGCTCCACCAGCTCCACCTGCCATTCCGCAGCCATCGGCAGTTGGTGCTGCGGGTAATCCGCGGCCAGATCCCAGGCATCCCAGAACTCACCGTGGTCGCGGTAGCGCCTGAACTGCAGTGGCGCCGAGAGCTGATCAACACCCTGCTGATCCTGCAGTCGGGTCAATCCCCTGTGATCCAGCTCAATCATCAGTAGACTGTTGCAAAGGCGCCAGCTCTGCTCAGCAATGAGCTGGACCCGCACCGGATTCCGCACAGCAGCAGCTGTGGCAACCGCTGGGGGGTCTGAATAACACTCCAGTGGCAAGGCCGTAATCCCCTTTGCCTCCGGCAACTGCACCCACAGATCCCCGCCCGGAGCCGCCTGTGATGGCAGGTTCTTGCCCTCACAACACCAGCCGCCGCGCGGCAGACGAACCAGGGGAGACCAGCGCTGCAGAGGCTGAAGGCCGCACCAGGCCCAGCGTTGACAGCTTTGTTCAGGCCTTGAGTCATCCGAGGATGCACGACTGAACAACTGATGGAGACCGGCAGTCCGCGCCATTGCTGCACGACGGCGCGCACCTCGCCATTGATGCTCCGCCTGATCAAACACCTCGGGAATGGATGTTCCAGGGAGGATGTCGTGAAACTGCTGGAACAGCAGTATCTGCCAGTCTCGGCGCTGCCTGGGTTCAGCCCCCAGAGCCTCCACCACATCCGCCTCCCGCAACAACCTCTCCAGGGTGCGGTTGTGTCGTTTCTGATCCGGGCGTGATGTGGCACAGCCCCGATGCAGCTCCAAGTACAGCTCATCTCTCCACACGGGTAACGATGGCCTGAGCGGCTCAAGCTGCTTCAGGTACTCGCGAACCGTGCCTGCTCTGTGTGGGGCGGTCTGAGGATGGTCTTGCCAGAGCTTCATCTCTTCCAGCATTTCCCTGGTCGGGCCACCGCCGTGATCACCAACCCCTGGCAACCACAGCGCCTGATCCACCCCTGTCTTGACCCGGAAACGCTGCTGTTCCTGCTGCATGGCCACAGGATCGGCATCCGTGCCGATGCCTGGCAACATCAAGGCCAGCAACTCAGCGCCACCGCGGCCTTGCCAGCGAAAAAGACGGTGCGGGAAAACGTTGGTGGCATTCCAGGCCAGTTTGTGCGTGCAGAACCAGCGAACGCCGGTGGCGTGTGCAACGGCCGGCAGCCCGGACGCAAATCCAAAACTGTCCGGCAACCAGGCCAGGTCATGTCGCCACTCAGGGAACTGCCTCTGACTGGTCTCCTGACCCAGTGCAAATTGCCGCCAGAGAGAGGCCGTGCTGACAAGAACACAGTCGGTCTCAACCCAGGGACCGTTGATGGGCTCCCAACGTCCCAGACGACTGGCCTTCTGGATGCGTGTAAACAGCGCAGGGCGGTGACGCTCCACCCACTCGTACAGGGCCGGGGTGGAATGGGCGAAATGCAGCTCCGGGAAGAGCTCCATGAGATGCAAAGCGGACCGAAAAGTGCGTTCCGCCGCCTGCCAGGTGTCAGCAACAGGCCACAACCAGGCCAGATCCAGATGGGCATGACCCACCCAGTGCAGTCCACCGCTGGCACGAGCCTGCCCTGCGAGGTGTTGATCAACCAGGGCCACCGCCTTGTTGGAGAGGGGATCGCAATCAAGCCACATCTCGGGCAGCGACTCTGTCTTGATGCCCGTGAGTTCAAGGGCCTGGGGAAGCAGACACCCCTGGGGATCAAGAGCGGGCAGCGCGGGCTCCCGGACCAGATCGCTTCTGATCAGTGCGCCATCGTCATGACAAGGACTGCGCAGCTCCAGAAGCAACTTCAGCTCTGTCCCATGCCTCCAGTGAGCCGGCAGCTTCCAGCGGCAACGGGTGTCAAACAAGTCCCCTTCATGCACGAGAACCCCATCCACCCAGAGCCGCACCTGGTCTGCCCACCAGCTGAGCACAAGCCGTTCAAGGCTGTCTTCACAGTGTTGCCAGTGCTCCGGCCAGGTCATGGTCTGCTCGATTCGCAACCAGACGCCCCCTCTTGGCCAGATCAACAGTCCGCGCTGCGCCCAGTCAGGTCGATGCTGTGCCCCCCAGGGCTCTTCAAGGACGGAATGTCTATGGAAATCGCCGCACCGATGCCAAAAAGGGAGCCGATCAAGGCGGCTGCGACTTCGAAACGTTTCAATCCACGCCAATCGCCGGGGCTGTAGAGGGGGCTGCATCGTGATCTCACAACCTTGACCCATAAGATGATGGCGCTATCCCAGACGCCGGTCGGTCTCCATGCTCGCCCTCAAGATTTCCGTTTACTCGGTCGTCTTCTTTTTTATCGGGATCTTCGTCTTTGGATTTTTGGCGAGTGACCCGAGCCGCACCCCGAGTCGCAAGGACCTGGAAGATTGAGTGCAGACGTGATCTGAACGGACACCGTTCAGGGGTCACGAAAAGCACTGGTCATTCCAGGACAGATGCGGAGGATGCTCGTGTGAGGATCACCAGCCACTCCTGAGCGGATTTGCCGGCCTCCCGATCTCCCATCACGATCACGGGACTTCTGGCTGTTGCTGCAGTCCTTGGCGGTCCAGCACGATCCGAAGGCATTGAAGACCTGATCGACTTCGGAGTGATTCCCCCCGAGGGTGTGGAACAGTTCGCTGACGATGATGGCGTTATTGAGGCGTTGCCGACCGAGGCAGAGCGAGCCAGGGCAGAGCAAGCCGATGCAGAGCAAACCGAGGTTGCAGAGCCTGATTCAGTTGTTCAGCCTCCCCCTGAATTACGCCTCAGGGCCGACCGCCAGACCTACGACGCCAGGCGTCAGCTGTTCGTAGCTGAAGGCAATGTCAGTGCTGAGATCAATGGCGGAGTGCTGCAGGCGGATCGCCTCGAGTTCGACACGAACTTCAACAGCCTGTTCGCTCGCGGCAGTGTGCGTTATCGCAAGGGTGCTCAGTATTTTCAGGCCAGCAGGCTGCGATTCAGCCTGATCCAGGGCAGCGGTTCGATGGAGGACGTTTATGGCGTTCTCGATCTGGATACCGCTGCAGTGGAGTTCAACCCACTGGCAAGCAGCCCAACAGCACCGCCTCCCAACACACCGTCATCGGTTGAGGTCCCTGCTGAGGATCCAAGCCAAACCGGGCTGCTGCCTGTCATTGAAAGCACTGGCCTGGGATTCCCGTCAGCCATCGACATCGACCTGGAGTCATTCACGGCCAATCGCATCAGCCCTCAGGGAGATGATGAGAGCTTCTGGACCGTTGAGCAGCCGCTTCCCAGCGAAGAATGGCTGGTTCCGAACACCAGCAAGCCAGAAGCAGAGGCCGACAAGGGCATGGCTTGCCCACCGGCCATCCCACCCATCCCCGACTGGCATCCGCACCCCTGGGCCATCACCGCCTGGGGCGGACAGATGATCGATTCCAACTTCGGCGACACCTTCCTGTTCAACGGAAGGATGCGTCCTGAGTATCTGCTGGGAGTCAGCATGCAGAAACGCATCTGGCGAGCAGGACCACTGCAACTGGAGCTCGAAGCTGATCTGTTTGCCCACCAGGCCTATGAACAGCAAGGGGGCCCGTTCAATCAGACCATTCCCAACGCCAATACCCCGTCCCAGACCTTCGGCGAAGGCATCCTCGGCATTGGTGCGCGCCTGTGGGTGCAACCCTGGCTCAGCCTCGGCTTCGTCGAAGGCATCAGCTACAACTCTGCGGTCAGCAATTACGAGCGCACCTACCGCGAGAATTACGCGAATCTGCTCAACTATCTCGCTTTCGAACTGGAAGCAGCGGTGTCTCCGGAGCTTTCCATGGTGGGCCGCATTCACCATCGATCTGGAGCCTTCGGGGCCTACAGCGGCGTGAAGGAGGGCAGCAACGCTTATCTGATTGGACTGCGCTACCGATGGGGGCAGGATCAACCCGAGCCACTGGCTCCCGAAGCACCCCCACCGCTGGGTTGTCCTGATTCCGACCGCGCAGCAAAGAGCCAGTCACAGAGCCTGAGCGCACAGCTCGAAGACATCACCCTGGGGAATCCTTTGCGTGAGGCAGAGGTCAACTCTGCCGCTGCAGATGTCGCACAGCCTTCAGCCCAGACCGAAAACTCGAATCTCTCGCCAGCGGAACAGGAGAAACGTCGCAGCGCGGCCATCGCAGCCATCGATCAACGGATCAGCAGTATTCAGCTGCAACAGCGGCTGGTGATCGAACAAAGCCAGGGTGGCGGTGACAACTTGCGCAACAGCGAAGTTCTGGCCGCCAATCGCTACGGCGGGGTGAAGCCCTCCCAACTCAATAAACGGGGGAAAAGTGAACTGATCACAGGCGAAATCAGCCGTTGGCGCATCCAGGCGGCCCAAGTGGAGTTCACCCCCGAGGGGTGGACGGCCAACCGCATGAGCTTCACCAATGATCCCTACACACCGGCGCAGACGCGCATTGATGCGGAGGATGTGGTGGCCACGGAACAAGAGAACGGAGACATCCTGATCAAGAGTCAACGCAACCGCCTGATCGTTGAAGAGCGGTTGCCCATTCCTGTCTCCAGAACGCAGAGAATTCAGAAACAGGAAGAGGTTGTGAACCGCTGGGTGTTGGGCATCGACAACGACGATCGCAGTGGTTTCTTTGTTGGCCGCGAGCTTGAATCCATCGAACTGGCGGACAACATCAGCCTCGATCTACAACCTCAGTTCCTGCTGCAGCGAGCTATCGACGGCGGCAACAAAAGCTACGTGGCGCCGGGCACATCCATCGACAGCTCAAAGGTCAGACAGGGCAATGCCTTCGGAGACCTGTTTGGCCTCGAGGCCGAACTCAGTGGGGAGCTGCTGGGCCTGAACGTCAAGGCTGAAGCCGACATCAGCACGTTCAGTCCAAGCAATTTCATGAATGGCAGCCGTTTCTGGGGCAATGTGAATCGCTTCATCAAGCTGCCCTTGCTTGGCGAGGTGGAAACCCGTTTCTTCGGTGCCTATCGCTACCGCACCTGGAACGGCTCACTCGGCGAGACCGACGTGTACAGCGCTTACGGCGCCTTTGCTGAGCAGAGAGGCGACTGGCGATGGGGCAAGCTCTCAAACAACTACATCTGGCGCTTTGGCCTCGGCAATTACCAGGCGGAGAGCTTCACGAGCACCAACCTCATCGACACCACACGCGCTAATTTCTACGGTTCGCTGAACAGCAGCTATCCACTCTGGCGCGGCAAACCTGCTGCACTCACACCCGAAGCGGCCTATCGCTACTCGCCGGTAGCCATCGTGCCCGGCCTCACACTGCGCACCAATATCAACACTTCTCTTGCTGCTTTCGGTAATGGGAAGAATCAGAGCACCCTCAGCCTCACCGGGGGACCAACCCTCACGCTGGGCACATTCAGCAAGCCTTTTCTTGACTACACCCAACTGTCCATCGCCGGTGGAGGCACCCTCAAAGACGGAGACAGTCCGTTTGAATTTGACCAAGCGGTGGACCTCGCAACTCTCGGCATCGGCATCACTCAGCAGCTTGCTGGGCCCTTGCTTCTGAATGCAGGCATTGGCGTGAACATTGATCCCAACTCCGAGTTCTACGGCAATGTGATCAATTCCAACATCGAGCTGCGCTGGCAGCGCCGCAGCTATGACCTTGGTTTCTACTTCAACCCCTATGAAGGCATCGGCGGTTTCCGCTTCCGCCTGAATGACTTCAATTTCACAGGGACTGGACAGCCCTTCATCCCCTACACACCACGCAATCTGCCCAACGAACTTGAACGGCGACCATTCTGAACAGAACCCGCCCTAGTCCGGTCCACCCCCATAAATCAGATGGCTGCCGGTCAGGTCTGCACCTGCAAAACGCATTCCATCGGTGCGAACATCCGGCGCATAGGCATTGATCACAACAGCTCCACGGAGATCAGCACGGCGCAGATCGGTTCCCGAGAGATCCGCGTTACTCAGTTGCGCTCCCTGCAGATCAGCGCCATCGAGACGGGCTCCACTAAGGTCTGCGCCTTCCAGGTTGGCTTCGCGCAGATCGGCATTTCGGAGGTCGGCATCACGAAGGTCAGCGCCGATCAGGTGGGCACCCTGCAATCGAGCCGAGCGCAGATCACAGCCGTAACAGACACCACTGTTCAGCAATCGCTCTCTGGCAGATCCATGGGGCTGTACAAGCAATGACTGAACAGGTTCAGCATTGGCAGCGACGGGGGTCAGTGCGCTGACCAGAAGGACAGCAGCTAGGGGAACAGGTCTGAACTGATTCATGGCAGCAGTGCCTCTGTCTCAGTCTTAGACAATCTGGTCGCTATTTGCCGTGGTCCATTCATAGGCATGGACCACCAGCTCAGAAACCATGCAAATAAGGGAGTGCCGCCATCGTGCGGGTCAGCTCCGCATCTCTGGCCACGAGCTGCCCTGTGGCATCCCACTGGCCGGTACGAAGCATGTCCAAAGCACCTGAAGCCAGAGCAATGGTCTGTGAGGTTGATCCATCACTGAAGGTGAGCGCCTGGAGATCAAGCGTCCATTCAGCGGTGGGATCCGCCGCCACCGCATCCTGAAGAGCATGGATCTGATCAGCTGTGGCCGTGGCACAGGGAATTCCCAGGGCGAGGCAATTGCCATGAAAGATCTCGGCGTAACTGACCCCCAGAACGGCACGGATCCCCCAGCGCATCAGTGACTGCGGCGCATGTTCACGACTTGAACCACAGCCGAAATTGTCATTTACAACCAGGATCGACGCTCCCTGATGCTCCGCCTGGTCAAAGGGGTGTGCACCGGCAAGTTCCTTGCGGTCATCGGCAAAGGCCTGTTCCCCCAGAGCTTCAAAGCTCACACATTTGAGAAAGCGGGCTGGGATGATCCGGTCGGTATCGATGTCATCACCCCGCAGCACAAGTCCACGACCCGACACACGACCGATCGGGCCCTGAGGGAAGGCAATGGTCTCAGTCATCACAGAACAATCAGCGTGGGGAGAAAAAATCAACAGCGGGATGGAACTGAATGCAGTGCGGTCTTAGCTCAGCTGACGCACATCGCTCACCCGTCCGGCGATGGCAGCTGCAGCAACCATGGCCGGACTCATCAACAAAGTCCGGCCACTGGCGGAACCCTGGCGTCCCTTGAAATTACGGTTGCTTGAACTGGCACTGATCTGGCTGCCTTCAAGACGGTCAGGGTTCATCGCCAGACACATCGAACAGCCAGGCTCACGCCACTCAAAACCAGCGTCGCGAAACACCTGATCAAGGCCTTCCTTGATCGCGGCACGAGCCACCTGTTCCGAACCGGGCACCACAAAAGCCTTGATGCCTTCGGCGACATGCCGACCGCGAGCCACAGCCGCCGCGGCCTGAAGATCACTGAGACGACCATTGGTGCAACTGCCGATGAAACAGACATCAACAGGCACTCCTTCAATGGGCTGACCAGGAGCCAGATCCATGTAGCGATAGGCCTCTTCTGCGATCGGACGATCAGCCGGGTCGAGCTGCTCTGAGATCGGCACACGTTCATCAACACCAATGCCCTGTCCAGGCGTGATGCCCCAGGTCACCGTGGGAGCAATAGCAGCAGCATCGAAGCGAATTTCATCATCGAAACTCGCATCGGGATCGGAGGCGAGGGAACTCCACCAGGCGACGGCACGGTCCCAGATCTCCGCTGATGGAGCCTCGGCGCGACCCTGCAGATAGTCGAAGGTGATCTGATCCGGATTGACGTAACCGCAGCGCGCACCTCCCTCAATCGCCATGTTGCAGAGAGTCATGCGCTCTTCCATCGACAGAACCTCAATCGCAGGTCCTGCGAACTCATAGGCGTAACCCACCCCAGCCTTCACACCCAGGGTGCGAATCACATGCAGGATCAGATCCTTGGCGAAAACGCCATCAGCGAGTCGGTTCTCAACCCAGATACGACGCACCTTGAGCTTGCTCATGGCCAGGCTCTGGCTGGCGAGCACATCACGCACCTGGCTTGTGCCGATGCCGAAGGCGATGGCGCCAAAAGCTCCATGCGTGGAGGTGTGGGAATCGCCGCAGGCAACTGTCATCCCCGGCTGGGTCAAGCCCAGTTCCGGCGCGATCACATGCACGATTCCCTGGCGACCGCTACCCAGGCCGTTGAGGGTGATGCCATGTCGGGCGCAATTGCGCTCGAGCGTGCTCAGCATCTCCTCAGCCAACGGATCGGAGAAGGGGCGTTCCTGACTGATGGTCGGAACAATGTGATCCACCGTGGCGACGGTTCGTTCAGGACAGCGCACCGGCAGTCCCTTGTCATCCAGGGCTGCAAACGCCTGAGGACTGGTGACCTCGTGAATCAGATGCAGACCGATGAACAGCTGCGTGGCACCTCCGGGAAGATCCGCGACGCAATGCAGATCCCAAACCTTGTCGTAGAGGGTTCCGCTGCTCATCCGATGTCAGCCGTCAACAGCCAACACTAATCGCCGACATCCATTACCCAGCCTCCATCAGACGCAACCGCAATCGATTGAGAGCCTCTCCGACGCTCACGGTCCGGACCCAGTTCCTTCCGCGCGTTTCACCCAGACGGATGGGCTGACTGAAACAACCATCGGGACCAGCGACGGCGATGTGCACCAACCCAACAGGCTTCTCATCTGTGCCACCCCCAGGGCCGGCAATACCTGTGATCGCCATCGACCAGTCGCTCCCCGTGACGCGACGCGCCCCCTCCGCCATGGCTTGAGCCACAGGATCACTGACCGCCCCGAACTGCTCAAGAAGCTCCGCTGAAACACCTAGCAAATGCTGTTTGACGGCATTGGAGTAGGCAATCACTCCGCCCAGCAGAACATCGGAGGATCCTGGGACCGCCGTGAGTTCAGCCCCCAGCCCACCGCCGGTGCAGGATTCAGCGACCGCAAGCGTTTGTTTCCGCATGCGCAGCTGTTCGAGCACCACACAAGCCAGCGACTGCTCATCACAGCCAAAACAGAGCTTGCCGGTGCGTTGACGCAGCTCAGCTTCTGTGGAATCCAGCAGCCTCAGAGCCTCAACTTCGGCTGAGGCATGGGCCGTGATGCGCAGTTTGACCTCACCACGACCGGCATAGGGAGCCACCGTGGGATTGGTCTGATCCAGCAGATCATGGAGCTGCTCAGCAAGGCTGGACTCACCGATGCCCCAAAAACGCATCAATCGACTGCTGAACACTCCTTTGGACAGCCCGGATTGTTCAAACCACGGCACTGCAGTGGCTTGCCACATCGCCCTCATCTCGCTGGGCACTCCTGGGAAGGTGAGCACAGTGAATCCCTCCACCGGGGACCAGATCATTCCTGGAGCCGTTCCAGTGGCGTTAGGGAGAAGAGCTGCACTAAGCGGCAATAAAGCCTGCCGGCGTGTCTCGGGTCCAGCCTGCCGGCCGCGACTGCGGGCTTTGGCAGTGATGTCGTCCCAGACCTCATGGCGCTCCTCCAACGCTGTGGAGAACGCAGCGGCAATCGCTTCGGTGGTGAGGTCGTCGGGCGTCGGACCCAGGCCTCCGGTGGTGATCAGCACCCGTGAACGGCGGGAGATGGCCTGCACCTCAGCGATCAAACGTTCACGGTTGTCCCCCACGACGGTTTGTCGGTAATGAGGCAATCCAAGCGTTGCCAGTTGCTCTGCAAGCCAGCGTGCATTGCCGTTAACAATGTTGCCGAGCAGCAGCTCGGTTCCGATGCAGAGAATCTCCACCCCAGAGGGAGGGGATGCTTCAGCCACGGGAATCCGAACAGCACGACTGGGCGCACTCTTGCTGAGGTTCCTGCTCAGACGCCTCAAGTGCAATCTCACTGTGGCGATGACGCTGCATCACCATCACGGTTCCCACGAGAATCGCTGTGGCCAATGCCAGCCAGAGGAACCGCATTTCCACATTGGCCACCACCATGGCGATCGACGCCAACCACTGGGTGAAGACGTAAATCAGCAGGACGGTTCTGCGATGACTGAATCCTGCACGCAGCAAACGATGGTGCAGATGGCGACGGTCTGGATAAAAAGGTGAACGGCCGGAGCGCAAGCGCCCCATGATCACCGCTGACATGTCTGCCAGAGGCAGGGAAAGGATCAGCAGCGGCAATAGCAGGCTGACCGTTGTGAGTCCCTTGGCAGGCCCAACGATGCTGATCGCCGCGAGACTGAATCCCAGGAAATAGGAGCCTCCATCGCCCATGAAAATACGGGCGGGATTGAAGTTATGTCTGAGGAATCCAAGACAGCATCCAGCCAGAGATGCTGCCAGGAAAGCTGCTGCTACCTGATGCAGAGAGAAGCTGACTGACACCAGGCCGATCGCAGCAATACCGGCGACGCCGGCTGCCAAACCGTCGAGTCCATCCAGCCAGTTGATCGCATTGGTGATGCCGACAAGCCAGATCACAGTGGCAAGAAGACTGATCACATCAGGCAGGATGACGGCTTCGGCGCTGCTGGAGAGCCAGGGCAGGTCAATCGCACCGATTTGAACGCCCTGTGACCAGACCACCACAGCAACAGCGACCTGCCCAGCCAGGCGCGGCCAGGGAGACAAGGAAAAGAGATCGTCGGCAAGGCCGATCACGAAAAAGCACAGTGATCCAGCCAGGGTTGTCCAGATGAGCTGATCACGGGCTGGGGTCAGCATGCCAAACCCCCCGAATAACCAGGTCAAACCAAGCGCAAGGCAGAATCCGAGCACCATGGCGATGCCGCCGAGACGAACCATCGGAACGCTGTGCTGCTTGCGTTCGTCGGGAGTATCAGTAAAGCCGTGCCTGAGTCCGAGCCGCCTCACCATTGGCGCAATCGCTGTGGTGATCAACGTCGACGAGACGAAGATCCCGACAGCAACTGCGAGGGGAGTACTCGCGAGAGTCAAACAGAACTCCGGAGGTGGCGACCCTGAAGGGGACGAGACAACAGGATCCTAGGCAGACCTCTGTGCAGGATCCAGTGGACCTTGGTCCAGTCAGGCAAGCGCCGGCTCCGCAGCGGTGGCGTAGAGGGGAAAACGGCTGCAAAGGCTGGCAACTCTCTCCAGACAACGTGCCTGGATGGAGTCGTCCTCAGGATTAAGCAAGCGGTCAGCAATCACATCCGCCACTTCACGGAAGGCTGCGGCATCAAAGCCCCTTGTGGTGAGAGCTGCAGTACCGAGACGCAAGCCGCTGGTGACGAAGGGAGATTCGGGGTCAAAGGGAACGGTGTTCTTGTTGGCGGTGATGTGAACATCACTCACGAGCAGATCCGCCACCTTTCCGGTCATGCCGATCCCCCTCAGATCGAGAAGAACCACATGGTTCTCGGTGCCACCGCTCACCACATCGATGCCCCGCTCGATCAGGCGCTCAGCCAGGGCGGAAGCATTGGTCACCACCTGCTGGCTGTAGGTCTTGAACGAAGGCAGTAGCGCTTCTCCAAAGGCGACCGCCTTGGCAGCGATGACATGCTCCAAAGGACCGCCCTGACTACCGGGAAACACGGCTTTGTCGAATTTTTTGGCAAACTCTGCATCGCGGCAGAGGATCAGGCCGCCACGGGGACCGCGCAATGTTTTATGTGTGGTGGTGGTCACGACATCGCAGTGAGGGACAGGGCTTGGATGAACACCAGCAGCCACAAGTCCAGCGATGTGAGCCATATCTGCAAGCAGGTAGGCACCCACCTCATCAGCGATCGCGCGGAACGCTGCGAAATCGATGATGCGGGGATAAGCGGAGTACCCACACACAATCAGCTTCGGCTTCTGCTCGAGCGCCAATGCCCGGATCGCCTCCATATCAAGGCGCTGGGTTTGCTCGGCAACGCCGTACTGAACCACGTTGAACCACTTGCCGCTGACGTTGACGGGAGAGCCGTGGGTGAGATGACCTCCATGGGATAGGTCAAGACCCATGATTGTGTCGCCGGGCTGAAGCAGCGCCAGGAACACGGCAAAATTCGCCTGAGCACCGCTGTGAGGCTGAACATTGGCCCAGGCTGCACCGAACAGCTGCTTGGCACGTTCGATCGCGAGCTCTTCAATCGCATCGACATGCTCACAACCGCCGTAATAGCGCTTGCTCGGCAACCCTTCGGCGTACTTGTTGGTCAGCACAGAACCCTGAGCTTCCATCACCGCCCTGGACGCGAAATTCTCAGAGGCAATCAGCTCCAGATGAGTCTCCTGGCGCTTCTGCTCCTGATCAATCAGACCGGCAATGGCCGGGTCGGACGATGCCAGAGAGGCATTGATCGGGGCCGAAGCGAAATCCGCCATGCGTCGAAATATTGCTTTGCTCGATCGTAAGCAACGAGCCCTGCCGTGACGCGGAAGGACGTGAGCAAAAAAAAACTGCCCTGAGGCAGTTTCGCAAGCGCGCCTGGAGAGATTCGAACTCCCGACCCTCTGATCCGTAGTCAGATGCTCTAATCCGCTGAGCTACAAGCGCTGGCGTCACACCATCTGACCCCAAGAAGGTGCCGTTCGTCAACTGGGGCACATCCGCGCGCCAGAATCGTTGCACTGCAACGACACTTCCCAATGCCCATCCGCTGGTATGGCACCGGTGACAACACGGATCCCAGGTACCGGCACTTCAGCCGGATTGTGAATTTCACACTGCATGCTGGGGCTTTCGCTGCAGTGAACAGCGGTCTTTGGTTTATCCAGTCGATAAGACACCCATGGAATCACCTGGATTTCTTCACTGAAATCTGGTTTGCCGCCCTGTTGATCCACCTCACTGTTGTGTTGAAGCAACGCCCGATTGAGGACGCGGACAGCCGTGAATCCTGACGGCACGATGGTTCAAGACACCCTCTCCCCATGACTCTTGATGCGGCTGACCTGAAAGACCTCACTGCAGCACTGAGTGACAGGCTGTATCTCCAGGTTGCTGGCTGGCATCTTTACCTCGGTGATGCCGGTCTGGCTGAGACTCTCGCCATTGAATGCAGTGCTCTGCTGGACCAGGGGCCAGCCGTCTGCGCTCGACGCGCACTTGAAGCCGTGCAGGTTCCCATCGGCGCTGGGAGCAGTCGACTGCCGCTTTCACGCTTGTTGCCGTCCTCTCAACTTTCCGAGTTGGAGCAGATTCTCGAGGACCACTGCCGATAAGGTTGCTGACCTTCAGGGAGTGCGCGTGCTCATCATCGAGGTCACCAATGCTCGCGACGTGGTGCGTCAACGCCTCGGGCGCCTGGGTGAGCGGCTGATCGGCAAGGTGGTCGATCCCGAAGCACAGGTGGAAAAAGCCCTGATTCAGGAAATCGACACAGCGTTCCGGGAATTCGGAATCGAAGCAAGGATCCTCTCCGTGCAAGGACCTCAGCTGGTGGGGCGCCAGCACCTTGAGCTGCCGATCCAGGTCCGTGAAGAGCGCGAGGTTCGGCTCAACGACGCCTGAAACGCCTGGCGATACCTGCAGTGATCTCACTGACCTCTGGGACGGCGAAGGCCTGAGCGCAAAGCACAAACACCAATAATCCCAACGCACCAGAAAGCCCCACCTGGAAGAGTCGCCCAACGAAGTCCTCACTCCAGGCGACGCCAACACTGAGCGCCCAGGCCGCCAGTCCTGCTGCAGCCGCAGCAAGGGTGAGCTTCAGGGCATCGAGTCCCCAGTCACGCAGTGGCAGTCCCCCCAGTCGCTTCTGCAGAGCCAGCAGCAGAGCAAGGCAGGTGAGCAAATTGATCAGAACTGTCGCCAGAACCAGTCCGGGGGCCCCAAGGTTGATTGGGAACTGTGGTCCCCAAGGGGAAGGACCGCCCACCAGTGCCCAGTCAAAGATCACATTGAGGCCGATCCCCGCCATCGAGAGGCGGAAAGGGGTTGTTCCATCACCAAGGGCATAAAAAACACGCACAAGAACATCCCGGCCCAGATAAGCGGGCATGCCGATCCCATAAGCCATCAACAGGCCCGTCACGAGCTGCACTGCTTGTTGATCAAACGCTCCGCGCTGATAAACAAGGGCGACGATGGGTGTCGACAACGCCAGAAACAAGGCTCCCAGCGGCAGCATCGAAGCGGTCGACAGCATCAGTCCCTGCCGGATCCTGGCGATCAGCGGCAGCCGGTCCGCAGGAGCAGTGAGCCGGGAGAACGTTGGCAGCAAAGGCACCAGCAGCGCATTGGAGATCAATCCCAATGGCGTCTGCACCAACAGATTCGAATAGCTCAGGCCGGCCGCAGCACCGAGGATGCCTGAAGCAAAGAACATGTCGGTGAACACATTGATCTGGAGCATTCCCGACGACAGAGTCGCGGGGCCCATGACCCGCCAGACCTCACGGACTCCGGGATGACTCCAGTCCCAGGAAAGACGAAAGCGCGCCATCCCCTGGCGGGCCAGGGCAGGAAGCTGCAGCAGCCACTGCAACAGAGCCCCAACAAGCGTGGAGAGCGCCAGGACAACACCCCCCCAGAGGGCATTGATGGGCAGAGCGATCTCAGCACCGAGCTGCCACCACAACAAGCCCACCCCGAGCACGAGCGCCACGCTCGACATCAGCGGTGAGATTGCAGGTATCCAGAACTCATCTGCGGCATTCAGCGATCCGAAGCCAAGTCCGATCAGACCTGCCAACAGCGCCATGGGAGCCATCACCTGCAACTGCGCCACCGCAATGCGGTGCAGCTCTGGAGTCAGACCAGGACCCACCAAGGTGATCAAAGGATCAGCGGCAAGCACTAACGCCACTGTCACGACAAGCAGCAATGCACTCACGGTGGTGTTGAGCGTGACCAGGATGTGAGCTCCTTCCTCACGGGGCCGGCGGCTGAGCACGCTGACCATGGCGCTGTGAAACGGACCGTTGATTCCTCCCAGCAGAATCAGCAGGAAGCCCGGAAGGATGTAGGCGTAGTTGTAAGCGTCGTAGGCCGCGCCCACCCCGAATGCCGAAGCGATCACCAGCTGACGGATCAGGCCTCCGGCTTTGCTGAGCAAGGTGCCATAGGTGACCACCAGAGCAATGCGCTTGAGAGATCTCCCCATCGATGCCCGCTCAACCGTGCCATCACTGGAAGAGATCTTCGGTCCATCGCCAGGCACCATGGCGCCAGCAAGCCCGCCTCCATGACCGGCACCCCTCTGCTTGAGTTCACCCCTCTGACAGAGGGCATGCTGATCAAGCGCTACAAACGCTTTCTCGCTGATGTGGAACTCAAGGACGGTTCGGTGGTGACGGCTCACTGTGCCAACACAGGACCGATGACCGGTGTGCTCCACCCCGGAGGTCGGGTGAGGATGCGCTACGCCCCTTCCCCCAAACGCAAACTGGCCTGGACCTGGGAACAGGCGGAAGTGCCGAGTGCTGATGGAACCTCCTGTTGGGTCGGTATCAATACAGCTCTCCCCAATCGGCTGATCAGAGCAGCCATTGAGGCCGGTTATCTCAATGACGCGCTGGGACCCATCGCTGGGATCCGTGCTGAGGTGCCCTACGGCGAGAACCGCCGCAGCCGCATTGATCTACTGCTCACTCCGGGAGAGAGAGCCCCTGACCAACGCCCGATCTACCTGGAAGTGAAAAACACCACCTGGTGCGACGGGCCGATGGCTCTATTCCCAGACACAGTGACCGAACGAGGACAGAAACACCTGCAGGAGCTGATGGGCGTGCTGCCTGATGCACGTGGCGTTCTGGTGCCCTGCCTCAGCCGCCCAGATGTGTCGTGCTTCGCCCCTGGAGACAGCGCGGATCCTCGCTACGGCGAGCTGTTCCGCGAGGCCTCAAAAGCAGGCGTTGAAGTGGTGCCCTGTGCCTTCAGCTTCCAGATCGACCGAATCCTCTGGGAGGGCCAACGGCCAGTCAAGCCAAGCCAATCAGCAATTCGGTAGCAACGGCGACTCGGAAAGTGTTCATCATTGAGCAATTTGTTGGCGAGTGATGGTCTGTTACGAGATCGTCCAACTTGCAGTTTCGCTTTCTTTCCATGACAACTGCTCTGCATCCGCCATCGCGGCGGCGCAAAGCGCGCCTCCAAGAGGCAAGCCTGATCGAAGGCCCAATGCTTCTCCTTCAGAGCATTCGGGGCTTCAAATCCAACCGAGCGATGCTGTGGTTGGCCTGTGCACCCTTAGCCCTCTTTGGCTTAGGTGTTTTCAACCTTTCTGCCCATGCGCAGGAGCTGCCTGAACTCAATGCAGCTTTCCTTGCGAACAATCTCTGGCTTCTGGTCGCGACCATCCTGGTGATCTTCATGAATGCCGGCTTCGCCATGGTCGAAGCAGGGATGTGTCGTCAGAAAAATGCCGTCAATATCCTTGCAAAAAACCTGTTTGTCTTCGCTCTGGCAGTGACGGCTTATTGGTTCATTGGTTATTCGCTGATGTATGGCGGATCCGTCATTGATGGCTGGTTTTACTTCAAAGGTCTGTTCTTTGACCCTGCAGTCACCGCTGAGACCATCAGCGAAGGAGGCCTTGTCCCCACCGTCGACTTCCTCTTCCAGGCAGCCTTTGCTGGTACAGCTGCAACCATCGTTTCCGGACTGGTCGCCGAGCGCGTCAAGTTTGGTGAGTTCGTCGTTTTCTCCCTGATTCTGACTGCGTTCATCTATCCGATTTCTGGAAGCTGGGAATGGAATGGTGGCTGGCTGAACAACGTTGGAAACAAAGAATTCATTGATTTCGCAGGCTCCTCCATTGTTCACTCCGTTGGTGCCTGGGCCGGCCTGGTTGGAGCCATGCTGCTCGGACCCAGAATCGGCAAGTACGTGAACGGTCGCACTCAGGCTGTTCCTGGCCACAACATGGCCATTGCCACCCTTGGAGCTCTAATCCTCTGGATCGGCTGGTACGGCTTCAACCCTGGCTCCCAGCTGGCGATGGACCAATGGGTTCCCTATGTGGCCGTAACGACAACGCTCGCAGCAGCTGGTGGAGCCATTGGAGCAACGGTCATCTCCACGATGACGTCCGGCAAACCAGATCTGACGATGATCATTAACGGCATTCTTGCCGGTCTTGTCAGCATCACCGCTGGCTGCGGCAATCTCACCCTGGTGGGTTCCTGGGTTGCTGGCCTGATCGGAGGAGTGATTGTTGTCTTCTCCGTTGCAGCACTTGACGCAGCGGGAATCGACGATCCTGTCGGCGCCTTCTCAGTCCACGGCGTTTGCGGGGTCTGGGGAACACTGGTGGTCGGTCTCTGGGGTTTTGACATCCAGGGCGACGGATCTCCTCTGGGCCTGTTTGTTGGAGGTGGCATCGAACAACTCGGCATTCAGGCCCTTGGATGCGCGGCTTACGCCATCTGGGCTCTGGTGACCTGCTGGATCGCCTGGAGCATCATTGGCGCCTTGTTCGGCGGCATCCGCGTCACCGAAGAAGAGGAAATCAATGGCCTCGATATCGGTGAACACGGCATGGAGGCGTATCCCGATTTCGCCTCTGCGGGCAACTGAAGTCCCAATCGTGGTCATTGAACCTCGGTCCACAGTGACCGGGGTTTTTTCTTGGTTTAGTTCAGTACGGCCACTAGAAAAAGACAGCTTTCTCCCACAGCCCATAGAGTCATCCCACTGTTGCAGCGGCCATGGATACCCACGCCTTCAAGCGCTCTCTTCACAATTCCGACCGCTACAACCGTCGTGGCTTCGGACGTGCTGATGAGGTGGCTGGAAGTCTGGAGCAGGCCTACCAGAGCAGCCTGATTGGATCCATCCGTGAAAACGGGTATCAACTCAGCCATGGACGCCTGAACGTTCGACTCGCTGAGGCCTTCGGTTTCTGCTGGGGAGTGGAGCGGGCCGTTGCGATGGCTTATGAGACTCGCAAGCACTATCCAAGTGAGCGGTTATGGATCACCAATGAGATCATCCATAACCCTTCTGTGAATGATCATCTGCGCAAGATGAATGTCCATTTCATCCCTGTGGATCAGGGGGTGAAGGATTTCTCAGGTGTTGAATATGGCGATGTGGTGATTCTTCCTGCTTTCGGGGCCACCGTGCAGGAAATGCAATTACTCAATGATCGTGGCTGCCACATTGTGGACACCACATGTCCCTGGGTGTCCAAAGTTTGGAACACAGTGGAAAAGCACAAAAAGCATGTTTTCACATCGATTATTCACGGCAAGGTGAAACATGAAGAAACCCTTGCCACCAGTTCCTTTGCAGGAACGTATCTTGTGCTGCTTGATCTAGAGGAAGCTCAGTTCGTCGCTGATTACATCCTCGGCAACGGTGACAGGGAGAGTTTTATGGCCCGTTTTGCCAATGCCTGCTCCCCAGGCTTCGACCCGGACCGCGATCTGGAGCGTGTCGGTGTCGCTAATCAGACCACCATGCTTAAAAGCGAAACAGAAGAGATCGGCCGGCTGTTTGAACGCACGATGCTCAGCAAGTTCGGGCCCATGCAATTGAACGAACATTTTTTAGCCTTCAACACCATCTGCGACGCAACCCAGGAGAGACAGGACGCAATGTTCTCCCTGGTTGACGAACCGCTTGATCTCATGGTCGTGATCGGTGGGTACAACTCCTCCAACACCACCCACCTGCAGGAAATTGCCATTAGTCGTGGCATTCGTTCTTTCCATATCGACACGCCAGAGCGGATCAGTGAGGACAACAGCATCGAGCACAAACCCCTTGGCGAGGATTTAACACGTGATACAAACTTTTTGCCGAGTGGACCGATCACGGTTGGCATCACATCCGGAGCTTCAACCCCAGATCGCGTAGTGGAGCACGTGATCCAACGCATGATTGCCATCAGCGACGCAGATTGATCGCCGCGAAGCTTTACATTGATTCATCACAGCTATTCCCCTGATCGGGGCTCGTCCGTCCTGATCTTGTCGAGACCATCCGACGAAGCTCTGCGTCATCACGAAGACGTGGACCCACAGGTGCGTTGCTATCGCAGCCACTTCAGTGACCGCATGGAAATGCGGGCGGATCCCGACACAATTGCAACGTATCTCGATCAACACCAGGGTTGGTTCCGCAGGTGTGCGTCACCCATGGAGGTTGAAGCTCTCGATCCCCAGGCTTACGCGCTGACCCTCGGACGCTTTGGGAATTTCGGCTTCGAAGTGGAGCCGACCATCGGCCTGCGACTGCTACCTCGCCAAGCAAAGACCTACGCGATCGAAACAGTTACCCTTCCAGATCACGATTCCGCACTGTCCAAGCTGTATGACGTTGATTTCCAGGCCAATCTGAGCCTGGTGGACTTCCCTGAGAACACCGTGGAGCATGATCAGACCTGGGTCAGCTGGACGCTTGATCTAACGGTCTGGATCGCACTTCCCCGAGTGATCACCATGCTCCCCAATGGCCTCGTTCAATCCAGTGGCGACCACCTGCTGCGCCAGATCGTGCGCCAGATTTCGCGCAGACTGACCTGGAAAGTTCAGGAGGATTTCCACGCAACGCATGCACTGGCTTGCCCTCCCAGACGGAGGGCCGCTTTCTGACATTGGCGCGAAAATCTGAATCAGGCTCGGGCAAAGCCGCTCAGCCAATGTTTACCGGCTACTTGAAACGTGAGACAAAAGCCTGTCACAGCAAAACAAAGACTTAACGCTATTAATCCCAAAAACCTGGTCAATCTGCGTCGTAAAGGAACAGAACTGAACACAGACTGAGCCGATGAGGCCCTCAAACAGCGATCTCAACAACGGCTCGGATCGACACTGCAAAGCCTTAGCGCAGTCCATCAGATTTGTTGCAAATTGTGGAAATGGTCATATGTTATCTTTTTTACTTCTCGGCCGATCAGCAATGGCATTGTCAGGGTTTGAGATTGCCGTAGGGGGCATCGCTTCGATTCCAGTGCTTGGCGGCTTGGTTTTTCTCGGATACAAGGCTTTCGGCGAGAAAAATCTTGACACATCCAAGCTGAAACCCAAAAAACCAGCAGCCGCTGACAAAAAAGCCGCTCCTGCTGCTGACAAGAAAGCTGCTCCTGCCGCCGACAAGAAAGCTGCTCCTGCTGCTGACAAAAAAGCTGCTCCTGCTGCTGACAAGAAAGCTGCTCCTGCCGCCGACAAGAAAGCTGCTCCTGCCGCTGACAAAAAAGCTGCTCCTGCCGCCGACAAGAAAGCTGCTCCTGCCGCCGACAAGAAAGCTGCTCCCGAAGCTGCCAAAAAAGCTGCTTCCACTGACAGCTAAACGCTGTTAGATCAGTCCATCTCAATTAAAAATCAGTGCATCAAGACAATGACTTGATGCACTTTTGAGTGCATCTAAATAAATGCCCAACCCTCTACCAACGACACAATTTCCCGCGAGATAACTGTGATCATTGGACCGCACAGCAGACAAAAAAGATGCATGAATCAATGCATCGACGACTAAAGTCAAAGAACAATGATTAATAATCATGGCTGACTGGTGTGAGCAGCTCCTGAAGCTGAATTTCCAAAAAGAGAAAAAAGATGACGGTTCGATCTCTTACACGCTTATTCCTGGACATCGCCGAGACTCTTATTGGACAAAAATCACGGTAAAGCAGGTTGGTTCACCTACGCCTGACGCATGGCAAGTGACCTGCGCAAGATCAGAGATTCGAATCGGCCTGTGGAAAATTCATAATACAACTCAAGATATTAGCGTCGTTGTTCACACAAGTGCTCAGAAGATGATCGAGGACATCAATTACCAAAAAAGGCTGAAACCAAGCTTTTTGTCAAAAATCAGCAACTGATCTGATCCCATTGGAACTTAAATTGATCCACAACATCTTGATTGTCTCCCTCCTTTCAACTTGTCACAAGCCAACGCTTAACTGGATCTTGATCAGCTCTTACCTAGGTCTTGATCAACATAGGTCAGACACAACGAACTGATGCATGACGATCAATGAACATCGCAAAATCCAACCCGAGGCCAACTCTCAATCCAGATGAGATCGATCAAGCCATCAACCAGGCTGATCTGAGCGAAATTGAAAGCGAAATCATTGAATACATACGATATATCGGGGTTTTCAATGAACTCAGCTTAAAAAAGGCATTGTCCATGCCATCCAAACCGCCTGCTTTATACCGATTGTGCAAGGCATGCGAAAAGATTGGCCACCAACTCCCTGATCAATTCAAAACGATGATGAGTTGGTCCGAAGAGCAAAGCGATGACAACATCGCTTGGCAAGGGAATTTTATTTGCGCAATCGCATATACATGCGACGGAACTAAATTACAACCCGAAAACAAAACTTCGCTTTACCATACTTTTGCAGTCCATAAAGAATTATTCAACGGACTAGAAGTAGATTGAATCGCCAATGCCGTAACAGGATTTAGATGTATAGTATTTAACAATACATTGTTAAATACTATTTGATCAATGCCTCAGGGCGAGAAAAAATAGTGTTGATAGGTTTCTCTATGAAATTTACGATTGTCTTTGCATCAGCGACCGGTCATACCGAAGACATCGCTGAGAGGCTCGACCAGCTCCTTCCCGATTCTGAACTCAAAGAGCTCAGTGATTTTCAAGACATCAAGGATATGGAAGCCTGTGAGGCACTGATCTGCTGCACTCCCACGTGGAATACCGGGTCAGACGTCAAAAGGTCAGGAACAGTCTGGGATGAGCACATTGAGCAGATCCCAACTCTCAATTGCTCAGGAAAGCCTGTGGCCATCGTTGGCCTTGGAGATTCAGCAGCTTTCAGCAAATTTTTCTGTGATGCAATGGAAGAGCTCTACACAGCCTTTCAGAAAGCGGGTGGCAATTTGATTGGACATGTGTCAGGCGAAGATTATATTTTCGATGATTCAAAAAGCATGATCAACGGGATGTTTTGCGGGCTTCCGATTGACGAAGACAATGAGTCTGAAAAAACGCAAGATCGCCTGGAAGCTTGGTGCAAAACAATTTTAGAAGAGTCAAAGCAATAAAATTTTATGCACTGCTTTAAAAAGCAGGCAACAACTTATATCAGCTTGTTGAGGTTAAAGAATCAATCTTAATTAATGATCAAAACGAACAACGATTAATCGATTTGTTTGCTCTGAAAGGACATGCAATTCACTGGAAGTCCGGCAATGATGCTCACCAACACAGGGGTCATAACCATGGCAACGATCAGCAGTCCTATCGGTTGCGGAGTTGACTCGCGCGTCGCTTGAAGCAAAGCCAGTACGCAACTGCTCACGTACAACAGCGCTATCAAAAAAGGCTTCAGCACCTGAACATTGTTGCAATTGCGGAATATTCTATGACAGCCAGGACAGAGTGCGAGCAGCTGTCCATTCCACCCCCTCCAGGAAAAACTGCCAGGCGCGGCTGAATTGTGCAACTCATTCGACTTCGAGGGCAGAAGCAGAAGTTAACTTTGATAACGCCACCAGAACGACACTTAGCCCGCAATCAAAAGAGCTTTCAACCAAAACACTTTGCAGAAATTAAAGCAACAGATTACCCATTTGTTTGCACATATTGGGCCGGCTTTTAGCGAAGCATAGGCGAAGATTGACTAGCTTATTTCGGCCGATGGTTGAACCGAACTGGGATTATTTCATCCATGCTCCACTGGACCAAGGGACCATTAGGTTTGAAACGAAAACCGAGAGAGCTCTGCACGCCAGAGTTGTTGCAGCAGAAGCCAACTGGATGCAATACAAAACCTGCGAGCAACTCAGCGCTTACTGGTCTGCCAAGCTGGATCTCGCTGCGTTTCGAGAAGGGCGGGAACAAGCAAAACAGAAATAAGCGTGCTCATCGGAAGTTTTCAGGGCAATTATCAAAATTCTCAACCTGCTGACCACGGAGTAACCTCAGCCGCAGACGCAGCAAAAAAGGCTTAGCCGAATATCATAAGTTACATTTTTCAGTTATTGTATAATTGTGTTGGTTGCTTTCAAAAAACTCAATGTATCAAGACTTCACAGCAGTCGCGATATTGCTGTTAACAGCAATTCCCGTTTTAGCGGTCGCAGCAACCGTATTTTTCTACGTTAGAAGCAATGACAGAAAAACTCCTCTAACCAGGGAAGATTTTTATCGTTGATACAACGAAAACTTCTCAATTACTTCAGCGATTAATCCAGATTCTGTTCATAATTTGCATCCCACTGATTGCTTGCCAGAGAAACAATGTAAGCATTCCCATATTCAGCCCTACGTGGGCTTTTCGTGCCAGAAGGTTTCCACGCTGCATCAAGGGTGAAAGGGATGAAGCCGCAGCGATCATTCCGGTCATCAGCAGACCAACCAATAAGTGCGGACCAACGAACAGCTTGCCGTTGTTGAGATAGGTCACCGCCATACCACCAAGCGTTCCAAACACCATGACGGCCATCAAAGCGCTGCCCCAGAGGTAGTGTCTCTGAGCGAATTTTCCTGGGATCAACGCCTTGCGCTGCTCACAGGTTCCGGTACGCACTTTCTTGGCCTTGATGCCGAGGTACATGGCGTAACCACCCGCAGCCAGCAACAGCCACATCATCAGCGGATGAAGGAAGTTGAGACCAAAAGACAGGGTCGGTGGCATCAAAAATCACACGATTGAAGCGAAGGCTAAAACTGCAGCCTTCAGGTCGTGGACTCCTGCGGCCCTCTTGCCGCTCAGACCATCAGTGCAGGAAGTGACGGCGTCCTGTCAGAAGCATGGACAAGCCAAGTTCGTTACAGGCCTGGATGGAATCTCCATCACGCTTGCTGCCGCCTGGATGGATCACAGCCGTAATTCCATGATCGGCAGCAAGGCGGACCGTATCGTCGAAAGGGAAAAAACCATCACTGGCCAGCACAGCTCCACGGCTGCGATCACCAGCGGCCTCCAGGGCGATCTGGGCTGAACCCACCCTGTTCATCTGGCCGGCTCCCACACCGAGGCTCTGGCCTTCCCTCGCGACGACGATCGCATTGGAGCGAACGTGGCGCACTAACTGCCAGGCGAAACAGAGATCCTCGCGTTCGCTTGCGGTGGGAACTCGCTCGGTTGCCACGGTCCAATCATCCGGCGTCACGAGCTGATCATCAAGATCCTGCACGAGAACTCCGCCAAGAATGCTGCGCACGTGATCCTGACCGGCTGCGTCAATTGAGTCCGGAGACAGTTCAAGCAAGCGCAAATTGGATTTGGCAGCCAGGATCTCCCGCGCTTCGGGTGCAAACCCTGGTGCAACGACACACTCCAGGAAGAGGCTCGTGAGTTCACGGGCAGCCGTTCCATCAACACAACCGTTCAAGGCCACGATGCCTCCAAAGGCGCTGACGCGATCCGCATCCAAAGCTCGACTCAGTGCGGCAGCAGTGCCATCACCGATCGCAACTCCGCAGGGGTTGGTGTGTTTGACCACAACCGCTGCAGCGCGGCTGGCGGGGTGGCTGCCGCTGGTGCCGTAGCCAAATTCTCGGACCGTTGCCAGAGCAGCCTCCAGATCCAACAAGTTGTTCGTGCTGAGCTCTTTGCCTTGCAATTGAATGGCTCCGCCCCAGCCTGCCTTTGCGGCGCTGTACCAACTGGCGTGTTGATGGGGATTTTCTCCATATCGCAAGCGTTGAAGCAACGGCAAGGCCTCGAGCCAGGGGAGATCTGCTGCCGTTGGATCAGCCGTGCTCACCTCTGGTCTCGCCTGCATCCAGCGGGTGATCGCAGCGTCGTAAGCCGCAGTATGCGCGAAAGCTTCCACGGCAAGCTGACGGCGCACTGCATCCGTCAGAGCTCCCCCTGACGCATCCAGCGCAGCCAAGAAACGGTCGTACTGATTCGGAGCGGTCAGCACTGCGACGTGCGCGTGGTTCTTGGCTGCGGATCGCACCATCGTCGGACCGCCGATGTCGATGTTCTCGATTGCGGTGTCCCAGCTCACCGCGGGGTCAGCAATCGTTTCCCGAAACGGATACAGATTGACGACAACAACATCAATCGGTGCGATCTCCTGAGCGATCAGATCAGCTTCATGGCTGGCATCGCCACGCCTGGCGAGGATGCCGCCGTGAATGCGGGGGTGCAGCGTCTTCACACGTCCGCCGAGGATCTCCGGCGCGCCGGTGTGATCCGCCACAGGAGTGACAGGCAAACCAGCCTGCTTGAGGACCTTGGCTGTTCCACCGCTGGAGAGCAACCGGTAGCCATAGCGGTGGTGCAAAACCTCAGCGAGAGGCACCAGTCCGCGCTTATCGGACACGCTCAGCAGCGCAGTGGGAGCCATGGCAGCAGGACAGGAAGGAGACCTTGGGCCAACCTACGCAGCAGCAGGTCAAGCAGCTGATGCCTGATTCAGTGATTCATGCCGGTCTGGAACCGGGGCGCATACGCCTGGTGCTTCTGCATGGCTGGGGGGCTGATGCAGAGGATTTGCTACCCCTCGGCGATGGGCTGGCGGCAGCAGCACCAGTTCCTGCGGAATGCATCGGACTTCAAGCACCCGAACCTCACCCAGGCGGTCAGGGGCGCCAGTGGTATGGACTGTTCCCCTCTGACTGGCAGGCCGTGCCATCAGCCACGCAACAGTTGCGCCATCGCATTGAGGAACTCGACCTGGAGACCATTCCGCTCTCTAAGACAGTCCTGATCGGTTTCTCTCAGGGAGGAGCCATGGCCCTGCATGTGGGTTGCGACCTGCCACTTGCTGGAGTGATCAGCTGCAGTGGCTATCCCCATCCGGGGTGGAAACCTCCATCGACCCGACCACCAGTGCTGCTGCTACACGGTCGGAATGACGATGTCGTGCCGGCTGCGGCAGCAGAAAAGCTGTTTGAGCTCCTGAGGCCAGGGTCCAATGAATGCAGCCTCAAAATCTTTGCCGGTGGACACACGATTCCACTGGAAGCTCAGCAGGCCATGGCTGAATCGATCGTGTCCTGGCTGCAATAGCCCAGCCAGGACGTCACTACGCCTGATTCAAACGAAGGCGTATTCGTACTCTTCCATCTCTTCCCAATCGTCGGAGGAAAGCTCCAGGCCTTCAAAGATCACCTCTTCGCCAACGCGGTCGACGATGGTGCGCAGCGATGGGAAGAGAAAGTGATTTTCCTCCGCATACTGAGCACTGAAAAGGCCCTTTTCGCCCCAGAAGAAACGGTCGGTGGTGTGCTCATTGCGCCGCACGTTCAGCAACGCTGGAGGAACAAGACAGCCTTCAGCAATGAAGCGGCGGGCCGCTGTGACGGGCTTGTGTTCACCGGTTTCCAGATGGAACGTGGGCACGTGGGCCAGGACACGCTGACCGGCAAGACGGCGGCGGCTAATCCGCTTGCGCTTCTTAGACATAAATTTGCCTCCCGCAGACGGGAGCTGAGAGGTGGACTGAAGGGAGCTGTTGGGCTGAGCCGTTGGTTGGGCAATGGCCTGATCGATCCGCAAGGGAAGCATTCAGGTCATCAGCGTTCGGACTGCGGAAATCCGGAGAAGGCCGGCTCGCAAATAAGACACACTCCATTGCTCACAACGACGAATGTCGACGTCAACAGGGGATTCATCAACCTCTGCTGTAACCTTGGTGGCACGGAAAGTGCAACCTCAATCGGAGCAACGAAGGAGCAAGGCCTCCCAGGGGCCGTGCTTTTGGTCGCATCTCCAACCTTAAGACTTTTTCCCAATTTGGCAAGCAGTCCAGATGCTGTACCGCACGACCGTCTGTATTCCGTGATGCAGTTCGGCTGATGCAACTGTCCGATCGGTTCCTCGAGCTAGCGCAGCAGCAGCTGCAGTCTTTGGCGGTCGATACGGCCATGGCCCGTCTTGCCCTGTACGTCACCGACCGAGACCAGGGCTCGACCCCCACCCTGACTCTCGTGGCTCAGTGGCCGGTCGATTCAGCCCTGCCACCCGCCATCTCCGAAGATCCCAGCCTGCGCAGCGTGGCCCAGGAACGTCGCTGGTATCCCTTGCGACATGAGAGCCTGTTGCTAGGCGTGCTACGTGCCGAGCAACGACCCCTGCCAGGCAGGCCCGTCGAGCATGACCCTCGCCTTCAGATCTGCGCGGAAACGCTCGCTTGCATTCTCGGTCTTGAACAGGATCGGCAAAAGCTTCATCACCAACTGGACGAGCAACGCCAGCAGCTGAATTTGGTGGTGCACCAGCTGCGCAATCCCCTCACAGCTCTGCGCACCTACGCCCAACTGCTGCTGCGTCGCATCGGCCCCGAAGATCAGCAGCGCTCATTGGTGGAAAGCCTGATTCAGGAACAGGATCAGCTGGATCGTTATCTCCAGTCTCTCGACCGAATCGGCCGGGGCGACCTCAGGCTCGAGGCGGATGCTTCCACACCTCTGCTGCTGCCACCCGTTCCCGTAGATGCTCCAGACCTGACCGTGGCAGATCTGCTCCATCCTCTGATCCAGAGGGCTTCTGCAACAGCGACCCTGCAGAACAGGCCTTGGCATGGCCCTGACCATTGGACTGCCTGGACCCAGGCCGCTCGCCCAGCCGCCGATGCAGTGATGGCTGAAATCGTGGCCAACCTGCTGGAAAACGCCTTCCGCTACAGCCCGCCAGGATGCGCACTTGGCCTGAGGCTTCTGAACCATGCAATCTGCGTCTGGGACGCAGGCCCCAGCATTCCCGCCACGGAGCATCAGCGCATTTTCCAGCAAGGAGAGCGTGGCAGCAGCAGCATCGATCGCCCAGGCTCCGGCCTGGGTCTGTCCCTGGCCCGTCGCCTGGCTGAAAACCGCGGCGGCTCTCTGAACCTTCACACCGAACCCAAAGCCCTGGATCCGGATTTGCCCGCGCAAGGCAATGCCTTTCTGCTCAAGCTGCCGGCAACAGAGCGGGAGCTAGCAACGCAAAAGCCAGAAGAGTGAGCGTTTCGCAGATCATCAAAGTGGCGCCATAACTGTCGCCGCTGTGGCCCCCCAGACGCCTGCCCAGCCACTCAGCCGGAAGCAGAGCTGCCAAGGTCCCAAGCAAAGCGACGCCGATCCAAACAATCAGCAGACGGGGCTGTAGACCCCACAGCAGCAGCCCTATGGCAAGCAACAACAACAGGGTTGGGCTGCCTTCACTCCAACCACACCAGTTGCGGCGATGGAACGCCGCAGTACCTCTGTCCTGTGCGCGCAGATAACCGAAGCGCCCCATGGCCCATAGCGGCGAGACCCTCGCGAAGATCGCTGAAAACACCAGGGCAGCCGGGGCGAACCCAGCCAGCTGGACCAGAGCTGAAAACTGGAGCAGCAGCACGATGAACGCCGCCTGAACACCACTGGCCCCGACACGACTGTCATCCATCGCCTCAAGACAACGACTGCTGCCTGCAGCGAGACCGTCGGCCGTGTCCATCAGTCCATCCAGATGGAGCCCACCTGTCAGCCAGAGGCCAAGAGCCAATACGACAGGTGCCATCGCCACAGGTGGCCAGTTCAGAGCACTCAGCAGGAACCAGAGAGCTGCCATCAACCCGCCGATCACCGCTCCGATCCAGGGGGCAAAGCGAGCAATGCGCTCGAAACGGGGTGCAGGCCACGGCCAGCCGGGCAGCACCGAATAGAACACCCAGGCACCGGCCAGATCACGCAACCAAGGGGGAGAGACAGACCGCAGAGCAGCGCAGATCAGGGAGTTCACTCACCGTAGGGTCAGAGGTCGGGCGGAGATGCGCGTGTTCGACTTCAAGATCAGCGCTCACTGTTGCCGCACGGATGCACGCTGCGGAGCGTTCTCAACCCCGCATGGAGTTGTTGACACGCCGCGGTTCATGCCGGTAGGGACCCTGGCCACAGTGAAAGGGGTCAGTGCGGATCAGTTGGCAACCACCGGGGCCCAGATGGTTCTGTCCAACACTTACCACCTGCATCTGCAACCCGGCGAGACGGTCGTGGAGGCCGCAGGCGGACTGCATCGGTTCATGGGCTGGAACGGACCAATGCTCACCGATTCCGGTGGATTTCAGGTTTTCAGCCTCGGCGATCTCAATCGCATCGATGACCAGGGAGTGGATTTCCGCAACCCACGCAACGGCAGTCGCATCCTGCTCACCCCGGAGCGGTCGATGGAGATCCAGATAGCACTGGGGGCGGATGTGGCCATGGCCTTCGATCAATGCCCTCCCTATCCGGCAACGGAGAACGATGTGAAGGAGGCCAGTCGTCGAACCCATGCCTGGCTGGAGCGCTGTGTGAATGCCCATCAGAGGACCGATCAGGCTCTGTTCGGCATTGTGCAGGGAGGCTGCTTCCCACACCTTCGTGACGCCAGCGCCCGCGCGGTCGCCAGCTTCGATCTGCCGGGAATCGCTATTGGTGGGGTCAGCGTGGGCGAACCCGTGGAAGACATGCACCGGATCGTGCGCCAGGTCACTCCACTGCTTCCGGACGATCGCCCCCGTTATCTGATGGGAATCGGCACCCTGAGGGAAATGAGCGTTGCCGTCGCCAACGGCATCGATCTGTTCGACTGTGTGCTGCCAACCCGGCTTGGCCGGCACGGCACAGCCCTTGTGGGTGGTGAGCGCTGGAATCTGCGCAACGCCCGTTTCCGTCATGACCACACGCCGCTGGACACGACCTGTCCGTGCCAGGCCTGCCGGAAGCACAGCCGCTCCTATCTGCACCATCTGATCCGCAGTGATGAGCTGTTGGGGCTGACCCTGCTCAGCCTGCACAACCTCACCCACCTGATCCGCTTCACCACCGCCATGGGGCAGGCGATCAAGGACGGCTGTTTTTCAGAGGATTTCGCTCCCTGGGAAGAGGACTCTCCGGCTCATCACACGTGGTAGCGTCCGCACACTGACCGTGTTCCGCCGGGATGGCTGCTTTCTCCCTCGATCTACTGGCTCAACTTCCAGAGGCTTATCAGGCGTTCGGCCCGCTGATCGACATCCTCCCGATCATTCCTCTGTTTTTCCTGTTGCTGGCCTTCGTCTGGCAGGCATCCGTCGGTTTCCGCTGAAGCGCTCAGCCCTGCAGCTTCCCGCTGCGCAGCACCGCCCAAGCAAATTGAGGCAGAGCGAGATAGCGCCTCCAGCGGCTTGGGTCCTGGCACAGCCTGTAAAGCCACTCCAGCCGCAAACGACTGGTCCAGCCTGGGGCACGTTGTTTCAAACCTGACCAGACATCAAAGCTGCCGCCAACTCCCATCCAAAGACCGGGGAGATGATCGCGCATTCTCTGGATCCAAATCTCCTGGAGGGGCACCCCAAGAGCCACAAGAACCAGATCGGGCCTGAGTTGCCGCAACCTGGTTTCAAGCTCCGGCCAGGCACTGGCCTCCTGATATCCGTGTTCTGCAAAAACCAGCTGCAGCGCTGGACTCTGCTGAGCCAGTCGGTCAGACAACCTGTCCATCACTTCAGGCGACGCCCCGACAAGTGCGATGCGCCAACCATGGGCTTCTGCATACTTGAGCAACGACCAGGCAAGTTCGATTCCTGGACTGCGCCGCACCTTGATGCCCTGGCGCGCAAGAGCCCAGACCACACCGGCACCGTCAGGAACCACCAGATCAGCAGCTCGGATCACAGCACCCAGGTCGGTGTTGCGGCGAGCGAGCATCGTCATCTCAGCATTCAGCGTGACGATCTGACCTCCCCCCTCTGCATGCAGGCCGATGGCTGCGGAAGTCACATCTCGGCAGGCATCAACGGGAATGTCGAGAACTTGGCAACGACGTTGATCGCGCGGACCCGTTGTCAGTGCTTCCATCCGCGTGTCCGCTGCACGAGAGAATCTAGATCCGGTCGCGTTAGCCACCATGGTTCTGTCGCACCCGACCCGTGAAGAGGATCAGCTGCGTGCGCAGCGGCTGACGCAGCTCGACCGCTCCATCGAGCGCGTGGTGCTGCAGCGACAGAACCCGATCAGTGGGCTGCTGCCTGCCAGCACGGCCCACACCGTGCATGGCAATTACGGTGACGCCTGGGTCCGCGACTGCATTTATTCGATCCAGTGCGTCTGGGGTCTGGCGATCGCCCACCGGCGCCAAAAGGGCAGCTGTCAACGCTGCTGGGAGCTCGAACAGCGCGTCATCGACCTGATGCGGGGATTGCTGAACGCCATGATGCGTCAGGCCGAAAAAGTGGAGCGCTTTAAAAGCAGCCTCGATCCACTGGATGCTTTGCATGCGAAGTACGACAGTGCCAGCGGATCCCCAGTCGTTCCTGATGAAGGATGGGGTCATCTGCAGCTGGATGCCACATCACTGTTTCTGTTGCAGCTGGCCCAGCTGAGCTCCAGCGGCCTGGCTGTCATCCATAACAGCCACGAAGCATCCTTTGTCCAGAACCTTGTCTATTACGTCGCCAGGGCCTACCGCGTCGCCGATTACGGCATCTGGGAGCGTGGCGACAAGGGCAATCACGGCCTGCCCGAAAGAAATGCCAGTTCGATCGGTATGGCCAAGGCCGCACTGGAGGCACTGGACGGGGTTGATCTCTGCGCTTCTCACGGAGATGGAAGCATGCAGGTGCTGATTCCACACGGTGCCGTGGTGCGTCTGCGGCGAGCCCTAACGGGGTTGCTGCCGCGTGAGTCAGCAAGCAAAGAAGTCGACAGCGCCTGCCTCTCAGTGATCGGCTACCCCGCCTGGGCGGTGGAGGATCGAGCGCTGGTGGAGCGCACCAACAGGCGGATCAGGCGCGAGCTGGGAGGTCCCTACGGCTACAAGCGCTTTCGCAGGGATGGGCATCAGACGGTGGTGGAAGACATCACCCGGCTGCATTACGAGCGTGAAGAGCTGGCCACCTTTGAAGGAATCGAATCGGAATGGCCGCTGTTCCTCGCCTATGAATTGGTCACCGCCTGTTTCGAGCAGCGCTGGGACGAGGCCAACCTCTGGCATGAACGTCTGCAGGCACTGCAGGTGGAACGCGATGGAGAACGACTGTTCCCAGAGCTGTACCTTGTGCCCGCTGAGCAGCTGGAGCTGGAACGGCGTGCACCTGGAAGTCAGCGACGCATCGCCAACGAGAACGTGCCGTTGCTCTGGACCCAGAGCCTCGCCTGGATTGGAGAGATGCTCCTGGACGGACTGATCAAGGCAGAGGATCTTGACCCCTGCGGAAGGCGACTGCCCGCCTCGCTGGGAGCGGAGACAGTGATGGTTTCGCTGGTTCCCGAGGATGCCGCCGTCGCGCGCAAACTGGAGAAACTGGGGTTGCCGATCAGCAATCCTGAGTTTGCTGAGCTAACGGTGCTGCCATCTGAAGCTCTGCGAGAACGGTTTGGAAAGATTGGTGCCGACGCCGCCCTTGGTCTCAGCGGCCACCCACCACTTCGACCGGAAACCGCGGTCACGGCGCGTCTCTATCGCCAGGGCGGACAACAACTGGCTTTTCTGCCTGCAGTGCTGGAGGAGGGCACGTTCTTTCTCAGCCATGACCCGAGACAGCTGGTCGAAAGCATCGTTAACGAGCTGCATCTGCTCCAACGGCACTGGCAGGGGCAGGGAGCTCCGCTGCTGCTGATCCCCGTACAGGCCGCTCTGCTTGAGCGACACGAAACGCTTCTGCTGGAACTCACCCAACGCCTGCAGAGCGGCAGCATCGAAGACATTGCTGTGGATTTCGCTGATCTCGGGACCCTGGCCAGCAAAGCCCAGTGGTTAACGCTGCCGAATGAAAGCGAGGGCAGCAGACCACCGGAGAAGGCCGAACAAGCAGCTGAACTGCTGCAGGCCTCCACCGATCTGAGCGACCTCACAGCTGCACAGGAGCAGGAACTGGATGACATTCCCCTGGAAGAGCTGCGCCAGAGGCTGTGGAGCAGCCATTCGCTGCGGGAACAAGCGGAGGTCCTGGAGCTGTTAACGCAACAACTCGGTCAGCAGGCCATCCTCAGCGGACCCAAGGGAACTCCGGTTGAGCTGGCCACACTGCTGCAGGAGATCTACCGACGCGGTCTCAGCCAGGAGGACTGGAATGTGGCCAGGCGCTGCGCCGGCGCCATGGGACTGATTCATCCTCAACTGGAGGATGCACTCACGGACCTGCTGAGCCGTCAGAAGCAGGTTGTGATCGGCCGGAACTACAGCAGCGACTCGCGACTGACCAGTCCTGTCTCCAGCCAGTCGATCGCAGCACTGATTGAGCGCACCTGCGGCAGTGACGGTCGTGAACGGATGCTTCAGCAGGAGTTACTGCTGGCCCTGGACGGGATCGCCAGGCGCGAACCGAGCATGATCCGAGGATCTCTGACCTTCCAGCTCGGGCAGCTGCTGCTGTTGCTGACCTCAGAGCTGGCCGCCGAGCAACGGTGCGGTCAGGACGAAGCCTTCGAAGCCCTGTGCGATGAACCGCCTCATCGCATCAGCTTGCGCCTGCGCACAGTGCTGGCCGACGTCGACCATGCCAGAGCGGCCCTGCAACGTCGGGAACTGTTGCACCTAAGCGGCAAGGTGCAATGGAACATCCCCGAACCCCTGGATGAGAGCCCCAGTGGTAGCGACTGGCTCCAGCACCGGATCCGCCTGGGCTCACTGCAGCAGGTGCCCAAAGAGTTCTATGCAGGGATCTGGTCACTGCTCCACCACTGCCGTGGGCTGGTGATCGGCGACAAACTGGAGCGCCGCAACCGCCTGACCAGCGCCCTGCTTCGGGAGAAAACCCCAGGCGAACGCAACTTCGCCATTCAGGTGGAGCATCTGCTCAGTCGGATTAGAGCTCCTGAATACCGTCAGCTCTGCACCGAAAGCCTGCTCTCACTGATGGCCTTTGCAACGGCCAATCCCGAGATGCGCTTTGACGACGACATCGCCCTTGATGTGGTCATCGGCCACGCCGTGAGGGTGGGCTGGAGAAATCGCCATCCGGAGCAGAACAGCAGCGACTATTCCCAGCACAAAGCAGCTGCCTGGGCTCAGTTCTACCAGTCGTCTCCAGCCGAATGCCGGCATTGGCAGATTGAAGCCCTAAGGGAGCTCGCCGATCAGGAAGGACTGCGCTGATCAGGAAGGGGCTGATCCAGATCAGATCGGAGTCTCGATCGCAACACCCACACCAGGCTGCTCCACGGCCTGTTCAATCAGATCAGCCAAACGCAAGGCCCTCGAAGCTTGCTGCCCGTCCACTGCAGGAGTTTCGCGACCTCGTACACACTGCAGGAAGTGTTCGAGCTCGGCATACAGGGGCTCGATCGAGGTGGTGCTCACCTCCTCGATGAAGCCGTCGTTGCGATAGAGCAACTCTCCGTGATCCGCGGAGTACCACTCATGAGCCCTGCGATGAATGTGCAGGTTGTGATTGAGGAAGTCGGTCTCAACAAGGCTGGCCCGGCAGTGGGCACTGAGCGTCCGGATCTTGCGATGACTCATCTTGCTGGCCGTGAGACTGGCCACCACGCCGTTTTCAAATCCGAGCGTGGCGTTGACGTAATCGATCGGCCCGTCCGAGCTGCGACCACCTGCTGCCGCCAGTTGCACCACCGAAGAACTGGCCAGCTCGAGCACCAGATCCAGATCGTGAATCATCAGATCGAGCACCACAGACACATCGTTGGCTCGATCAGCGTGGGGACTGTGACGCCGGGCTTCGAGCACCACCACCTCTTCATTGGCCACCACCTTGGTGAGCTCACGGAAAGCGGGATTGAAGCGTTCGATGTGACCCACCTGAAGCAAGCGGCCCACTCGGCTGGCGGCATCAATCAGGGCAGCGGCCTCCTCCTGACTGGCTGCGATCGGCTTCTCGATCAGCACGTGTGAACCAGCCTCCAGGCAAGCCAGGCCTACGGAGTGATGAAGCAGGGTCGGCACTGCAATGCAGACCGCCTCCACTTCCTGAAGCAGGGTGCGGTAATCGGAGAACCAGCGACAGCCGAACTGCTCGGTGGCCAGTGCTCCCCGCTGCGCGTCCGGGTCGGCAACACCAACCAAATCCGCGTCCTTGAGCAGGCTGAGCACACGCGCGTGATGCCAGCCCATATTGCCAATCCCGATCACGCCGACCTTCACCGGAACCATGGCGTCGGTCATCAGTGGGACTGCGCGAACCGGCTGATTATCGGTGATCAGTGCAATCGGGGGTGAATCACACCAATCCCTGTTCTTGATTGATGGAGTCGACCGGTGAATCCGGCTCTTCAATGAGAACCAGAAGCACCCGCACGATGCGGGGACCAGCCATGGCAACGATCTCGAACTGGATGTTGTGGTGGCGCAATGCCTCGCCTGGTGAAGGGATGTGCTGAAGCCGTTCCAGCAGGAACCCAGCCAAGGTGTGATGGTCACTGGCTTCGGGAAGATCCAGCTGAAGCTGACGATTCAGCTCGACAATCTCCAGATCTCCGGCCACCAGCCATGTTCCTGGCTGATCCTCCATCGGCACCAGGTCCGGTTCATCTGTTTCATCGTCAGGTTCATCGCCGACGATTTCTCCAGTGAGGTCTGCTGCGGTGACGAGACCCTCCGTTCCGCCATGTTCATCGACCACCAACAGCAGGGGATTACCTGAACGGATGATGGCGAGCAGATCGGCCAGGTTGCTGGTCTCCGGCACCGTCTGCGCAGGCATCAGGTAGGGCTCCAGCCAGGAGTCTTCGCGCAGCTCTCCGCGGGCGATGGGCTCGGCAAGACGCCTTAGATCAAGGACTCCCCGAACATCATCGAGCGATTGACCGATCACGGGAAAGCGGGCGTGACGCGTGCGATGAACCGCCTCCATCAACTCTGCGAAACGGACCTCAACAGGAAGGGTGACCATGCCTGAACGCGGCACCATCACCTCACGAACCTGGGTGTCGCGCAATGCAAACACACCTTCAAGGATGTTGCGTTCGTCGGGTTTGAGACCCGTCACAGCGCCACTCTCGATCAAAGTCTCCAGCTCGCCTGCCGTGAGAGCCGGAACAGGGGCATCCCAGCGCTGGGTGAGCCCTGCAACGCGCAGCAACAGCGAAGCCAGGCTGTCGAGTACCGACAGCAGCGGACTCAGCACCCGGATCGCTCCCTCGAGAACAGGCCCAAGTTGCAGGGCTGCAAACTCGGGACGGCTCAGCACCCAGGCGCGTGGCAAAAGGCCCGCAATCAGTGTGGCCAGCACGACCAGCAGCAAAAACCAGGCGAGATCCCACCAGCGGCCTGCAGGCATCTCCAGTGGCCACCAGCGCTGACCGAATCCACGACCGATCCAGCCGAGGGCCACCAGCGACAGGGAAGCCCCGAACTGTGTCATCAGCAGAGCGATGCGCAGATGCCGCTGAAGTCTCTGAACAGACTGGGCACCGGGGCGGCCCTCCTCAGTGAGAGCCTGAACCTGACTGGGCCTAAGCCGGAGCAGCGCCACCTCAGCTGCTGAAAACAGAGCCGGCAGAACCAGCAGCGCGATCAGCAGCAGAGTGCGCATTGGAACAAAACAATGGGGGTCGCGGGGATCGAACCCGCCTTAGGCGAATTATGAGTTCGCTGCATTCACCAGATTGCTAGACCCCCCTTGATCCGTGGGTTTACCACAGTGCACGGACCGGAGAAAAGACTTCCAGCTCCTGAACGCGATCAGGAACGGGGGAGGCCATGTCCTCAGCGATGCTGCCACTGAAGCCGTTGGGAATATCAACGGTGCGCCAGGGGATCGGATCACTCTGATTCTCAAGCAACATCCGGTAGGTGTTCTCCACGGCCGAGCCATCCCAGACAATCGTTTGATCAGGGAAACCAAAGCCCATCCAGCGCTCGCCATCGGGACCAGCCACAGCGAATCCATAGATGTCGGCGAGCTGATGCCGGATATTCACACCGCTGGCGAAGGGGGCTGTCCAGGTGTAGAAGCGCTCCTCCATCAGCGCTGCGGTGCTTTGCACCCTGGCGCAACGGGTCACTTCAACCGGTGATGCCTGCTCACCTCCTTCGATGAGCAGGACCGATGGGGCCTCCAGCGTGGTGGTGCAGACCACCGGTCGAGCCACTGCAGCAGTCTGCAACGAACTCAGTGAAAGAAGCAGAAGCAATGATCTCAATCGCAGCCTGTCCAAGGGAAGAGGCACCACTGCGCGCAAACTAGGCAGAGGATCCGCGAAGCACCAGCCCCCATGCCCGTCAATTCCGAGCCGTTTTTGGATCGCCAGGTCCTTCTGGACCGACTGGCCCTGGAGGCTTACCGGCACGGGCAGTTCACTCTCGCATCGGGTCGCAGCAGCGAACACTATGTGAACTGCAAACCGGTGGCCCTGAGTGGCAGCGGCCTTGCTTTGCTCAGTCCAGCCATGCTGGCTCTGGTGGACAAGGAAGCCATGGCCGTGGGTGGCCTCACGCTTGGGGCAGATCCCTTAGTCAGCGGGGTTGCCATGGCAGCGGCGCAACAGGGACGTGATCTGAATGCGCTGATTGTGCGCAAACAGGCCAAAGGCCATGGCACCGGGGCCTGGTTGGAGGGCCCACTCCCTGAGGCGGGTGCCCTGGTGACGGTGCTGGAAGACGTCGTCACGACCGGTGGCTCCTCCATCCAGGCTGTCAACCAGCTGAAGGAAGCCGGATACCGCGTTCGGCGAGTGGTCACCATCGTCGATCGTGAGGAAGGTGGCCAGGAGGCCATGGAGGAGGCAGGCCTGCAACTGGTCAGCCTGTTTCGACTCAGCGAAGTCGCGGCCAAAGCCAGGGAGCTTGAACAGAACAGGGAGCCTGAACAGTGATGAACAGCAATCAGGACGCAACGGAATTGATCTGGGATGGACGATTTCCTCTCATCCGCCTTGAGGGAAGAGGCTGCGGCAGCTTCCTGCATGGCCAGACCAGCGCAAAGGTCGACGGCTGCGCCCCCGGCGATCTGATCCAGGCCTGTTGGCTTAATGCCACTGGCCGCGTGCAGGCCTTGCTTGAAATTCGTCTGGATTCCGCAGGCGCCGATGTCCTCGTGCTCAACGGAAACAGCGACAGCGTCGTCGGCGGGTTTGATCGGGTGATCTTTCCTGCAGACCAGGTGCGACTGGGAGAACAGCGTCAGCAGCGCCGGCTGCAACGCCTGGAAGCGGGCAAGGCACCCGACCTGAACCAGGTGATCTGGCTCAGTGAAAGCAGCGAGCCGCCGACCTCCTGGGCAGATCTTTCACCCTGCAGCGCCACAGAACTGGAGTGCTGGCGGAACAAGCAGGGCTGGCCCCTGGGAGAACAGGAGCTCACTGGCGACACCAATCCCTTTGAACTGGGTTTATCCGATTGGGTCGAGCTGAACAAAGGCTGTTATCTCGGCCAGGAAACCGTGGCCAAGCTGGCGTCCCGCGGTGGTGTGAAACAGCAGCTGCGTTGCTGGCACAGCACCTCTGACACAAAAAATGTCCTGCAAAGCGGCGATCAGCTCAAGCTGAATGACTCGCGTGCAGGGATCATCACCAGCGTGTCCACAGACCATGCAACGGGGAGCAGTTTCGGCCTCGCCCTGGTCAGACGTCAGGCGCTCGAAGCGGAAACACTGCAAGCAGGAAGCAGTGATGTGGAGGTCTCCATCGCACGACCCAGTGCCTTCTGCGACCCACCCACCCGAGGTTGAGAGGGGCTGTCGGCTGCCAGCATCCATGCCGCCACCGTCCAGGTGGCCAAACAGTCATCACGGTTGTAAGTGAAGATCCAGCGCAGAGCCTGGACATGCCCACGGTCCAGTGGTCCGGTGCCACGCCACTGCCTCCACCAGAGCAGAGCCCTTGCACCATCGACACCAGCCTGACTCCAACTGAATCCAAGCCAGTTGGCCACTGTCTTCAACCCATAGCTGTTGAGAGGAAGTCGCCAGTGACTGCGCAGGCGAGCATGCACATCGACAAGCCTGCAGCGCAGGGCATGCCGATCCCCATCACTGACGCCCTGACGTTGGGCCATCTTGCACAGAGCCAGCGACTCCGTCTCGCCGAAGTGGAGCACCGGCCAGCCCTCATAACGGTTCAGGAATCGCTTGATGCGTTGTCAGCAACGGCCTTCTCCATGTTCCTGAAGCATCAGTAAAGGGTGATAACTCGCCCGATCAAGAGCCCAGCGGCCGTCGGGATCCCGAGGCAGACAGACAAATCCATGCAGAAAGTCATCACGGGCATCCGGGTCTGATTCGATGTCATAGATCAACACCCCAGGCGCCTTGATCAGTTCCGGCAGCGCCGGTGAATCGGCCAGAGTCTCCGCTTGTCCATCCCGCTGGGCTCGGGCCTGAGCCACGAGTGGAGCCGCCACGGCGCCGTGCTGGTCTCCAAATCGCTGCAGCTGCTCGGCCAGACGATGCGGGTCGGCATCGGCAAGTGCATGCAAACCATCAATCCCCAGCTCGAGAAGCATCTCCCGACGCTTGGCGCCGATACCACTGACCTCACTGAGATGCCCAATCCGACGTGCCTCGGCGTTGCACACGGCTCGCCAGCTGCACAACGAGCACTTGCGCCGGTCAGACGCGAGCGGGGGCGCCTCGGTCCGCTCCAGATCAGCCGCCAGTTTGCGCAATGCCTCATCCAGCTGACGCTGCAGGTTTTCACCGAGAGCAACCTTGTCCTTCTCGAGGTAACGGCCTGCTCCCGCCAGAGCCAGGCCATCGATCACAGGAGCCTGCTGAAGTTGTGCGAGCAGACGGGCTGACAACGCCAGCTGAAGTCGATGCTCCCGGGTGAGTCGTCGCCCCTGCCGGGCCAACACAGGCCGGTAAACGTAATCTCCCCAGCGACTGCGGCCCGGCTGACGCTGCAGCAGAGCGGGATGCGCCTCAATGCTGTAGCCCTCTGCGGTCTGTCCGCGCAGTCTCAGTCCCACCACACCGACTTCACCCCGTTCACAGGCGGCGAGCCCGTGTCCAGGCTTGTGGGGCAGCAACGCAACAAAACTGCGTTGCTGATCATCAAGCTGGAGAGTGCGATGGGCGGTGTAAACCCTCTTGCCCTGATCACCATGGCGATCGAGCCAGGCCCGGCGCCGGCAGCGGGACCAGCTGCGCAGCAGTCGGTCGGTGAGTGGCTTGTCAGCAGAAGGGGTGTCACCCATGGTCTGAGGTTAAGGCGGCCAACTGCTAAATCCAGATGGACTACAGGCATGCCATGGCGTCGGCTCCCCTCCCTCTGAGCGCAGCTCCGATCCGTTTCGGCACCGACGGATGGCGGGGAATCCTTGGGGTGGACATCACCATGGAGCGGCTGCTGCCGGTGGCAGCAGCCGCAGCACAGGAACTTGCCCATCAAGCATCGGATCCGCTCAACAGCAAAACCGTGGTGATCGGCTACGACCGCCGTTTCCTGGCACCAGAGCTTGCTGAGGCGATTGCTTCCTCGGTGCGCGGAGTTGGCTTGGAACCACTGCTCACAAGCACTCCTGTTCCCACACCGGCATGCAGCTGGACGGTGGTGCAGCGCCGGGCGCTGGGAGCCCTTGTGATCACGGCCAGCCACAACCCGCCCGAATGGCTGGGTTTGAAGATCAAGGGACCGTTCGGCGGATCGGTGGATGGCACGTTCACTGCCGCGGTGGAACGGCGCTTGGCCGCAGGCAGTATCAGTGTGCCGGTTGCAGGGGAGCCAACTCGCTTTGACGCCCGCAGCGAACACCTTGAGGGGCTGCGAACCAAGCTGAATCTGGACGCCATCAGCTCTGGGCTAAAGGCCATGGGCCTGCGGGTGATCGTGGACCCGATGCATGGCTCTGCGGCAGGTTGTGTGTCTGATCTGCTCGGGTCGGATGCCGAAGGTCTTGTCTCTGAGATCCGCAGCCAGCGTGATCCTCTCTTCGGGGGCTGCCCTCCGGAACCGCTCGCCTCTCACCTGCAGGATCTGATTGAGACGGTTCAAGCCTCCAGTCGCAACGGGCAGCCTGCAGTGGGCCTTGTTTTCGATGGTGATGGCGACCGCATCGCAGCCGTGGATGAGCACGGTTGCTTCTGCAGCACCCAGCAACTGATGCCTCTGCTGATCGATCACCTCGCCGGAGCAAGGCAGTTACCGGGAAGCGTGGTCAAGACCGTCAGCGGTTCGGACCTGATGCGCCTGGTGGCTGAAGACCTGGGCAGGGAAGTGCTTGAACTTCCTGTGGGCTTCAAATACATCGCCGCAGAGATGCTGGCGGGTGATGTGCTGATCGGAGGAGAGGAGTCTGGAGGTGTCGGCTTCGGCATGCACCTGCCTGAACGTGATGCGCTGTTCGCGGCCATGCTCGTGCTGGAGGCACTTGTTCAAGGCGGGATGCCGCTGGGAGCGCGGATGCAGTCTTTGCGTCAGCGCTGCGGTGGCTCCAGTCATTACGACCGGCTCGATCTGCGCCTGGCCGATATGGAGTCCCGACGACGCCTGGAGCATCTGCTGGCAACCCAGCCTCCAGAAGAGGTGGCAGGACAGACGGTGGCAGAGGTGATCACAACGGACGGTGTGAAACTGAGACTTGGCCCCAGCCACTGGTTGATGTTGCGCTTCTCCGGCACTGAACCCCTGCTCCGGTTGTACTGCGAAGCACCCGACAGCGATCGTGTGGCAGCCGTGCTCGCCTGGGCCCGCCGCTTCGCTGAGAGCGCTTGAGCATGGATAGGCAAACACTTGTGATCGCCAGCGGCAACCAGGGCAAGGTGCGGGAATTTGAAGGTCTGCTGAGCGGACTTCCGCTGAAAGTGAAAGCCCAGCCTGAAGGGTTGGAGGTGGAAGAAACCGGTCATACCTTCACCGCCAACGCCCGTATCAAAGCCGTTGCCGTGGCGGCCAAGACCGGGGAATGGGCTCTCGCGGACGACTCAGGGCTGAGTGTGGATGCTCTTGATGGAGCTCCAGGCGTTCACTCCGCCCGCTATGCCCCGAGCGATCCGGAACGGATCGCTCGACTGCTGCAGGCGCTGAAGCCTGAAGACAATCGCAATGCCCGCTTCTGTGCAGCTCTCTGTGTGGCGGCTCCTGACGGCACGGTGCTGCTCGAGGTGGAGGGCCATTGCAAGGGATGGATTACCCGATCACCGAGGGGAGATCAGGGCTTCGGTTACGACCCGATTTTTGAAGTTGAAGGCACACAGAAAACCTTCGCCGAAATGTCTCTGCAGGAAAAAAAATCCCATGGCCACCGTGGTCGGGCTTTCGCACTTCTGGAACCAGGCTTGAAACAACTGCTTTCTCAGCAGTGAGACCCAGGAATGCACTGATTGTGACGAGGTGCTGACAAACAGCTCCTGTACGGTGTGATCTGTCGCTGACGAGGTCGATGGCCATCGCCATGACCACCGGTTACAGCGCACAGACTGAAGGCGCTCTGCTTTGCATCGAAGCCGCCTCGGACTGGGCCCTGACTTGTGTTGACCAACTGGCTGCTGCTGACAGCTATGTCCTGATCGATTACGGCGCCGCCGATGGAGGCACTGCAGTAGGTCTGTGGCACCAGGTGCTGGACCGCCTGCATGCCAACCAGCCCCAGGCCCACCTGACCCTGATCGGCAACGATCTGCCCAGCAATGACAACGTTGCCCTGGCCGAAAATCTGGCACTGCAGATTCCGCGCGCTCCCAAACCCACCGTGCTGGTGAGTGCCCGCAGCTTCTACGAGCCATCCGTAGGTCCCAACACGGTGAGTTTTGGCTTTTCCGCCACCGCCATGCACTGGCTGAGTGAGTCGCCAGGTCCCCTGAATACCCATACCCACGTGCTGGCATCCGGCGATTCCGATGCTCTGCAACGCTTCACGGCACAGGCGCTCAAGGACTGGACTGCCGTTCTGGAATTACGCAGCAAAGAGCTCAAGGTCGGTGGTCGCCTGTTGACGGTGAACCTGTCCCGGGATGAAGAGGGTCGCTACCTCGGCCACAACGGAGGCGAAACCCGCAATGTGCACGACCAGCTGCATCAGATCTGGAAGAGCCTCGCCGACGAAGGTGTGATCTCCGAGGAGCAGTACCGCAAGGGGACGGTGCTGAACTTCTACAAATCACCCGATGAGTTCATGGCGCCGCTGAAAGATCAGAGCTCAGCGCCTTACCGCAATGGTCTGCGTCTGGTGGATGAGCGCACCGTTTACGTCAAGTGCCCCTACCGCCGTCGCTGGGAGGAGAACGGCGATACCGCAGCCTTCGCAACTGGACTGATGGCCACGATCCGGAGTTGGAGCCGTCACAGCTTCGCCAGCGCTGCTGGAGATGCAGCGGCCGATGAGGTGTACCGCCGCCTGGAGCAACGCATTGCGGAAGCCCCCTCTGAGTGGAGTCTGGATTACGTGGAGCACCACCAAATAATGGAGAAAGTGACCTGATGACAACAACAACCCGACCCGCGCCGGACGTCTCGGTGCTAGCTGAACATGTCTCCGACCATCTGTCGGTGTTCGTGGTCGCCGAGAACACGGATGCACGCCGTCCGGCCAACGGCGGCCTGCGTCTGCTCAATTACCCCAGCGATGAGGCCTGCATTGCTGATGGTCAGCGACTGGCAGGGCTGATGACCCACAAGCACGACCTCTATGGCACCGGTTTCGCCGGCGGCAAGATCGTGGCGCGCGCCGCCGAACCGGAGGCGGTGAAGGACGAACTGATCAGCATTACCGCTGGGCTTCTGGAGTCTCTCGAAGGAGCCATGATCACCGGCTGTGATCTCAATACCAGCCTGGAGGATATGGAGCGCCTGACCGAACTCACGCCCCATGTGCTGGCAGCCGTCGGCAGCCCTGTTGATGCCAGCGCAGCAACGGCTCATGGCACTCTCGGCGCCGTCGAAGCGGTGCTCGAATCATCGCTGGCTGACGCGACACCGGGTCGGGCACTGGTGCATGGATGTGGCGCCGTCGGCGGCACCGTGGCCCGCGCCCTTGTTCAACACGGCTGGACCGTGTTCACCGTGGATCTCAGTTGCGAACGTGCAGGCTTCCCTGGTGCCACTCCTCTGCCTCAGGAGTGTCCCTGGTGGGAGCTGAAGCTGGATCTGCTGCTCCCCTGCTCGATCTCAGGTCTGATCAATGCTGAAATCGCCTCGGCCCTGAGGGTCAAATCCGTGGTCCCAGCGGCCAATGCTCCCTTCCAGAGCACTCAGCTCGCCGACGACCTGCGTCGCCGCGGCATCCGTGTGCTGCCGGATCCATTGGTCAATGCGGGCGCCGTGATTGCTGACTCGATCGAGCGCTTCTCACCCGACGCCTGGAAAGGTGCAGGTGCGGAGGATGTCTACGCCTTCGTGCGCAGCGAGGTGCGCCAGCGCGCGACTGACTTCCTGAATCAGCGCGATCAGGGCCTCTCCGTTGGAGCAGCTCTCGTGGAAGTCACCGCCGAACGGGAGACCGATCCCATCGGCCTCAGCTTCGGGGATGTGGCATGAGCTCAACTTCTCTTCCAGCCCAAGCCGCAGTGGTGATTGTCGGCGGCGGCATGGCCGGTCTCAGCTGTGCGGCGTCCCTGGCCCGTCGCGGGATCACCGACGTGCTGTTGCTCGAGGCCAAAACCCTGGCGCATGCCAAAGCCAGCAGCTTTGGCGAAACCCGGATGTTCCGGGAGATGTATTCCGATCCCGTTCTCTGCCGTCTGGCGCAGGAGGCGAACAGGCTCTGGCGCGAGGAAGAGATCCACGCAGGAGAACAGCTGCGCGAAACCCATGGACTGCTCTTTTACGGCGAAAGCTGGGACGAGGAGACCATCGAAGGCTCGATTCCAGGAGCCCGCCGGGTCATGGACGAGCAGGGCATTCCCTATGAAGCCCTCAATGCCGATCAGATCTCAGCCCGTTTTCCTCTGAAACCGAGGAGCGATTTCACCGGACTGTTCGAGCCCACCGCTGGTGCGGTGCGCAGCGACAAAGTGGTTGCCCACTGGATCCGCACGGCCCGCAACGCCGGACATCAATTGATCGAGCACTGCCCGGTGGCCAACCTGGATGCCGACGGTGGTGGCGTGACGCTTGAGGGTGGACATCACATCGCCGCCGAACAACTGGTCGTGGCTTGTGGCATCTGGAGCCAACTGATGCTGGCTCCACTGGGTCTCGCGCCGAAACTCGAGGTATGGCCGATGCTCTGGGCTCACTACACCGTGGACCCTGCGTTGGCGGATCGTTATCCGCAATGGTTCTGCTTCCAGAAGGAACGCGGCGATGACGGAGGTCTTTATTACGGCTTCCCGGTGCTCAGCCACACCAACGACGGCCGGCCGCGAATCAAGGCGGGAATCGACTGGGCGCCTAAAGAGCTGCGTGTCGCAGAACCGAATGCCATGGCCACAGAGCCACCAGCAAGGCTGGTCGAACTGCTCGATACGTTCCTGTTCAACGACGTTGAAGGCGTCCAGGAACGGGTCGAAACGGTGATCAGTCCCTACTCGATGGCCAGTGATGTGAATTTCGTTTTGGATCGTCTGAGCCCCAAGCTGAGCCTGTTTGCCGGCGGCTCAGGCCAAGCCTTCAAATTCGCTCCTCTGATCGGCGACTCGCTGGCACGCCTGGCCAGCGGTGAAGCCCCTGCTGTGGATCTGTCCTGCTGGAGTCACCAGCGCGAAGCCGTCAGCATCTGAAGCCCCTCTCGCGAAGACATCTCCCTTGCCCGACCCATCAACCCTCCAGGACGGCGCGACTGAAACCAATCAGTGGTGGCGACGCAAACCGCTGTTGATCGGCGCAGGGCCACTGCTGGTTTTTCTTGTGGTGGCAGCCATTGACCTCAAACTGGCGGAGCAGTTCACCAGCTCAGGCAAAGCCATTGTCAGCAACGCTCTCGGCGGTCTGTGGCAGTGGATGGTGCTGCTGCTGTTTGTGATTGCCATCGTGCTGGCGCTCAGCCCGATCGGGAGCTTGCGCCTTGGAGGAGCTGATGCCAAACCAAGCCTGAAATTCTTCGACTGGTGCGCTGTGCTGATCTGCACGCTGCTGGCCGGCGGTGGAGTGTTCTGGTCTGCGGCCGAACCCCTATTCCACTTCCGAGATCCAGCGCCCTACTTCGCCGGAGTTGAGGGATCGACCGCAGCTGCAGTCGATCCCTCCCTGGCCGTGAGCTTCCTGCACTGGGGTTTCCTGGCCTGGGCCCTGGTCGCAACAACGGTGACCATCACCCTCTCCATCCAGGAGCAACGAGGGGAGCCTTTGCGACCACGCACACTGCTGGTGGGAATCCTCCCCAGCGGCTGGGTGGAGGGTCCTCTTGGAGATCTCGCTGACGGCCTTTCCGTGGTGGCGGCCATTGCAGGCACCGTGGGGCCACTCGGCTTCCTCTCGCTCCAGCTCAGTAACGCCGCGGGAATGCTGCCGGGTTTCAGCGACAGCGCCGGACTGCAATCCCTAGTGGTGGTCTTGCTCACAGCAGTATTTGCCACCTCAACCGTGAGTGGAATTCAACGCGGCATCAAGTGGCTCTCTGAACTGAACGTTTGGCTCACCCTTGGGCTTGCTGCGGCTCTGCTGTTGCTGGGCCCGGGGATCTGGCTGATTCAGCATTTCTTCAGCGCATTCGGGCTCTACCTCATCAACCTGCCGGGCATGGCCCTCGCCCACAACAGCAGCCCGGGCAACTGGGTCAACAGCTGGACCGTGTTCTATTGGGGCTGGTTCCTGGGCTACGCACCGCTGATGGGCCTGTTCACGGCAGGTGTGAGCCGCGGCCGCACTTTGCGCGAACTGGTGCTGGCGGTGGCCATCCTCTGCCCGATCGTGACCAACATCTGGTTCACGCTGCTCGGCGGCTCCGGCATGCAGCTGGAACTGGCCAATCCCGGCTCGATCAGCGGCCCGCTCACTGCCAGCGGTGAGTCGGGAGCACTGCTGGCCATTCTCGGACAGCTGCCCCTGTCGTGGCTGTTGATTCCAGTCGGGCTCGTGCTGGTGGTGCTGTTCATGGCCACCAGTGCCGACTCGATGAGTTATGCAGCAGCCATGGTGGTGAGTGCTCAGAGCACACCACCAGCGCTGCTGCGCTTGTTCTGGGCTCTGATGATCGGCACCCTCACGCTGGTGTTGCTGCGCATCGGCACCAGCCTGGGAGATAACACCTCGATCAACGCCCTGCAGGCCTTCATTGTGATCACTGCCGTGCCGGTCACCCCTCTGGTTCTGCTGAGTCTCTGGACAGCACCGCGTCTGGCCTGGAAGGAATGGCGTCAGCGGCAACCGGCTCAGGGCTGAAACTGATCCAGCTGGCCATCGCCAAACCAAACAGCGCCAGTGCTCCATAGATCAGAAGCACCAGCGACAGGTCTCCTGGAGGAGAGGCCTGAAGAATCAATCCCGACACGATCGTCATCAATCCGCCCATCACCGTTCCGGAGGTGTTGACGATCGACACCGTCATCGCCGTCTGTCCTGGAGGTGCCGAAGCTTCCGCGATCGGGAAGGCCAACACCGACGTGCCGATGCCGACACCGAAGCTGAAGGCGGGCAGCAGCAGCACCCCACGCGGCAACGAGGGCACGATCAGCAGCAACAGCGAAAGCAAAGTGATCACAGTGCCGATCAGCAACAAGCGTCCACGCTGCTGAGGGCGTCCGCCGAGAGCCCCACTGCTGACCATCCCCACCACCAGGCCGATCGACATGATCAGGGTGAGACTCTCCATCAGTGGACTGGACCAGCCCCTCAGACTGGAGAGCAGGCCGTACTGCGCCATCCCGAACACAAAACCAAGCCCCCACGCATAAAGCAGACAGCACTGAATCAGGCGATTCACTCCAGCCCTGGTCCAACGCTGCAGGCGAACCTCCTGCTCGGCTGCCGGCGCCATGGCGGGCGAGCGACGGCTGGCCCCAAGCAGAAGCATCGGCAACGCCACCATCAAAGCCAGTGAAAGGCCCTGGAGCAGCACCAGTTCCCGCCAACCGGAGCGACCCAGCAACAGGGGCACCACGGCCGCCAGGGCGGCACCGATTCCCAGCAAACCATCGGTGAATCCCATGGCCAAGGCGAAGCGATCTGCTGGCAGGCTGCGCCGCGCCAGCAACGCGGATGCCGGAAAAGCCACAGCGCAGGCCATGCCGGTGCCGATGCGAGACAACAGCAGCCCCTGCAGGCTGTCGCTGCTGGCAAACACCAGACTGCAACACGCTGCAGCCAACGCAGCCAGCAGCAGCCAGAGCTCGACCTTGCCCCGGTCAATCAGGCGACCAACGGGCACCTGCACCAAGCCGTAAGGCAATAAAAAGCTGCCGGCCACCAGAGCCACTCCCGCCGAGTGCAGACGCAGATCCGATCCCAGGGAACCCTGGAAATACTGAAAGCTGGTTTCCACCCAGACCAGCCAGACCACGAACAGAAGACTCGTGACCCAGAGCAGCCGATCGCTGCGTCTCCCCTCCATGACTCTCTGCCGCCAGCTGATGATCAGTGTGGGGGAATGAGCTCAGTTGAGGCAGTAATCCAGCGCAAGACTGAGGCTGGCTGTGGGCAGCGGCGCTTCCTCAGGCCTGAACCGTGGCGCCGCACTGACCGCCATCGCGGCAGGGCGAACCGAGGCATGACTGCGCTGATCGATGCGCAGCAGCGCCACCCTGCGAAGCCCAAGGGATGCTGCCGTCTGCTCGGCCTGCCTGCGACCGCGCTCAAGAGCCCTCTCAAGCAGTTGGTGCTGCAAACGATCCTGCCCCTCGGCAGATGGCAGGGAGGTCATGCCCTGGAGACGGACACCCGGCAAACGGCCGGCGCGCTGGATCAAGGGGTCGTAGTTGCTGCGACCAACCGTTCCGGTGATGGTTGTTGAAGACCGATAGCCCCTTGATGGCTGAGAACCGGGCATGGCATAGGTGTTGGGTGCCGGAATCACAAGCCGCCCGTCAACAAGGGTCTCCAACTCCTCGCGCAGCCTGACCTGACGCTGATTGAGTTGTTCCAGTGCGGCTGCGGTCGTCGAGCCCTCTGCCTCGAGGCGCAGATTGAAACGGAAACGAACCGTACGGCTTTCACCGCTCTCCTGCAGATTCAGCTGAAGAAGGGTGCCACGGCAAACAGGACCCTGAATCTCAGCTTTGGCCGCTGGCGGCAGCAGCGAGACGGCTGGAGCGAGCAACACTGCTGCTGCCAAAGAGATCACGGGGGGATTCAGCTCAGAAGGCATCACGAGCGAGACAGCGAATGGAACCTGAGTCGCTGTCTAAGTCATGCGGCGCCTGGAAAGATTTCACAACCATGACCGGCGCTGCTTCAGACACCACCGAGTCCGACTGAGTCAGCTGGCATCAACCCAGCTGCCGTGCAGGCCATGGGGTATCGCCAACGGCAGCTCGAACACCGCCAGTTCGCGCAGATCAGCCGCGTCAAGAATCACAAGATCAGAACCTTCCCGATCACCGTTCCACACCAGTTCCAGCACCCAGCCATCGTCTTCAGCGCTTGCCCCATGCCTGGGAACCATCAATGGCTCACTCACAAATCCGTGGGGCACGGCACTCCAGATCTGGCGCTCACCGCTGACCAGATCAAGCTTTTTAACCACCTGAAGCGGATCATTACCCTGCTCGCGCGCTGCGGCTGCCATCCAGGCGAAGCGACAGGGAAGACCTTCCTTCACAGGATTCACCATCGCAAATTCACAGCAGCGTTCACTCAAACGCGTGGTCTGCACCGTGGCGCTCTCCAAGTTGATGCGGCACTGCTCGAGCAGCCCCTCGGGGATCAGATCGAAGTCAACCGCTGCAAAGTCGACATCGGGACCGATCGATGGAAAATCGCTGTAGTAAATGCTCTCCACCACCACATCACCCTCCTGTTCCCAGGCGTTGAGGTGATGAAACACAAAGCCCTCGGGTGCATCCACAATCCGCGGGGATTGGCCGGCAAAGGCACCGCTGTCCCGTGGAATCAGCCAGAACTTGGCCTGGCCATTCTGCTTGGATTGCAGGCACTGGGCCGCACCCTTTCTGCCAAGCACGAAAGGAAGCGGGTTGAAATCGATCGCGTTCTGGAGAAACACAGCCCAGTTGGGTGTGATAGCGAAATCGTGCAGGAAGGCAAAGCCGTTGAAGCTGTCACGGCGGTCGCTGAGAAGGTCTCCTGCCTTAATCCCGGCGGCGGAGTCATCTTCCGTGGCGAATTCCATCAAACGGATGGTGCTGCGTGGCCCGGTGTTGACCCCGAAGGTGACCATGCGCGGGCGACTGTGATGTCCGGGATCGAAGCGAGGATGGGCACTGAAGGCCTCACCTTTCTTCAGAACACCGCCCAGCAGGCTGATGCCGTGGGTCTCGAGGGTTCGGGGATCGAGCGCATGGGGTTCGGCTGCTTCCCAGAGTGCGAGCAACTGGTCGCCAAGCTGAACAACGCCAGTATTGGCGATGTTTTTCAACCTCAGATCAAAGGCATTGGCCAGCGGACCTCCAGGCTTCTGACTTCCGAAAACCCCTCGATACAGCACCTTGCCTGCCGCTTCCTCGGCCTGCCAGCCAGCAGTACGCACAAAACGATTGGTGAGCGAAACACCCTCAGCATTGAACTGAATCGCAGTGATCATGCCGTCACCATCAAAGGGATGGTGAACACGCTGGCCATTACGCTCCAGAAGTCCAGGGCCATTGCGATAGAGAGTTCCCAGCAGCTCTGATGGCACGCTGCCCCTCACCGGCTGAAGCGCAACATCAGTGAGCTCCTGCTCCACATTGCGGAAGGCGCTGGCCCATTCCGACCGGTTGAAACGTTCAGCGGCGGGAGCGACGGTCACGGGGAACAACAGCAGCGATCTCCATCTTCTCGTAACGGACTGTGAAGCGCGGCGAAGACTCAGGTCGCCCCTGCCTGCTCAAGCACACCCTTGCTGCTGGGAACCGCACCGGCACGCCGCGGGTCGATCTCCGTTGCCATACGCAAGGCCCGGGCAAAGGCCTTGAAACAGGCTTCAACGATGTGATGGGAATTGGTTCCATCCAGCTGACGGATATGGAGGGTGAGCCCGCTGTTGTTGACCACCGCCACAAAGAATTCCTTGACCAGCTCGGTGTCGTAGCGACCGATCTTCTGATTTGGAATGCTGAGGCTGTAGGAGAGATGTGGGCGGCCTGAACAATCCAGCACGACCTGCACCAGCGCTTCATCCAATGGAGCGACGAAGTGACCGAAACGCACGATGCCGCGCCGATCACCCAGGGCCTGCGCCAGAGCCTGTCCGACGGCAATGCCCACGTCTTCATTGGAGTGGTGGTCATCAATATGGGTATCACCCACCGCATTGATCTCAAGATCAATCAAGCCATGGCTGCTGATCTGATGGAGCATGTGGTCCAGGAAGGGCACGCCGGTGCTGGCCTGACACTTGCCACTGCCGTCAAGATCAAGGCACACCTTGACATCGGTTTCACCGGTCACTCGATGGATCTCGCCTTGTCGCGTCATCCCATTGCTTTCAGTGACTTCATCGTGCCGCACGAGCAAGCAATCAGAAACCACAACCATGCAATTCCCCGACCTTGACACCGACGTAAAGAAGAGCAGTGCGCCAGTCCAACGAAGGGTTCAGGTTCTGATTGTGGGTCTCGGCCCCGCAGGCACAGCCTGCGGAATGGGGCTAGCGAAAAGTGGTCTTGAAGTGCTGGCGATTGATCGTGCCCACTTCCCGAGAGACAAGATCTGCGGTGATGCCCTGACAGGCGATGCGCTCCGTTTCCTGAGAGAGAACAACATCCCAACCACGATCATCCAGAGATCTGTCAGCGAGACACGCAAACCCAGCTATGCGGAGCTGACGCCCACCCTCGCTGAAGCGAGTGGCTACTCACTTCAGGGCACTGGCCTGCGCACGAGGGAAGCGTCCTTTCACAGCATTCGCCGCATCGACCTCGACAACTGGCTGGTTGAGTGCTGCGCGAGAGCTGGATTGCCCATGGAATTCGGTTGGCAGGTGCAATCGCTCCACCGTCACTCAGCCTCTGATCCCTGGTGCGTCGCAGGCACAATTCGCAGCCGCAAGGGTCAGGTGCAAGGGAAATTCGAAATCACCGCCGAGGTGGTGGTGGGGTGTGATGGGGTTTCCTCAGTTGTGCAGAACCTGACGCGTGAACAACACGCTGCGCGACCGATTGCATTGGCGAGCCGAAGATATTCTAGGCGCGACGAAGTTGACACTCCGGACGTTTCACTGATGGATTATCAGTGGCCTCGCAACCCCTCCTACGCCTGGCGGTTTTCAGTGAATGGCGGAACCAACGCTGGCATCTACTGGTGTCATCACCGCGAGATTCCACCACTCAGCGGTCGCGATCTCCTGGCGCTCACCCGTCAACATGCTCCCAGAGGTGACGCCATCAGAACCTGGGGAATTCCGGTTTTAACCGACGATCCCCTGCCCCAATCCCCGTCGGGGATTTTGCTCACGGGTGATGCAGCCTCACTGGTCGACCCCATGATCGGGCATGGGATCGACCGCGCCATTCACAGCGGAGAGCTGGCCGGCCAGATCCTGAGCAAAGGATTTCAAACCGGCTGCACTGTTGAAACGATCACACGCACCTATGAGAACAACCTTGAAAGTCGGCGGGTTGAGTGGCAAAGAAGCTTCAAGGAAATGGACAAGATGCTCGGGGGAGTCGATCGCACCGCCGAGCAGTTCGTCAGAAGTCTGCTCAGATCAGTGATGTTGCCTTCAACAACCCAGCCCTGAATTCGTCGGACCCAATCTCACAGCACAGCTGAATCACATGCCATTGATGCAATACCCCGCATCCACATAGATGGTTTGGCCGGAAATACCACTGGACAGCTCACTGAGCAGGAATGCAGCAGTGTTGCCCACTTCCGTCTGGGTGACGGTGCGGCGCAGCGGTGCCTTTTCCTCCACGTTGTGAATCATGTCGAGGATGCCACCAATGGCCGAGCTCGCCAGCGTGCGGATCGGGCCTGCACTGATGGCATTCACGCGAACCTGCTTGTCGGGACCGAGCTCGGCGGAGAGATAGCGAACGGACGCTTCCAGAGCGGCCTTGGCCACACCCATCACGTTGTAGTTGGGAATCGCGCGTTCAGCGCCCAGGTAAGTGAGCGTGACCACCCCGGCTTTCTCACTGAACAACGGCTTGGCATGACGACACAGGGGAGCCAGGGAATAAGCACTGATCTCGAGAGCTCGGGCAAAACCCTCAAAGGTTGTGGCGCTGTAATCACCGATCAGTTCCTCCTTGCCCGCGAAAGCAAGGCAATGCACCAATCCATCCAGCACGCCCCACTTCTGCTTGATCTCTGCGAAGACCGTTTCCATTTGAACGGCATCCTGAACATTCAGAGGCAGGAACAACGAGGGTTCAAGTGGAGCGGTGAGCTCACGAACCTTGGTCTCAAAACGACCTTTCTCGTCAGGGAGATAGGTGATGCCCAATTCAGCACCCGCCGCTTTGAGCTGCTGGGCGATGCCCCAGGCAATCGATCGATTGTTGGCGATGCCGGTGACGAGGATCTTCTTGCCCGTGAGATCGAGAAGCATCGGACCGGTCTTGGCTGAACTGTTGGGGGATTCTCCACCATCCCCGGCCCGAACTCCCAGCAGCGGTCGCGTTTGAGCCCCTGGATCGACAGGATGACACTCAGAAAATCCATTGTTTCGGTGCCCCCGCAACCCAGCCCAACATCGCTGTCATGGTCTGAACGGCCTGGAGACCTTCCCAGGGATCTCCCGGACCGCGGTGCGCTCGAACGCCTGCTGGAAGAGGAGTTCCCGGAGGCGGACGGAGCGCTCAGCCCACTGCGCGGAGGCCGAGACGCTGCGGAACAAACGCTGAGTCGTATCGACCCACGGCGCTACACCAAAAGTCGCAATCACCTCAGAGGTGCGGTCACGGGTTTATCGCCTTACATCCGCCACGGTGTGCTCAGCCTCGCCGAGGTGAGGGATGCCGTGTTCCAGCGCATTCGCAGCCGGGATGAGGGAAGCAAGCTGATCAATGAGCTGGGATGGCGCGACTTCTGGCAGCGGATGTGGCGGGATCTTGGTGATGGCATCCACGACAGCCAGGAAGAGCTGAAAACAGGGCACGATCCCGCCTCCTACGCCAGGGAGCTCCCTGATGACATCCGCCAGGGAACAACAGGTCTGGCCTGCATGGACGGATTCCAGAGCGAGCTCATCACCCGTGGCTGGCTGCACAACCACGCCCGCATGTGGCTGGCTGCTTACGTGGTGCATTGGCGCAAGGTGCACTGGAAGGCCGGCGCGGACTGGTTTCTGGAGCATCTGCTGGACGGAGACCCCTCCAGCAACCATCTGAGTTGGCAGTGGGTGGCCAGCAGCTTCAGCCACAAGCCCTATTTCTTCAACAAAGCCAACCTGGAGCGGTTCAGTGATGGGCAGTTCTGCAGGACCTGCTCCAGCAGCGAGCACTGCCCCTTCGAGGGCAGTTATGAGCAACTGGAAGATCAGCTTTTCGCCAACCAGGGCGCCATTCGAGACGTTCCCCCCAGACGCAACCGCAACCACCGGCAACGCTCAGGCCGAAAACAGAGCCTGAACGGAAACGGTCATGCGGCCATGGCCCGACCAAAGCGATAAGCCATGACTCTTCAACGACCAGTGATCTGGGTGCACGAGGAAGCACTCGGCTCCAACAACCCAGCGCTGCTTGAGCGGCCGGATCACCCCGCCATTTTTGTCTTTGACACCCGATGGATCCGAGAAGCCTGCATCAGCCGCAAACGACTCGGCTTCCTCTACGAAAGCGCCCTGGATCTACCCATCACGCTGCGCAAGGGTGATGTGGACAAGGAAGTGATCGCCTTCGCTGAACATCACCATGCCGATGGCGTCCTGAGCAGCGTGCCCGTCGATCCCCGCCTGGAACGCATCGCGGCCTCGATCGAATCGCACTGCCCGCTGGAACTGCTGGAGCCGGAACCATTCGTGGACATGCCGCGGCCCCCGCGACTGGGACGCTTCAGTCGCTACTGGCGCGATGCCGAACCGGTGGTCTGGGAACGCTTCTGAGCTTCATCGAGCAACTGGTTTTCAAGCCGCTTCTCTTCAGCGGGATCTGATAGCAGATCCCGCTGCTCATAAGCCGGCAGCTGGACAGGCATCAGCTCCGACGCATCGGTTGGCGGGGGAGTCCAACGCCAGCGAGCCTGGGGAGCCCGCTGCTGGCAAAGAGCCTTCAACTGCGCCTGCAAAGCCTGGAGAACATCGCTGCGACGGACGACAGCGAAGAATTCCTCACGCGGTGCGAGGCCTGCACTGAAGGGTGCTGAGCCGTTGCCGTTGAAGAGACGTGCAGCATCGGGGAACCAACGTGGCGCGCACTCCGCTGCATCGTCCGTGTTGGTTTCCAGGAAGAGGTGGAGACCGTAGCCATCGGGCTGACTCACCACAGCGAGCCCGTCATGGGGCATCCGCCGCTGCAGCGGGAACACTTTCCAACTGGGTTCCTGCGCTGCCGAACAGGCCGCCAGCACCAGAACAACAGTTATGACTGAGATCCGACCTGCCTGGGCACGCCTGAGCACGCGTTCTCTGCACCGGAGGGCCGGAGTCTGAACCAGGATGAACAACGGTGCACCATTTGTTGCTCGTTCGCCATGGCTCTCACTCCCTCAACCATGCTGCCCCTTGGCGAAGCGTTACCTGACTTCAAGTTGCCCGTGGTGAGCGGAAGCTTGAGGGATGCCGCTGCCGCAGCAACTCTCAGCAAAAGCGAGCTACCGAGACAACCGCTGCTGGTGATGCTGATCTGTGCGCACTGCCCATTTGTGAAGCATGTGGAACCCGAGCTGAGCAGGCTCGCAGAGCACTACGGCCCAGCCGTGACCCTGCTGGCCGTTTCCAGCAACAGCCTCACCACCCATCCACAGGATGGTCCCGAGGGCCTGCGCCATCAGGCCAAGCGGCGGCAGTGGAGTTTCCCCTATCTCCTGGATGAGCAGCAGAACCTGGCCAAAGCCCTCAAGGGTGCCTGCACGCCGGAGTTCTATCTGTTCAGCCCCGATGATGCAGGCCTTCAGACCCTGCGCTATCGCGGCCAGCTCGACGGCAGCCGCCCAGGCAACGATGTGCCAGCGGATGGTCGCGATCTGCGCAGGGCACTGGATGCGGTCCTCAACGGTCAACCTGTCAACGGAGAACAGCACCCTTCCGTGGGCTGCAATATCAAGTGGCATCCCGGACAAGAGCCACCGTGGTTCAGGGCACCGGCTTAAGGTGCCCCCCATGCAGGTTCCTCCCTTCAGCCTCAGTCAGCAGCTCGCCGACCTGGGGCCGGAACTCGATGAAGCCGCGCTGCGTGTGTTGCGCAGCGGGCAGTACATCGGCGGCAGCGAAATCAAAACCTTTGAAACTCGCTTCGCAGCGGTGGTCGGCACGGCCCACGCCGTTGGTTGCAACAGCGGCACCGATGCCCTGATCCTGGCGTTGAGAGCCCTCGGCATCGGGACCGGTGATGAGGTGATCACAGCCTCCTTCAGCTTCTTTGCCACAGCAGAAGCCATCAGCGCTGTGGGTGCCACCCCCGTTTTCGTGGATGTGGATCCACTCACCTACCTGATCGATCTCGATCAGATCACTGCTGCGATCACTCCCGCGACCAAAGCCCTGATCCCGGTGCATCTGTTCGGTCGCCCCGTGGACATGACGCGGTTGATGGCGATCGCCAAAGATCACAACCTTTGCGTTGTTGAAGACTGTGCTCAGGCAACAGGTGCGAGCTGGAACGGGCGACCAGTCGGCAGCTGGGGGGATACGGGCTGCTTCAGCTTTTTCCCCACCAAAAACCTGGGAGCGGCCGGTGATGCTGGCGCAGTGACCTGCCACGACGCAGCTGTTGCTCAACGCATGCGCGAACTGGCCGTGCACGGCATGCCCCGCCGTTACCTGCACACAGAGCTCGGATACAACAGCCGGCTTGATGCGATGCAAGCCGCAGTGCTCAACGTGAAACTGCCCCGGCTGCACCAATGGGTGGAGCGCCGCCGGGAGATCGCCCAGCGCTACCGCGAGGGTCTGCAAGATGTGCCAGGCCTGCTACTCCCTGATGCCTCGACAGGTGATGGTCACGGCTGGAATCAGTTTGTGGTGCGTGTCACGGTCTGCCCCACTGACATCTCCTCCAGTGGCAGTCATCGCCCCAGTGAGTTCGGGCTACCCAGCAGTCATTGCCGCGACTGGCTGAAACAGAGCCTGCAGGAGCGTGGAGTGAACACGATCATCTACTACCCCATTCCCATTCACTGCCAACCGGCTTACGCCGATCAGCAACAAGACACCCGTCTACCAGTGACCGAGCAGCTCTGCAGCGAAGTGCTGAGTTTGCCGATCTTCCCGGAGCTCTCCAGCGAACAGCAGGAACAGGTGATTTCCGTGCTGCGTTCGCTGCTGATCCAGAACGCCTCATTGGATTCACAGACCTGCACTGTGGCGGCCTGAGCTCAGGATCGGATCGTGGCGTAGAGACCCTTGAAGTGGGCCTGTTGTTTCTTGTGATCGATCAAAAGCTCTGGATATCCGCGTCGCTCCAGCGCGCCAATCTCGCCGCTGAGCAGATCCTTGGTGTTCACATGGCGCAGCTCAGGTAACCAGTAACGGATGTAATCACCCTCGGCGTCGAACTTTGAGGCCTGAGTCGCGGGATTGAAAATCCGCAGGGGCTTGGGATCCATACCGCTGCTGGCACTCCACTGCCAGCCGCCATTGTTGGCCGCAAGATCGCCATCAACCTCCAGCTCCATGAAGGCCCGTTCGCCCCAGCGCCAGTCGCAGATCAGGTCTTTGACCAGAAACGAGGCGACGATCATGCGACAGCGGTTGTGCATCCAACCGCTCTGATTGAGCTGGCGCATCGCTGCATCGATGATCGGCATCCCTGTTTGGCCCTCTCTCCAGAAGGAAAACCAGTCTTCGTTGTTCTCCCAGGGGAAGCGTCGCCATTGCTCGCGGTAAGGGCCATCAGCCAGTTCGGGGAAATGGAACAACGCCTGCTGATAAAACTCACGCCAGCCCAGCTCCTGCTCCCACACCGTGATCGCATGCTGCTGTTCATCACTGCGCACCATCTGCTTGGCGCTCTGGGCAGCACACCAGGCCTGCCTGGGACTGATCGTGCCGACACTCAAAGCCGCACTCAACGAAGAGGTCCCCTGCTGACCGGGGAAATTACGATCAGGCTCGTAGCCAAGCAGGGGCCCATCAGCGAAGGTCGCCAACTGATCCACCGCCGCAGCTTCTCCCGGCCTGCAAGGACACAGGTCCGTACCGGCAAATCCATGACTGCTGCGCAATCGCTCAAGCTCGGCCTGACCCTGGGAACAGAGGCGAGCAAAATCTCCCTCGGTGGCGTTGATCTGCTGGAGCTGGGACTGGGTCAGATCCTGCAGGCCTTGCGGAGCTTCTGCGGTGCGTGGGGCGAGCCGTTCGACCTGACCACGCCAGTTGCGCAGGAAAGGTCCATACACCCGATAGGGATCACCTCCACCGGTTTTCAGTAACTCCGGCGCCACCAGCAGCTGGTCCCAGTCCACAAGCAGCTTGCGCCCGTCGGTCTGCAGAGCCTTGGCCACCCGACGGTCACGCTCACGGGCATAGGGCTCCACATCGCGACTCCAAACCACGGTGGGCGCGTCCAGAAGAGCCGCCAGCTGGGGCAGCAGCAGGACTGGATCGCCAGCCAGCACCAACAGGCGACTACCAGCCTGACGCCAGCGCTGTTGCAGTTCGACCAGGCTCTCCACCAGAAACCACAAGCGGGCCGGCGCCATCGGCGGCAGCTGGGGTGGCGGAGTGATCAGAGCCGGATCAAGCACATAAACACCGGTCACAGCCGGGCCGAGTGCTACGGCCGCCTGAAGACCTGAGTTGTCCGTCAGGCGCAGATCGCGGCGGTGCCAGAACAGCGTGCGAGGGTTGCTCATCTTGGATCGAACATTCAGAAACCGAGCAGCTGTTTGGCCCGATACCAGGCGGTCACGCTTTTGCCATCCAGCCACTCTTCGCCGGAGCTCAGGCGAGCATCCAGTTCGGCGGGACTCATCTGCAGAACCTCCAGATCCTCGTCGTCGTCACCTGCCGGGGGATTGTCCAGCTCTGCGAGATCCCTGGCTAGGAAACAATGGATCACCTCATCGGAATACCCAGGACAAGGCAGCATTGGGCCGAGTGCATCCCAGCGGGCGGCGCTGTAGCCCGCCTCTTCACCCAGCTCACGCTTCATCGATTCCAGGGGATCTTCGCCTTCCTCAAGCGTGCCGGCCGGGAACTCCAGCAGCCTGGCCTGAACAGCAAAGCGGTACTGACGCAGCACCACCACCTGTCCCTCATTGGTGATCGGTACTGCCAGGGCAGCTCCCGGATGCTTGATGATCCCGAAGCTGCCCTCCACCCCCATCGGCAACCTGATGCGGTTGCGCTCGAAGCGCACCTTGCGCGCATCCAGGGCATCGATGGTCTCCAGCAGCTCATAGGGCTCTGGAGCCGGCAGCGGGGCCATGGCTTCTCAGGACAATCGGCACCAGCATGGCGGGTGAGCGTCAGGATCGACGGAGGACTGTCCCTTCTTTCGGCATCGCGCTCACCGGTCAAGCCTTGAAGTCTTCGCCACCCAAAGTGCTCCCCCGGCGGCAGCAGCTGCAGCTCCTGAAGGCCTTGGCGCGGGAGGCGGGCTGGCGACAACTCAGCCTGCAGACCTTGCTGAGCGTGGTCAGCAGCCTGCTGGACATCGCCGGACTTGGGTTGGCCGTGAGCCTTTTGCTGAGCTCGGGAACAGATTTCGCTACATCACCGACTTGGCTGAGAGAGCTGCCACTGTCGTCCAGCCTGGTGCTGCTGGTGGGCCTCATCCTTGCTCGAGGTCTGATCCAGGCTCGAGTGGCTGTCAGCAGGGAATGGCTGCGCTCAGGCTTCACCGACCGGCTTCGGCAACAGTTGCTGCATGAGGTGTTCTCCGCCTCATCCCGGCAACTGGATCAACTCGGCCGTGGTGATCTGCTGGCACTGCTGATGGCCGACATCACTCGCTCGGCCATGAGCCTGGATCAGGCCTTGCTCATGGTTCAGGCGCTGCTGGCGATGCTGGTTTACCTCATCAGCGTGCTGGTGGTGGGGCGCACTGCAGCCTGGCCGCTGCTGCTGGCGCTGGCGGCCACTGCGAGCGCAGCCCTGCTCAAGCGATCCGGCAGTTGGGGACTGGGCCGGATCCAGAGCCGCCTGAATGCAGCCCTGCAGCGAACAGTGGGGGATGGCCTGCATGGACTCAATGCCTTGCGTGCCGCTGCCGCTGAAGTCTGGCTGCTGAATCGCTTTGCACGGGAGACCGCCAAAGGCCGCTGGCTGCTCAGGGAACGGGTGCGCAGACGCGCGGGCTACAACGCCTGGCGCGACACGCTGGTGGTGGCCATTGCTGGCGTCTGGATGCTGATCCAGGGGGAAGCACTCACGGCTGAGGTGCTGGCCACAACGTTGGTGCTGGCCTACCGAGCCGGTACATCCCTGAGCGCTGTGGTGCAGGCCCGACGCCTGTGCCTCGGCAGCCTGCCTGGATACGAGGCGCTGCGTGAGCGCCGCCAACAACTGCGGGCTGACCCCTTACTGACATTTGGGACAGCACTCAGCGAACGCTCTCTGCAAAGACTCGGACTGGAACACTGGAGCCGACTTCACTGGCAAAGCACAGATCCTGGCGCAGCTGCGCCGACATCCATCAGCCTTCAACCCAACCGACTGGTCGCGATCACTGGGGCTTCAGGCTGCGGCAAGACCAAGCTTCTGGATCGCATCAGCGGACTGCATGATGAAGAGAACAGCTTCTGGACAATCCACGGCCAAAACACAACTTTTCAGCTGAACGGGCTGGCCGCTGCTCAGCAGTTGCGTGGACTGATGGCCTGCGCACCACAACATGCCGCTCTGTTTGAAGCCAGCCTGCGCGACAACCTGCTGCTTGGCGCTGATCTTGCCGACCAAACCATTAAGGAATGGCTGCATCGCCTGGGACTGGAGCACCTATTGGACAGACAGGACGGCCTGGATACCCCCATGTCACTTGCCCAGACACCCTTCTCCGGCGGTGAGATCCATCGCCTCGGGTTGTTAAGAGCCTGGCTTCGGAGCCGACCGGTGGAAGTTCTGGATGAGCCCACGGCATTTCTTGATGCCACCGCCAGCCAGCGGGTTCGGGAGGTGATTCTTGAACGGTCCAGGGAGCGACTGGTTTTGTTCAGCAGTCACGATCGGGATCTGCTTAAGCAGGCGGACGTGGTGATCGAACTGCCCTCTTCAGAGTTGAAGGTCTGATTCAAGGACGCCAGTCGACTGATCGCTGCATGGCTGCCAGCAAGGGCTCAAGCACAAATTGGCGCAGGTGCAGCCGTGGGTGAGGCAAGACCAGGCGCGGATGGTCCAGTCGCCATTCCCCCCAGAAGAGCAGGTCCAGATCGAGGCTGCGAGGACCCCATTGCAGCTCCTTGTTTCGATTACGACCGAAACGCCGCTCAAGCTGATGCAGCTGCGTGAGCAACTCCAACGCCGCAGCCTCGGCGGCGGCGCGCTGCACTCCTTCGAACAGCACCACGGCATTGCAGTACATCGGCTGCCCTGAAGGCCCGCCCACTGCAGCCGTCTCAAACAGTGGCGACCAGGAGCAGCGCAGCTCTCCGGCAACAGCCCTGGCCCAGTGGATCACAAGCTGCTCCAGTTGAGGACGCACCATGATCAGAGTCTGACGAGGCTCACCCGCGCAACTTGGCAGGTTCGCCCCAAGGGCGATAGCAAGCGAATGAGCCTGATCAGCGAGACTGGGGCTCACGCGCAGGGCCGGCAAACATTCATGGTTTCAGGTGGAGGGGTCGCCAGCGGTATGGCCAGCACAGCTGCTCAGGAACAGGCAAGCCGTGCCTTCCCTTTGGCAGCCATCACAGGCCATGGAACGCTGAAACTGTCGCTGATGCTGGCAGCGGTGGACCCCGCTCTGGGAGGCGTGATCATCGCCGGGGGCAGAGGCACCGGCAAGTCGGTTCTGGCAAGAGGCCTGCATGCCCTGCTGCCACCGATCGAGGTGCTGGATCAGGAGAGCGCGGATCTCCCTGCCGGACCGGGGCTCAACCTCGACCCAACCAGGCCCGAGGAATGGGATGCCAGCTGGCGCGAGCGGCTGAGCCAGGATCCACCCTCCAAGGTGATTCCCGCTCCCTTTGTGCAGGTGCCCCTTGGCATCACCGAAGACCGACTGGTCGGTGCCGTGGACGTGGCCGCATCCTTGGCCAGCGGCAGCCCTGTGTTCCAGCCGGGGTTGCTGGCAGAAGCTCACCGGGGAGTGCTGTACGTCGATGAGCTCAACCTGCTCGATGACGGCATCATCAATCTGTTGCTGGCAGCGGTGGGAACCGGTGAAAACCAGGTGGAGCGGGAAGGCCTCAGCCTCAGCCACCCCTGCAGGCCGCTGCTGATCGCCACCTACAACCCCGAGGAGGGCAACGTCCGCGACCACCTGCTCGACCGCTTTGCGATCGCCCTCTCAGCCAATCAGCTTGTGAGCACGGAGGAGCGCGTGGAAATCACCAATGCGGTGTTGAGCCACGGCCAATGCAGCCGCAGCTTTGCCGAGCGCTGGAAAGAGGAGACTGATGCCCTGGCAACCCAGCTGCTGCTGGCCCGTCAGTGGCTGCCGGACGTGCGCATCAGTGGTGAGCAGATCGAGTACCTCGTCACCGAAGCGATCCGCGGAGGCGTGGAGGGGCACCGATCCGAGCTCTACGCCGTGCGCGTCGCCAGGGCTCATGCAGCCCTCAGCGGTCGTGAACAGGTCGAAGCGGAAGACCTGCAGGTGGCTGTGGCCCTCGTGATCGCACCACGTGCGTCACAACTGCCGCCGCCGGATCAGCAGATGGAGCCACCACCGCCGCCGGAACCCCCTCAAGACCAGAACCCACCACCACCGGAGGCAGGCGAGCAGAACCCGGAGAACCAACCACCGCCGCCGGAAGGCTCTGATCAAGATCAGAACGACCCGCCCGAGCAGGACTCCAACGACAACGAAGAAGACGACAGCCGCGAAGACGACAACAGCGACGATGACGAGTCGGACCAGGACGAGGCACCGCCCTCGGTCCCCGAGGAATTCATGCTCGATCCGGAGGCGGTGTCCATCGATCCCGACCTGCTGCTGTTCAATGCTGCCAAGAGCAAGAGCGGCAGCAGCGGCAGTCGTTCGGTCGTGCTCAGCGACAGCCGCGGCCGCTACGTGAAACCGATGCTGCCCAGAGGACCCGTGCGACGCATCGCCGTGGATGCCACGCTGCGGGCAGCGGCGCCGTACCAGAAAGCAAGGCGCGAACGCCAGCCCGAGCGCAGTGTGATTGTTGAGGAAGCCGATCTGCGCGCAAAGCTGCTGCAGCGCCAGGCCGGAGCCCTGGTGATCTTCCTGGTGGATGCCAGCGGCTCCATGGCCCTCAACCGCATGCAGAGCGCCAAAGGTGCCGTGATCCGGCTACTCACCGAGGCCTACGAAAACCGCGACGAAGTGGCGTTGATCCCCTTCCGCGGCGATCAGGCCGAGGTGCTGCTGCCTCCCACGCGCTCGATCACCGCTGCGCGCCGGCGCCTGGAATCCATGCCCTGCGGCGGAGGGTCACCACTGGCCCATGGACTGACCCAGGCAGCCAGGGTTGGCGCCAATGCCCTGGCCACAGGCGATCTGGGCCAGGTTGTGGTCGTGGCCATTACCGATGGACGAGGCAACGTGCCCCTGAGCACATCCCTGGGCCAGCCGGAATTGGAAGGCGAACAAAAGCCTGACCTCAAACAGGAAGTGCTGGATGTGGCGACGCGCTACCGCATGCTGGGCATCAAGCTGCTGGTGATCGACACCGAGCGCAAATTCATCGGCAGTGGCATGGGCAAAGACCTGGCCGAAGCCGCAGGGGGCAAATATGTTCAGCTGCCGAAAGCCAGCGATCAGGCCATCGCGGCCATAGCCATGGATGCCATCAGTGCAGTGACCTGACTTTGCAGCACTACTTCGATGTACCGGTCTGCGCGGGATAAACCTCCTCAAACAAGGTCCCGAGTCCGATCATCACGCTGCGCAGGCTCTTCATGAAACGGGGATCATCGGTGAGCTGTTCGATATCACCACCGACCTGATCGATGCGAGCCGTGAGATCACGGGCATTGGTCACCGTTTGCTTGAGATCACTCACCGTTTCAGGGTTGTCGATCGCGCCTGCCAGATTATTGATATGGGCTGCAGCATCGGCAGCCTCAGCGGTAGCCCTGTTCAGATTTTCAATGGTGGGATTGGCTCTGGCCACTTCAGCGCGTAGCTGGTGGACCAGCTCGTCGACATTTTCAGCCGCCACATCTGCCGTGTTCAGGAACTTTGAAGCGTCCTGACTGGTGATCCCGAACTGCTTGGTGGACTCCACCAGTTCGGGGATCAGGTTCGACTTCTTTGCCTCATTGAGCAGCTGCTCGAGGGTGGCTGTCACGGTGGAAAGACTCGCGGCCGACTCGCCAGGAACGGTTGCACCATTGCAAAGGATTCCGCTGTTGCGACAACGGCCTGATTTCGGCGTGGGCGCATTTTTTGGTAGCGGCGAGCCTGTTGTGACCAGTTCAACCTGTGAATCGCCCCCCAGAAGTGATGACGAAGAGACGGAAGCCTTCACAGGCAACGGCAGCTTGAGATCGTCGGCATGGATCTCCAACATGGCCTTCACCGCCATCGGAGTCACTTTGACGGATCGGACCGTTCCCACCATGATTCCGCGAAACGTGACGGGTGAGCGGGCCGCCAGTCCTCCGGCATTGGCGAAGTCTGCAGTCACAGTCCAGGTCTCCGACCCGAGACGCACTCCTCTGAGCCACAGCATGGTGCCGGCAAATCCTGCGATCGCTCCGACGATCGAAAAGCCAACCAAGGCTTCGCGGACACTACGGCGCATGGCTCATTGGTCGGAGGGCTGCATCGGTCCGCGCAGGTTACCCGTCCTGAACTGAACGACGTAGGGGTTGTCGGTGGAGCGATACTCATCGACACTGCCGTCCCACTGAAAACGGCCTCCGTAGAGCATCACGATGCGTTCCGCAGAACGCTCGATTGTGCTCTGCACATGACTCACCACAACTGAGCAGCCACGGGCCACGGTGGTGGTCTTCACGATCAGATCCTCGATGCGGGTTGAGGCAACCGGATCAAGCCCTGCCGTCGGCTCGTCATAAAGCAACAGTGGCATCGCACCCTCTTCGCGGTCGGGATCGTCAATCAGAGCCCTGGCGAAGCTCACCCGTTTCTGCATGCCGCCACTGAGCTGGCCGGGATATTTATCAGCCACATCATTCAGACCAACGGCCTCAAGACACTGCTGAACCCGCTCACGAATCTGGGGAGCTTTCAGTCGCCCGAGGCGCATCAACAGAAAGCCGACGTTTTCTTCAACAGTGAGTGAGGCCAGCAATGCAGGGTTCTGAAACACCAGTCGCACGTCCGGCGGACGGCGCTGATCAAGGCGGAGGTAATCCTGCGGTTCACCAAACAGGCGCAGTTCACCGGCAGTGGGCAACTGCAGACCAGCCAATAACCGCAGGACCGTGGACTTCCCCGCCCCTGAAGGCCCAACCACGGCAATACGCTCACCCGGCTGCATGGACAGCTTCACATTGTCCAGCACCGGCTTGGCCCCCCACTGCATGGTGAGGTCACGCATCTCCACCACAGGCGTCTGGGTTGCTGGAGATGTCGGGTCCAGCCTGGTCGGCACGGGGCTTTTGCGCGTCAGAGGCCCATCTTGCCTTGTTTGCAGCGAAGGGGATGGCCATCAAGAACAACTTCCGTACAGTTCTCTCATCGCAAGGGAAGCGACGACCCCGGCCCCGGATTGCACTTGACCAGCCCCAGCCACCGCGGACGCCGTCAACGCATCCGGGCCATGCAGGCCGCACGGCAGCGTGATCTGATGATGCGCTCCCGCCGAGCGGTGCGCTGGCTTCAGCCAGGTCTGGTGGTGAAGCGCTGGCTGCTCACCTCAGGGATTGGACTGATGCTGGCGCTGCTCGGCGCTGCCGTCTGGGCCGATTTACAGCCGATCTACTGGATGCTCTGGGCCATCCAGGAATCATTGAGCTGGATCACCCGAGTCCTGCCCAGGGGGATTACCGGTCCGTTGGTGCTGCTCGTGGGCATCGGTCTGCTGCTCTGGGGGCAGAGCCGCAGCTTCGGCTCCATCCAGCAGGCCCTGGCTCCTGAAAAAGACACCGTTCTGGTGGATGCACTGCGCGCCAAAAGCCGCCTCAACCGTGGCCCGAACATCGTGGCCATCGGCGGCGGCACCGGACTTTCCACGCTCCTGAGTGGGCTCAAGCGCTACAGCAGCCACATCACGGCCATCGTCACCGTGGCTGACGACGGCGGCAGCAGCGGCGTGCTGCGGCGAGAGCTGGGCGTGCAGCCACCCGGCGACATCCGCAACTGTCTGGCCGCCTTATCCACCGAAGAACCACTGCTGACGCGTCTGTTTCAGTACCGCTTCTCCGCCGGGGGAGGCCTTGAGGGTCACAGCTTCGGCAATCTTTTCCTTTCGGCGCTCACCGCCATCACCGGCAGCCTGGAAACGGCGATCACCGCCTCAAGCCGAGTGCTGGCTGTGCAAGGCCAGGTGGTACCCGCCACCAATGTGGATGTGCGGCTGTGGGCGGAACTGGAGGACGGTCGCCGCATCGAAGGGGAATCGGCGATCGGAAAGGCACCAAGCCCGATCGTTCGCCTGGGATGCCTGCCGGAACGCCCCCCAGCACTGCCGAGAGCTTTGGAAGCCATTGCCCAGGCGGATCTGATTCTGCTGGGCCCAGGAAGCCTCTACACCTCACTGCTGCCCAATCTGCTGGTTCCTGAACTGGTGAGTGCCATTCAGCGCAGCCGTGCACCCAGGCTCTACATCTGCAATCTGATGACGCAGCCCGGTGAAACTGACGGACTGGATGTGAGCGGACATCTGAGGGCCATCGAAGCCCAACTGGCCTCACTGGGCATCAACCATCGACTCTTTGATGCCGTGCTCGCTCAAGAGCCCATCGCAGACTTACCCCTGATCAAGCATTACCGCTCACGCGGCGCTGAGCCGGTGACCTGCAATCGCCGCGAGCTGGAGACCGAGGGGTACGACGTGATGGAAGCACCACTGCAAGGCAGCAGGCCAACCGCAACCCTGCGTCATGACCCACGCAGTCTGGCGCTGGGAGTGATGCGCTTTTACAGAAAGCACAAAACCGATAAAGCGTCGTTAGCAAGTTGATTCGACGCGCCCGAATCTCAAGGACTCAAGAAGCGAAATGTTTTTTCGAAATCAATATGCGTCCTGCATCTCATAAAAGTCAGGCTGCACATAGTCCTTACGCAAAGGCCAACCGGTCCAGTCCTCAGGCATCAGCAAGCGCTTGGGATGGGGGTGACCTTCGAACGTGATTCCAAACATGTCGAATGTTTCGCGCTCTTGCCAATCAGCCCCGCGAAACAGCCCGTAAAGACTGGGAATACTCGGCTCTCCCTCTCTGGGGAGAAACACTTTCAGGCGCACTTCGCGTAACTGATCCACAAGACCGTCGGCAACCTCTGCCATGGCAATGAAGTGATAAAAGCTGACGAGTTGCTGGCCGGGCCCTTCGTCGTAGCCGCCCTGGCACTGCAGATGATCAAATCCATGGCTCTTGAGTGCCGCTGCAATCACGGGGAGGAACAATCCCTCAACACCGATCTGCTCAACCCCGACATGGTCAGGATCCAGAACCACATGTTCAAAGCCTTGCTCACTCAGCCATTGACTGACGGGACCTGGCTCGGGGCCTGTTGCCACTGGAGCATCCTTCTTGGCCTCCTTCTGAGGTTTTGGGTTGTTCTCAGCTTCGGTGAGCTTTTCGGGCTTGGTGTCCTTCTCAGGGGTGGCGCTCATGACTCTTCGGGGATCGTGACGGTCTCGGCTTCGACCATTTCGGCTTCGCCCCTCTCGTGTTGGGCAGTCTCCAGGGCGGGCATCGGCAAACCGGCACCAGGCTTGAGAGCGGCGACCTGTGTTTCAGCACGCAGGTAAGCGCCGGTGACGATCGGCTCAACAGGAGTCATCGCATGCTCCACCGTGCAGTAGCGATGGGTTTGCATCAACAGACGGCGATCGGCCACGGATTCATTGGCTACTTTTTTGCGCAGCTTGATCACAGCATCAAAGATCGCCTCAGGCCTTGGCGGACAGCCGGGAAGATAAAGGTCAACCGGAATCAGCTTGTCCACACCACGAACCGCAGTGGTCGAGTCTGCACTGAACATGCCACCGGTGATGGTGCAAGCACCCATGGCAATCACATATTTGGGTTCGGGCATCTGCTCATACAGACGCACCAATGCAGGCGCCATTTTCATGGTGACTGTGCCAGCAACCAGCAAAAGGTCTGCCTGGCGAGGTGAACTTCGTGGCACAAGACCAAAGCGGTCGAAATCGAAACGGGAGCCCAGCAAGGCAGCGAATTCGATGAAACAGCACGCTGTTCCGTAGAGAAGTGGCCAGAGACTGCTCAATCGGGCCCAGTTGTGCAGATCATCAAGACTGGTGAGAATGATGTTTTCACTGAGGTCCTGAGTAACCGTCGGCACCCCATCAGCAGCACCAGCCACTGGCCCACAACTGGATTCCCTCAGGTCGCGAACGGCCTGGATTGAGGGGGCATCCCCGGTTGTTGCAGCTCGTTCAATGGATGAGGTCATGGGATCAGCTCCACTCCAGGGCGCCCTTACGCCAGGCATAGGCCAAAGCCACCACGAGGATGGCAATGAACACCAACGCTTCTATGAAAGCCAAAATACCTAGTCGGTGGAATGCCACGGCCCAGGGGTAGAGAAAAACCGTCTCCACATCGAAGATCACGAAGACCAGCGCAAACATGTAGTAGCGGATGTTGAACTGGATCCAAGCCCCACCGATCGGCTCCATGCCCGATTCATAGGTGAGCTCGCGCTCACCGACCTGACTGCGCGGGGAAACAAGCTTGTTGGTCACCAAAGCCAGCACAGGCACAGCTCCGGCGATCAACAGAAAGCCCAGGAAGGCGTCATAGCCCGGGAGCACAAACATCTGGGCAGCACCAATGTGCGATTCAGTCTGGCATTTACAGCCTCTGGCTGACGTTTGGCCGGGTAACGCAGATAGAGTGTCATCCCTTCGGTCAGTCAGCGGTGAGCGACGAAATACAGGCACCGCAGGACCCTGCGAGTGAGAGCATCACTGACGACGAGCAGACAGGCTCAGAAGCGGATCCCTCTGAGCAGATCTCAACTGAGGCCAAGGTTCGCGCCCCTGAGAAAACTCTGGCGGAACAAGCCAGTGATCCACTCACGCACCGCTTCGAGTGCAGAAGCTGCGGATTCGTTTACGACCCTGAAGAAGGCGTCAAAAAATTGCGTATCGAAACAGGCACTCCATTTCAACAGTTGGATGCTTTCACGTTTCGCTGTCCCGTCTGCCGCAGCAAAGTTGGCGCCTTCCGCGACATCGGCCCGCGCTCCAAGGCCAGCGGTTTTGAAGAAAATCTCGATTTCGGACTGGGTGTCAACCGCTTGACTCCAGGCCAGAAGAATGTGCTGATCTTTGGCAGTTTGGCTCTTGGATTTGCGTTCTTCCTCTCGTTGTATTCCCTGCGTTAAGCGCTGATTCATCTGCGCAGATGGTTTCGCGCTGAATCACCCGCATTGCTCCAAGCCTGCCTTCATTCTCAATCCGGCATGAATTCCCTGATCAAATCCCTGGCCCAGTTAGCACTTGTGGTCTGCATCGGCTTCGGTCTTGGTGGTTGTGTGACCACCAAAGTTCCAACAGCGACCGCCAGCCCCTGGCAGGTGATTGATCTCAACACCCAGGCCAATCCGCTGGACATTGCTTTCACCAGCGCCGACCATGGCTTCCTGGTGGGCAGCAATCGCCTGATTCTGGAGAGCAACGATGGTGGCGCGAGCTGGAACGAACGCAGTCTGGATCTGCCGGAGGAAGAGAATTTCCGCCTGATCAGCATCGCTTTTGATGGTGATGACGGCTGGATCGCCGGTCAGCCCGGCCTGCTGATGCACACCACCGACGCTGGACAGAACTGGACGCGACTGTTCCTGGACACCAAGCTGCCAGGAGAGCCTTATCTGATCACTGCCCTTGGCCCCAACAGCGCCGAACTGGCCACCAACGTGGGGGCTGTCTACCGAACCAGCGACGGTGGTGGCAGCTGGGACGCTGAGGTGAGCGATGCGGCAGGTGCAACACGTGACCTGCGCCGAAGCCCTGATGGTGCCTACGTGAGCGTGAGCAGCCTTGGCAACTTCTATGCCACCTGGGATCCCGGACAACCGGTCTGGCAGGTTCACCAACGGGTCAGCAGCCAACGTCTTCAGAGCATCGGCTACCAGCCCGATGGCCGGCTCTGGATGGTGGCTCGCGGTGCTCAGATTCGCTTCAACGAAGACGCCTCTGACAAAGAAAACTGGAGCAAGCCAATCATCCCCATCACTAATGGCTATGGGTACCTGGACATGGCCTGGTCTGATGACGGCGCGATCTGGGCCAGCGGTGGCAACGGCACCCTTCTCGTCAGCCGAGACGAAGGCAACAGTTGGGAGCGCGATCCTGAAAGCGTGCAGGCTCCAACCAATTTCACGCGCTTTGTCTTCGACGACACTGATCGCCAACAGCATGTATTCCTGCTGGGTGAAAGGGGTCTGATGCTGCGTTGGTCCGCGCTGACTTGAATCGTTTCCCCCCTTCGACCAACAACTCTTCGTAACCAACCAGAAGGGTCATGCGCGGAGATGAGCCCTATGCACTTAGGATCTCGCAAGACAGAGGATCTTTTTTATGGCTGGAGGCTCTACGGGTGAACGCCCGTTTTTCGAGATCATCACCAGCATCCGTTACTGGGTGATCCACGCCATCACGCTGCCTTCCATTTTCCTTGCAGGCTTCCTGTTTGTGTCGACAGGTCTTGCCTACGACGCCTTTGGAACTCCCCGACCGGATGCATATTTCCAGGTCAATGAAGGCAAAGCACCCGTTCTCAGCCAGCGATTCGAAGGCAAATCCGACCTCGATGTCCGCCTGAACAAGTAATTCCCATCCATGACCCAGTCTCCAACCACCTCTAAGCCTCGCGTTTATCCGATCTTCACGGTCCGTTGGCTTGCGCTCCATACCCTGGGCGTCCCAACCGTCTTTTTCTTGGGTGCTCTGGCAGCCATGCAGTTCATCCGTCGTTGATTCAACAGATCTGACTCATCATGGAGCGCAACAAAAATCCCAACACCTTGCCTGTTGAACTCAACAGAACCAGCCTCTATCTCGGATTGCTGTTCGTGTTCGTCACCGGCATTTTGTTCTCCAGCTACTTCTTCAACTGAGGTTTTAAATCATGAAGCCTAAGAATGCAGGCAATTTGCCAGACGGACGTATTCCTGACCGTCTTCCTGATGGTTCTCCAGCTGTCAAATGGCGCTCACGCTGGACTGAAGGAGCTCTTCCCCTCTGGCTGGTGGCAACAGCTGGTGGCATGGCTGCCATTTTTGTTGTTGGACTGTTCTTTTACGGGTCTTACACGGGAGTTGGTTCGGCCTGACTTTTTTGACACTTTCATTCGAAACAAAAATTCCGGGTCTAATCCTGGTTTTTTTATGGGCTTATTTGCGATCAATCAACGTCATAAGAAATTAAATTACTTGATCAAAAAATATTGGAACACCTACCAAGTCCGATAAACCAGTCGCCCAAGCAATTCACGTAAAGCGCGGGAACTGCCATCAAGAGCACCAGCGGTCGGAATCCACTGAATGGGATCGCGCCAAAGAGGCCCTGCCCAATTGCCACGGGCCTGGAAATCCACCGGGAATGGCACCACCCTCAAACCCTGACGTTCAAACAAGCGTTGGGCTCGGCGCATATGAAATGCACTGGTAACTAGAAGAATGCTTGGGCTGCTGTCCAAGCGATCAGAACCCTGCAACAGCTTGTAAATTGCATTGGCTTCTTGCGCAGTATTGACCACCGGCAGCGTGGTCTCCATCGCCGAAGCAGGGATGCCGAGCTGTTGAGCTTCCACCAAATAACGCTGCCCTTCCGGTTGTTCACCGGGTCGAAAAGGACTGACACCCCCGGTAAATAACAAGAGAGGTGCTTTGCCATAGCGATAAAGCTCAAGCCCAGCGAAGAAGCGATCAGGGTCATGCCACTCGCTAACGCGCGCTGCTCCTGGCACGGGGTGACGTCCGCCACTGAGCACAACGATCGCATCAGCCGACGCCGCTTTGGCTGCGGATTGGCGCTGCCAAGGTGACTCCAACCAGCGCCAAAGGATCTGGCTCACCAATCCCAGAGAAAACAGCCAAAGCAGCACCGCTGCAGTGATCACCGGCCAGCGCAAGCGACCGATCAAGCCGACCAGCAGCAGGATCAGACTGAGGCCAAGAGGCAACAGAGCCAGGGGCAGGATTTTGCTAAGCCAGTAGGCCATAGGAAAGGTTCAGCCCAGTGGCAATAACACTCAGACGCCGTAAAAATTGCGATACCAACTGGCAAAACAACCCACTCCAAACTCGATCGACGTGCTGGGGCGGAACCCAACCCAATCCTCCAAGGCCTGAGTGTCTGCAGCAGTGGCCACCACATCACCAGGCTGCATCGGCTGAAAATCCTTGATCGCTGCTTTCCCTAACGCCTGTTCCATCACTTCAATGAAGCGCAGAAGTTCAGTGGGCTGGCTGTTGCCATTGTTGAACACCCGGTGAGGAGCTGCGGCAGTAGCTGGATCGGGCTGCAGAGGATCAAATTCTGTATTAGCCGTCGCAGGTTTATCGCAGCAGCGCAGCACCCCTTCAACGATGTCGTCGATATAAGTGAAATCACGCTGCATCTTTCCGTGGTTAAACACCTTGATCGGATCGCCCGCGAGGATCGCCTTGGCGAAGAGCATCGGCGCCATATCCGGCCGCCCCCAGGTGCCATACACGGTGAAAAAACGCAGTCCAGTTGCAGGCAGGCCATACAAATGGCTGTAAGTATGAGCCATTAGCTCATTGGCTTTCTTGCTTGCGGCATACAGGCTTACAGGGTGGTTCACAGGCTGCTGCTCATAGAACGGCAGGAATCAGTTGGAGCTACTGAATCCATGCGAGCGAGGCGTGCGGCTTGAGTTGGGGATCGTAGTAACTGTTGAGATTGTCGATACCGACGACTAGTTCGCCGCGTTCCGATAAACGCAGACAGAGGTCAGCACCGATGAAACCAGCAGCACCCGTAACCAAAACAGGGCGTTTCATGACTGACCCTCACCCACACGCCAGAGATAAAGACCGGCGGCCTGAACCTCTGCCGGTGTGACCATCGAGCGGGCATCAAACACCCAGGCGGGATGACGCATCAATGGAGCCAGTACTGCCCAATCGAGTTCTCTGTACTGGCTCCACTCCGTGAGGATGAGCACAGCATCAGCTCCCTTCAAGGCCGAGTCAATTTCGTTACTGGGCCACCAAGTGCCCTCACCGCTGAGTGCGGCACGCGTAGGGCCCGACTCAGCATCCGGTGCAGTGCTGGCTGCCAAATTCAGATCACGAGCAATTTGATCCGAATCAACCTTGGGATCATGGATTGCGAGCTGAGCGCCCTCTTCCAATAAATCCTTAGCAATGCGGATCGCCGGAGCTTCGCGGGTGTCGTTGGTGTCGGCCTTGAAGGCAAAACCAAGGATGGCCAGGCGTTTGCCGGTGACGGTACCGAACAGTTTCTGCACCACCAAGCGAGCAATGCGGTGCTGTTGCCAGCTATTCAGCTGCACCACTGACTCCCAGTAGTTGGCTACATCAGGGAGCCCGAAATGCCTGCAGAGATAAACCAGGTTGAGGATGTCTTTCTGGAAGCAACTGCCACCAAAGCCCGGCCCAGCATGCAAAAATTTGGAACCAATTCGGCTGTCGCTGCCAACCGCGCGGGCCACCTCGCGCACATCAGCACCAGTGGCTTCACAGAGAGCTGCAACAGAGTTGATCGAGCTAATCCGTTGAGCCAAAAAGGCATTCGCGGTGAGCTTGGAGAGTTCGCTGCTCCAAAGGTTGGTGCGCAGAATGCGCTCCTGCGGCACCCACTGTGCATACACCGATGCCAGAGCGTCAATGGCCTCAGGGCTTTCGCCGCCGATCAGCACCCGGTCCGGCGACTCAAGATCAGGGATCGCGGTGCCTTCGGCGAGAAATTCAGGGTTGGACAGCACCGCGAAACTGCATTCGGTACCCGCGGAGGATTGCTGCGCAGCAGAGAGAATGGCCTTGACCGCTTCTGCGGTACGCACCGGCAGGGTGCTTTTCTCCACCACAATCGTGTGACCCACTGCCGACTTAGCAACCTGACGGGCGCAGGCTTCCACCCAACGCAGATCACTGGCCTGACCAGCTCCCAAACCCTTGGTTTTGGTGGGAGTGTTGACGGAAATAAAAACCATATCTGCTGCGCCGATCGCCTCGTCCACAGCCGTTGAGAAATGCAGGTTTCGGCCTCGCGCACGCCCAACAACGGCATCCAAGCCTGGCTCGTACACCGGCAGCATGTTCAGATCACTGTTATTCCAGGCATCGATGCGGGTTTGGTTGATATCTACGACTGTGACCTGTACTTCAGGGCAGCGGTCGGCAATGACTGCCATGGTCGGTCCGCCAACGTAACCAGCACCGATGCAACAAATAGAGCGAATTGAAGCAACTGGCATTAAAAGATGGGGCTAAGCCGTCAAACGCTGGAAGGTTATCGCTGATTCCTAGAGGCGAAACGTCCCTTAGCGGTGGTCTGCAGAAGAGGCACCACTTCGTCGGGACGCTAGACGACAAGCTCGCTCATTTTTCATCGAAAAAGGCTGAAGACGCAATTCCCCAGCTTCGGCTTGCATGACAGGGATTACTACATGAGCATACGGAGCGACAGAGGTCTCGGAGCACTCAACACTTGCTCAATGAGGGGTAGATAGGCACAGCTCTTGTCAAGGCTTGGCCCTTCGCCATTCAGGCACCAGCTCCGCCGAAACCTTGAGCGCTGCTTCCACATCCTGCGCTGCAAACGCTCTATTCAAAGCATCTAATTTGGGCCAGAGTTCATGAGGAGGTAAGGATCGTTCCATTGCCCGGTAGATCAACGGATGGGCGGTGGGCTGGGATTCAGCATCGATCAGCAGCTCCTCATAGAGTTTCTCGCCAGGGCGTAAACCAGTGCAAACGATCTCTATGTCACCATCGGGATAGGCTGCATCACGCAGGGATAAACCACTCAGCCGCACCATTTGCTCAGCCAGGGCTTTGATCCGTACCGGTTCGCCCATGTCGAGGAGGAACACATCTCCACCTTGGGCGAGCACGGAGGCCTGAATCACCAACGTGGTCGCCTCAGGGATGGTCATGAAATAGCGGATGATCTCCGGATGGGTGAGGGTGATCGGACCACCGGCAGCGATCTGGCGGCGAAACAAGGGCACCACCGAGCCTGAGGAGCCGAGCACATTGCCAAAGCGCACCATGGACAAACAGGTGCTGGTGGACTCAGCAGAGTGGGCTTGAACCACCAATTCGGCCAGACGCTTGGATGCTCCCATCACGTTGGTGGGGCGCACGGCTTTGTCAGTGGAGATCAGCACTACCTTCCTCACCCCGCTGGCGACTGCGGCGCGGCACACCTGATCCGTAGAACCCACGTTGTTGGCCAGGCCTGCCAACGGATTGGCCTCCACGAGGGGGACATGCTTGTAAGCAGCGGCATGGAACACAAGCTCCACCGCCTGCTCATCAAACAAGCGCTGCAACAACTGCGGGTTAGTGGCACTGCCAAGAACTGCTTGAAGCGCCACTCCATCAGGCAACGACAAACAGAGTTCCTGCTCGATGGCATAGAGCGCCGGCTCGCTGCTTTCCAGAAGAATCAACCGCGCTGGAAACAACCCCAGGATCTGGCGGCAGAGCTCCGAACCAATCGAGCCGCCAGCACCGGTGACGAAGACCACGGCATCACGAATGCCTGGGCCAAGCAGCTGTGGATCGGCTGGCACCTCATCGCGACCAAGCAGATCTTCAATCGCGATTGGACGCAGAGCATCGATACGGGCGCGACCGGAGGTGAGGTCATCCACCGACGGCACCTGCAATACGGGGATGCCAAGACTCTGAAGGCCCTCGACAATGCGACGCCGTTCACTACGGGGAAGAGAAGGAATCGCCAGGAGCGCCTGATCAATGGAATCCTCCATTTCCATCAATTTCTGGGGCGGTTGGATTGCAACACCGTTGATCGAACGACTCCAATAGGCCGGGTTGTCGTCGAGGAAGGCGACGATCCTGTGGTTGCCGGCAAGCCGCAAGGCGGCCGCCAACTGGGCACCGGCTTGACCGGCGCCGTAGATGGCGACACGCAACTGCTGCTTGTGCTGAGTAGAACGCAAATTGAGCAACATATCTCGCAAGGCAAAGCGCACCGCCCCTGTGAAGCCTGTCAGCAGCAACCACAACAGGATCCAGCTGCTGCGGGGCGGCATCGGCAGCCGCAGCATCACGCCGATGCCAGCCAACAAGAGCACGAGCAGTCCGTTGCGCCCGGCGAGGGGATAGAAGGCAGCACTGCCCACGTAGCGGGTGAGGCCTTTGTATTGCCCGGTGTATGCATAGAGAGGCAATCCAATGAAGAGGCTACTGATCAAAATCCAACTACCAGCAGAGATGAAGTTGGGATGAAGGGGATGCGCCAAACGGAACCAGAAACTCAGCCATACCGCCAAAGGCAGTAGGAGCGCATCAATGCCGATGAGCAGGAGTCTGCGAATGAGGGGGGGGGGTGCCAGTCAGTGGCTGCGCAGCCCAAACAGAGGCGAAACGCACGTTCATCGGCAGGCTCGTTGAACAACTGATCGGACAGCGTCGGCGTAGCCTTCCATCTGATGAGGGGTAATGGTCGGGTGCACCAAGAACATCAGACTGGTTTCACCGAGCATCCGAGCCACAGGCAGACGCTCGGCTGGAGCCAGCCCAGCATCCTGAAAGCATTTCTCCAGATAGACCTCGCTACAGCTACCCGAGAGAGCGGGATACCCGAGTGAAGCAATCTCCGAAAGAACGCGATCACGGCTCCAGCCATCGGCCATGGCCTCGAGCTCTACGAAAGCATAAAATTTATACCAAGCGTGGGTGAGATGCTCTGGCGGTCGGGGCACACGCACTGAGGGAAAATCACCCAGTGCTTCCGCGAGCAAGAGAGCATTACGAGTGCGAGTAAAGGTCCATTCTTGAAGGCGCTGAAGCTGAACACGACCGATGGCGCTTTGCAGCTCAGTGAGGCGGAAATTAGAACCGAAGCGTTCATGCAGCCAGCGAAAGCCTGATTGGTGATCTCGTCCGAAGACAGCATCATGGGTTTTGCCATGGTCCTTGACAGACCACATCGCATCCCAGAGTTCAGGGCGCGAGGTGTTCACCATTCCACCTTCACCCGCGGTGGACATGATCTTGTCCTGACAGAAGCTCCAAGCCGCCACATCGCCGAAGCTGCCCACTGACTGATCGTTAATGCGAGCCCCATGTGCCTGCGCACAGTCCTCAATAAGGGCGATGCCATGAGCTCGGGCAAGATCGCAGATCGCTGGCATATCAGCAGGCCAGCCGCCTAAATGCACCACAGCAATAGCCTTGGTACGAGGGGTGATCAGCGGAGCAATGGTGGAGGCTGTGATCGCTCCGGAATTCGGATCGACATCCGCGAAGATCGGCTTTGCACCAAGAAGTACGGCGCTTGAGGCAGTAGCGATAAAAGTGCGTGGCGTAGTAATCAGCTCATCGCCCTGGCCGAGACCAACAGCCAAATAGGCAGCGGAAAGGGCCAAAGAGCCATTGGCTAAGGCAATAGCATGACTAGTGCCGGACCATAGAGCAAACTCGTCCTCAAAAGCCCTTGTCTCATTGCCGGTCCAGGTGTTTACTTTTCCTGAGGCGAGAACCTGGCTGGCGACTGCAATTTGTTCAGCATCAAACGAAGGCCAGAGAGGTAGAATCACTTGAGGAAGCAAACAAAAAAGGACTTAAACTAACGTCCATCAAACAGACAATCAGCAAAAATAGCTCCGCCACGACACTGCACGCAAGTAAACGCTAACATCGATTAACAATTACTTTCGTCAAATTTTCCCGACACAAGGGTCTGCAAACAAACTTGTAGCTGTGGGATCACCCATTGCGCGAAGAACACAATCCGGGATGACATTTACTCTTTGACCATTCACTTCAACCCACGCACCACAATAAGGAGGAAACCAAAAAGCTCTGGACTTTCTATCAGGATCCTCGCCAGGCAAAATTTGCTTTAACTCTTCCATTTGAAAACGTGAGACATACTTACCACCAATATTTGGAGAAACAGAAAGACGACCATTTGGCGAAGCAAGGATTGCCTGAATCACCCTCCTGAACTGCTGCTCCATAACATTGAGAGTTTTAGCCTCGAGAGAGAGAGCCGTTTCAAAATCGGAATCGACGTTAAATTTCTGGACATCCAAAATTCCGCCAGTATCGATTTCCTCGTCGACGTAATGGCACGTCGAGCCCCACTGAGACAAACCATCCATGATGGCGAGGTTATATCCCGCACAACCCTTGTATTGAGGTAAAAGTGCTGGATGAAAATTTACACAACCATGCTTACTTTGGGGGAAAAGCAGCGCCCCTTTTAGTTTACGCCAATAAAGGACAGAAATACCAAGATCAATGTCCAGTTCAAACGCGCGCTCCATTGCAGAGTCGTAATCCAATAAAGGGATCCCAAGCTCGGCAGACAAAACAGCAGTCACTGAACCCTCAAGATGACTGTCAGTAACGGTGGCGACTATCTCCACCTCAGGCAAAGAATGAAGCCACCTTAAGCACTTCGCGGCAACTTTCTTACGACCCATAAAAAGAATTTTAGTCATTTGAAGGAGAACCTTTGAAATACTGAACTGTTGCTTCGCCACGTGCACTGATGCCTTCGCGACGGATCACCTTCCAGATCGTTAGCAAAAAGATGAGTAGATCCAACCTAAAACTTTGGTGATCGACGTACCAGACATCTAGGCGGAACTTCTCATCCCAGGAGATAGAATTACGTCCATTGATCTGGGCCCAACCACTGAAGCCGGGTTTCACGTCGTGTCGGCGAGCCTGCTGGGGAGAATATAACGGGAGATATTGCATCAGCAAGGGCCTGGGGCCAATGAAGCTCATTTCGCCGCGCAAGATATTGATCAGCTCTGGAAGCTCATCAATCGAAGTAGCGCGAAGCCAGCGACCGAAAGGTGTAAGCCGCTGAGCATCAGGAAGTAAAGCGCCGCCAGCATCACAGGCATTCCTCATGGTTCGGAACTTCAAAAGCCAGAAAGGCTTTCCGCGGTAGCCAGGGCGCTGTTGCCTGAACAGAACAGGAGTTCCGAGTCGCCAACGCACCAATAAGGCCGTAACAATAAACAGAGGCGAAAGAATAAAAAGACTAAGCAGAGCAAACAATCGATCAAAAAAGGATTTCATCGGTCGATTAGAAGGTCTCAAGCTGCGGGAGGGATTCATCAAACAACAGCAATTA